>JAJXTB010000020.1 GCA_021784205.1 Actinomycetes bacterium
GACGGACCCCGATGCGCTCGAGGCCGCGATCGCCGCCGCGGCGCCCCAGGTCGTGTACCACCTGGCCGCGATGACCCACGTCGGCGAGTCCTGGGCGCGGCCCGAGGCCTTCACGCGCGTGAACGTCCTAGGCACGAGCAACCTGCTCGAGGCCGCGCGCCGCGCCGCGCCCGAGGCTGTCGTGCTCATCGTGAGCTCGGCCGACGTCTACGGCGTGGTCGACGCCATAGACCTGCCGCTCGACGAGGGCCACGTCACGCGGCCCGCTAGTCCGTACGCCCAGTCCAAGATCGAGGCGGAGCGGGTGGCGCGCGAGGCCGCCCACCGGGGCCAGCGCGTGGTGATCGTGCGGCCCTTCAACCACATCGGGCCGGGACAGGCGCCGACCTTCGTGGTGCCCGCGCTCGCGTCGCGGCTGCTCGAGGCGCGCGACGCGGGCGCGACCAGCGTGCCCGTGGGCGACCTGTCGGCGCGCCGCGACTTCTGCGACGTGCGCGACGTGGTGCGCGCGTACCGGCTGCTCGGCTCCTTCGGCGCAGCGGGCGAGGTCTACAACGTGGCCTCCGGCCACGACGTCGCCATCGCCGACGTGGCGACCTGGCTCGTGGCGCGCATCGCGCCGCACGTCGAGCTCATCCGGTCCGAGGCGCTGCTGCGGCCCGTCGAGGTCCCCGTCTCGCGTGGCAGTTTCGCGAAGCTCCAGCGGGTCACGGGATGGGAGCCGCGAATTGCCCTTCGCGCGTCCCTCGAGGACGTGGTGGCCGAGCTCGAGGCCGGTCGCGCGAGGTAACGAACCTGATCAAAAGCGGTAACACCCGATGGGTGCGTACCGATTCCGCCGATGTCGGCCAACTAGCCTGGAGTACTTGATGGATGTTCGTGCACCGGCGGTCGTCGCCGTCGTCGTTACTACGGGCCCCGGCCCGGGCCTCGAGGCCACGCTCGCGTCGCTGGTCGCCCAGGACTACGCCGAGCTCAGCCTGCTCGTCGTGGCCAACGGCGAGAGCGAGCACGCCGCCGCTCGGGTGGCCGCCGTCGCCCCCGACGCGTTCGTGCGGGTACTCGCCGAGAACCGCGGGTACGCGGCCGCATGCAATGAGGCGGTGCTCGCGGTCGAGGGCGCGACGTTCTTCCTGTTCTGTCACGACGACGTGCGCCTCGATCCCGACGCGGTGCACCGCCTCGTCGAGGCGGCTTTCCGCATGAACGCCGGGGTGCTCACGCCCAAGGTCGTCGCCTACGACGACCCGCTGACCCTGCTGCACGTGGGACAGACCTGTGACCGCTTCGGCGTGGTCCAAGAGCGCGTCGAGCCCGGCGAGATCGACCACGGCCAGCAGGACCTCGAGCGCGACGTCTTCGTGGCGCCCGGCGGGGTCACGTTGATCCGCGCCGACCTCTTCGTGACGCTGCACGGGTTCGACCCCCTGATCCCGGCGCTCGGCGAGGACCTCGACTTCTGCTGGCGTGCCCAGCTCGCCGGGGCGCGCATCGTGGTCGCGCCCTCGGCGCGCGTCGCGCATCGCCAGACGATCGCGAGTGGGGAGCGAGCAATCACCGCGGCCGGGACGCGCAAGGCCAGCCGTCAGGACTTGCAGCGGCGACACCGACTGCTCGTCGTCGCCACGGGCTGGGGGCGCTGGACGGCTCTGAGCACGCTCGCCATGCTCCTCGTGCTCGACGTCGTCGAGCTGGTGGTCGCCATCGCGGGCCGTGACGGCGACCGCGCCGGCGCCATCCTGGGCTCGTGGCGCTGGCTGCTCGGCCACCGGCGACTGGTTCGCGAGCGCCGGCGCCACCGGCGAGCCTTCACCGTGCTGACCGACGACGAGCTGCGGCGACTCCAGGTCGGGGGCGCCACGCGCTTGCGCAAGTTCATCGCGACCCTGCTGCGCGACGGGCTGGACCGCGCCCGCGGGATCCTGCCACCCGACGAGCCCCCGGCCGAGCCCGACATCGACGCGGGCGTCGGCTTCGCCGCGGCCTTCGCCGAGGTCGACGCCTTCGACGACATCCCCGAGCGACCGGACTTCGCCGTGAGCCGGCCGTCGCGGTTCCTCACCAGCTTCCGCGCCCAGGCGTTCGCGATCGCCCTCGTCGCCGTGCTCTGGCTGATCGGCTCGCGCAACCTCGTCGCCATGCACCTGCCGCTCATCGGGCGGCTCGCTCCGCTCGACTCGTGGTGGTCGACCTGGCGGCACTTCTTCGCGTCGTGGTCGCCCAATGGTCTGGGCACGGGCACGCCCGGCATGCCCGGCTACGGCGTCTTGGCCTTTGCGGGCACCTTCGTGCTCGGCCGGATGGGCGTGCTGCCGCGCGTCGCGCTGATCTTCGCCGTGCCGGTGGGCGCCTTCGGCGTGGGCCGGCTCCTGCGGGGCCGGGTGTCGAACCGCGCGAGGCTGGTCGCAGTGCTCGCCTACGTGGCCGCGCCGATTGCCCTGAACATGATCAGCCAGGGTCGCATCGACGTGCTGATGGTGAGCGCCGGCCTGCCCTTCGTGACGCGGCGGCTGTTCGAGCTGCTCGGTGTCCCGGGATTCCGCGACGTCGCGTACCCGCCCGCCGTGCCCTTCGGGAACCGCGGCTGGCCCGCGACCCGCTCGGGTCAGCGGATGGTCGTCGTCATGGAGACCGCCATCTTGAGCGCGTTGGCGCCAGCGACGATCGTGGCCGTCGTACTCGTCGTGCTCGGCGTCGTGATCGCCCGGTGGTTCGAGCCCGACGCGGGTCAGGGTCACCCGTGGCGACTGCTCGGAGCGGTGCTCGGCGGCGTCGCGGTCTTCCTCGCCCCCATGACCGTGGACGTGGCGCTGGCCGGACGCCGAGCCCTCGAGGTCTTCGGGCTCGAGCGGGGCCCCTGGTCCGCGCCGTCGCTCGCCATGCTCGCCCGGGGCGCCGACGGCGGGTTCGGCGCTTCCTGGTGGGGATGGCTCCTACCCGGCGCGGCGGTCATCGGGCTCCTGCTCACCCGGGGCGATCGGCGCGTCATCGCCGGCAAGATGGCGACCATCGCCACGCTCGCGTTGGTGCTCGCGTCCCTGGTCGCGCGCCACTGGCTCGGGGCCTTCGCCCCCGACATCGACGTGATCCTGACGCTCTACGCGATCGCGATCGCCGCACTCGTCGGGCTGGGCGTGGCCGCACTCGAGTCAGACCTTCGCCAGGCCGGCTTCGGGTGGCGCCAGAGCGCCGCCGCGCTCTTTGTCGTGGCGATCGTGATCTCGGCCATCCCGCTGCTCGGTGACTTCGCGAGCGGTCGGTTCAACCTGCCCGTGACGAGCGTCGCTGAGTCCATGAGCGCGGCCGAGCCAGTGAGTGCCGGTGGCTATCGGATCCTGTGGCTCGGCGACCCATCGGTGCTGCCGATCGCGGGCTGGTCGGTGGCGCCGGGCCTCGCCGCGGCGACCTCGACCAATGGCCTGCCCGGCGGCTCGACCCTCTTCGCGCCACCGGACTCGGGAACCTCGGACGTCCTGCTCGAGGACATCAACCTCGCCCTCCTGGGTCGCACCGTGCACCTGGGCTCGCTGCTCGCCCAGGCCGGTGTCGCGACGGTCGTGGTGATGAACGCGCCGACCCCCGACTACGCCGGCGCCCAGGACGTGCCCACGCGTCCCGTGCCCGCCGCACTGGACGCCACGCTGGCGCGCCAGACCGACCTCGCCCTGCAGCTGCAGTCGCGCTCGGTGACGATCTACGCCAACGCCGACTTCCACGGACTGCTCGCCCAGTCGTCGCGCACGACGCCGACGGGCTGGACGCCACTGACGGGCAACACCTTCGGGACCGGTCCGGTCACCTCGGGGGCGACGGTCGTGGCCGGGCTGGCCCCGGCGAGCGCCTTCGCCCTTGACGTCAACGGGGCCGCCGCGACGCGGCGCACCGCCTTCGGCTGGGCGCCGACCTACCTCGTCAATCACTATTCGGGCCCGGTCACCGCCCAGCTCGTGCTGCACCAGTTCCCCCTCAATGGACTGCTCGCGCTGTTCACCCTGGGGCTCTGGGCCATCGTCTGGCTCGGCATCGGATCGGTCCAGCGGATCGAATGGCTCTTCGCGCGCCGTCGGCGGACGGTGCGCGCGGTGCACGAGGACCGGTCGTGAGTCGCCGACCCCTCGTCCTCGCCCTCGCGGTCGTGATCGCCGCGACGGCCGCCGCGACGAGCTCGCTGCACGCGTCCAATCCGACCGAGTCCGCCGCGAGCCTCTCCACGGGACCGGTCGAATCCACTGCCCTCTACTGCGCCGGGCTCGGGGCGTCGGGCTCGCCCGCCGGCCATGTCGTCGTGCTCAACACCGCCGACCACGCTCGTGACGTCGCCGTCGAGGTCGACACCGACACCGGCGCCAGGTCGATGAGCCACCTGCGGATCGCGGCGCACGCCTCGGCCTCGGTGGCGACGCCGGCCGCCGGCCACTGGTTCGGTGTGTCGCTCGTCGTCAACGGCCGCGGCGTGGTCGCCGACGAGCTCAACGCCGCCGGCACCGCCCAGACCCCGTGCCTCGACGCGGGAACCACCAACTGGTTCGCGAGTGGCCTTGACACCAAGGTCGGCTCGAAGGCCTACCTCGTGCTCTACAACCCGTCGTCCACCGCCGCCGTCGTGAACGTCACCGTCGAGACCGCGGCGGGCTTCTCGGCGCCGGCGCCCTACCAGGGCGTGGCGATCGCGGCGCACCGGGTCGTCGCCCTCGACCTCGGGGTCCGCGTCGTGGACCAGGCGAACGTGGGGGTGCACGTGCGCGTCATCCGCGGCGGGGTGGTGACCACCGCGGTCCAGCAGTCCGGGACGTTCACCTCCTTCAACGCGGGCTCGGCCTCGCTCGGACGGACGTGGTGGTTCCCGCGCGTGACCACGGTGAGCGGCTCCTTCGCCCAGCTCTACCTCACCAATCCCTCCGACGCGAGCGCGTCGGTCACGGCGACGATCGGGCTCGCGCCCTTCACCGTGGCCCCCCAGCAGGTCACCGTGGCGCCCTTCTCGACTGGTTCGATCCTGATCACGCCCAACTCCGCGGTGCCCGCCCACGGCTACGCCACGGTGCGGCTGCGCTCGAGCGTGCCGATCGCGGCGAGCCTGGCGACGGGCACGCTGAGCGGGGTGTCGCTTTCGGTGCCGGCCACGCCGTCCAATCTCTACCTCGTCAGTGACTTCTCGGGCCACGGCTTCGACGCGCTGAGCGCCACCAACGTCGGTTCTCGGCCGCTGGCGGTGACCGTGACGGTGCTCGGGACGATCGCGACGAGCCGAGTGGTGACGGTCGCGCCGGGCGCGACGGTCGACCTGCGCGGCCGCGACGGCCTGCCCACGACCTTGCGCGGACGCTCGTTCCTGATCGCCGCCGACCGGCCCGACCTCATCGTGGTGACGACGCTGCCAACGACCCCGGCGGGGATCGTCGTGGTGTCCGCGCTACACGGAGGGTAGTGTCGGCGGCTGCCAGGTCGGAGCCACGACGTCGGCACTCACCGAGACCGGGGTCTCGGCCGGTGTGGCTGGTGCGGCCGGCGCGCGGCCGACGCCCGACAGCGTGCTCACGGTCTTGGCGCCCTGGGGGTGCACCGGCTCGCCGTGGGCCTCGTCGATGAGTCGCGCGGCCTCCTCGCCGTCGATCGTCTCGTGCTCGAGCAGCGAGCGGGTGAGCGCCTCGAGGCCGCGACGGTGCAGCGTGAGCACCTCGATCGCCCGGGCCTCCTGCTCGCGCAGGATCCGCTCGACCTCGTCGTCGATCATCTGGGAGGTGTGGTCGGAGTAGTCGCGGGTATGCATCAGGTCCTCGCCGAGGAAGACCTGGTTGTTCGAGCCCCACGCCATCGGACCGATCTCCTTGGACATGCCCCACTCGCGCACCATGCGACGCGCGAGGTCGGTGTTGCGCTGCAGGTCGTCCGCGGCGCCCGTCGAGAGGTCGCCGTAGACGAGCAGTTCGGCGACCCGGCCGCCCATGCGCATGCACAGGGCATCCTCGAGGTGTTGGCGAGACATGATGTGCCGATCCTCCTCGGGCAAGGTCATCGTCACCCCGAGCGCCATGCCTCGCGGGATGATCGTGATCTTGTGCAGGGGGTCGGACTTCTCGAGCACGTAGGCGAGCAGCGCGTGACCGCTCTCGTGGAAGGCGATGCGCTCGCGCTCGTCGTCGTGCAGGATCATCGTGTCGCGTTCCTGGCCCATCATCACCCGGTCGCGGGCGGACTCGAAGTCTTCCATGCCAATGGTGGCCGAGTGTCGGCGCACCGCGTGCAGCGCGGACTCGTTCACCAGGTTCGCGAGGTCCGCACCGCTCATGCCCGGGGTGCCGCGCGCGACCATATGCAGGTCCACACTCGGGTCGAGTGGTTTGTTCTTCGAGTGCACCTCGAGAATCGGGAGTCGTTCCTCCAGGTCAGGGAGGGGAACGACGATCTGGCGGTCGAAGCGGCCGGGGCGCAGCAGCGCCGGGTCCAGCACGTCGGGCCGGTTGGTGGCGGCGATGACGACGACGCCCTCGGCGGGGTCGAAGCCGTCCATCTCGCTCAGCATCTGGTTCAGTGTTTGCTCGCGCTCGTCGTGGCCGCCGCCCACGCCGGCGCCGCGCTTGCGGCCGATCGAGTCGATCTCGTCGATGAAGACGATGGCGGGGGACTGCTTGCGGGCCGTGTTGAAGAGGTCACGAACGCGGCTGGCACCGACGCCGACGAACATCTCCATGAAGTCCGAGCCCGAGACCGAGAAGAACGGCACCCCGGCTTCGCCGGCGACCGCTCGCGCGAGCATGGTCTTACCCGTGCCCGGCGGACCCACGAGGAGCAGTCCCTTCGGGATCAGGGCGCCCACCTCGCGGAAGCGCCCGGGATTCTTCAGGAAGTCCACGACCTCGCCGATCTCCTGCTTGACCCCGAGGTAGCCCGCGACGTCGGCGAAGGTGATCTTGGGCTTGTCCTGGTTGAACTGCTTGGCCTTGGAACGTCCCACCGACATCATGCCGTTCATCTGACCACGGGCCTGGCGTCCGGCGTAGATCATGAACAGCGCGAAGATCAGAATCCAGATCAGGTACGGCAGGAACGTCGAGGCGAAGCTCGACGGGTTGGAGAACGTGACGTTGACGTTGTTCGCTCGCAGGGTGTCGATCTCACTGGAGATCGCCGGGGCGGGACCGTTGGCGGTGTAGTTGGTCCCGTCCAGGAGCTGGCCCGAGATGACGCCGTTGGCGTTGTCGACCGTGGCCGAGACCACCTTCTGGTTGTGGACGTCGCTCAGCAGCGTCGAGTACGAGATGGTCCGGACGGTCTTGCTCTGGAAGAGCGACGGGATGAAGAGAATGCCAACGACGAAGGCGATGATCGCGATCGTGATGATCCGGCGCCGCGACTCGGGTGCCATCGGGCGCTCACCCGACGGCAGCAATCTCTTTAGGCCGGGCTTCTCGTTGGGTGGTGTGCTCACCATTCCAATCTAGAGGTCTACGTGCGACACGAGGCCCGCACGGGGCCAATCGGGTGACGCGTTAGCGTAGGGGCCTGTGGACAACGCGCCCGACGTCGATCGATCGGTGCGGCCCGGCGCCGTGCTCGTCGCGGCCGTTGCGGGGTTCGTCATCGGCGAATTGTTCGCCTCGGCGCTGGTGGGCACGGCGGCGACGCTCGCGCACTATCCCGGTGGCTTCGCCGGCCTCGCCGCTGCCCGTGAAAATCCCTGGTGGGCGAGTTCACTGAGTCTCGTCGGTCTCTGGGTCGGCTTCATCGTGGCCATCGTGGCTGCGACACGCGTGGGTGGGCTGCGGCCGTGGCCCCACCAGTGGCGCTTCACTTTGGGGGACCTCTGGTTCGTGGCGCTCGGCGTCGGGGCCCAGATCGTCGTGGGGGTGCTCTATCGGCCCTTCCATCTCCGGCACCTGAACGCACCCGTCGACAAGCTCTTCGGCGCCGCCCACGGCGCCGGCTTCGTGCTCCTCGTGGTCCTTACGACCTTCGGCGCGCCCATCGTCGAGGAGTGGTTCTTCCGCGGCGTCGTGTTTCGCGGCATCGCCGCGCTCGCCACGCCGCGCTCGCCGCGCCTGGCCGTCGCCATCGCGGTCGTGCTGAGCGCCCTGATCTTTGCTGGCGTGCACGGCGAGGCCCGCCAGTTCGCCGGGCTCGCCGGACTCGGCGTCGTGCTCGCCATCGTGGCGTGGCGCACCAAGCGGCTGTTGCCGAGCACGCTGACTCACGTGTCCTTTAACGCGGTCGCGATGGCGTCGGTCATCGCGCATCGGGTGCACTGATGCGCCGGTCCACGGGAGCGTGGCTCGACGCCTTCGTCATCGGGTCGGTGATCGCGGTCACGCTGTGGTCGCTACACCCGAACCTCGTCTTCTCGACGAGCACCATCACCGGCGGTGACACCGGTGCGCACCTCGCGCTGCCGGCCTACCTGCGAAGCATCGGCAACCCGTTCGACCTGACACCGTGGTACCCGGGCTGGTTCGCCGGGATGCCCGCGTACACGTACTACTTCATCCTGCCCGACCTGCTGGCGACGCTCGCGAGCTACGTGATCAACGCGGCGCTCGCCTTCAAGCTGGCGACAATCCTCGGCTCGGTGCTCATGCCGATCGGCGCCTACCTGCTCGGGCGACTGATGCGCGCGCCGCGGCCCATCCCCGCCGCCCTGGCCGCGGCGACCCTGCCCTTCCTCTTTGACGCGTCCTTCACCATCGACGGGGGGAACCTCTTCTCGACGATGGCCGGCGAGTACGCGTTCTCGCTGTCCCTGGCGCTCGCGCTTCTGACCATCGGGCTCTTCGCGCGCGGCATGCGCACCGGGCGCGGCTACTGGTCGGCGGCCATCGGCCTCGCCCTGACGCTCTTTGCGCACGTGCTGCCGTTCTTCTTCGTGGTCGGGGTCGTCGGGGTGCTACTCGTCTTTGAGATCCTGGCGCGCCACGGCTGGGGTGATCGTCGCGATCCCGTCGTGCCCGGCGACGCGGCACGGCCGTTCCGCTTCGCCCTGGGCGCTGGCCTGTTGACGGCGGGACTCGGCGCGTGGTGGCTCCTGCCGTTCGGGTTCAGCCAGCAGCTCACCAACTCGATGGGCTACACGAACGACAACGTCTCGAACCTGCACGCCATCTTCACGACGCTGGGCTGGTACACCTCGACCGGCGCCGCCGCGGGGGACCGGTGGGTGATCGCGATGGCCGCCGCCGCAGTGATCCTCGCCTTCATCGTGCGCGACTACCTGGGCATGGTGCTCGCCACGGTCACCGTGGTGACCCTCGCGGCCTTCGTTGCCGACCCCCAGGGCGTCATCTGGAACGAGCGTCTCGTGCCCTTCTGGTTCATCGCCATCCACCTCGCCGCCGGCTGGCTCGTCGGCTACCCACTGGCGCGGTGGTCCGAGCACGTGCGACTCGAGGGCCAGTACGCGACCGCCGACGTGGGCCAGGGACCCGCCGTCGAGAGGCCGCAACCGGCCGACGCGGCGACGGGCGCGACTGACGTGACACCGATCGAGACGACGCCCGCCGCCACTATCCCCGTGCTTCAGCGAGACGACGACGCGGTGCGCGCGCATCGCGCTCGGCGCGCGCTCGTCGCCACGGTGCTCGTGGGTCTGGCCGGGCTCGCGTCGACGGTTCCCGGGCTCATCCCCGCGTCGGCCTCGGCCCTCGGCCTCTCGACGAGCGGCAACCAGGTCTCGAGCTGGGCGGCGTGGAACTACTCGGGTTACCAGGGCAAGCCAGCGTGGCCCGAATACCACGACCTCATGACGACGATGGCGCGCGTCGGGGCCCGATACGGCTGTGGCCGGGCCATGTGGGAGTACTCGCCCAGTGAGAATCGCTTCGGGACGACCATGGCGTTGATGCTCCTGCCGTACTGGACGAACAACTGCATCGACTCGATGGAGGGGCTCTTCTTTGAATCCTCGGCGACCACGCCGTACCACTTCCTCGACCAGGCCGAGCTGAGCAGCCAGCCAAGTAACCCGCAGGTCGGTCTGCCCTACGGCCCGCTCAACATCGCCGAGGGCGTGACGCACCTGCAGATGCTCGGGGTTCGCTACTACATCGCCTTCTCGCCCCTGGCCGTCGCCGAGGCCAACGGCGACCGCGAGCTGCACCTGGTCGCCCAGACCCGCGCCTGGCCGTCGCCCGGGGTTCGCTGGCGCATCTACCGTATCGACTCGAGCCCGCTGGTCCAGGGACTCACCACCGATCCCAACGTCGTCGCCGGCCTCGCGAGCCGCGTCGCGTGGCTCAGGGCGAACACGAAGTGGTGGCTCGACCCGGCGAAGTGGTCGGTGCTCGCCGCGGCGAGCGGTCCGTCCTCGTGGCCGCGCGTGTCCTCGATCAACGACCTGCACGGCAGCGTCCACCTAGCCCACGAGACGGTGACCCACGTCGTCGTCGGCCTGCAACGCCTCTCGTTCCACGTCGACCGGTTGGGTGTGCCCACCCTCGTGAAGGTCTCGTTCTACCCCCGCTGGCACGCGGTCGGGGCCACGGGACCCTTCCGGGTGAGCCCGAACCTTATGGTGGTCGTGCCCACCAGCCACGAGGTCACGCTGAGCTACGGGTCCACGCCGGCGACCACCATTGGCAACTGGGTGACCGACGTCACAGTCGGGCTCGGCATCGTCGTCGCGTGGTTCGCTCGCCGGAGGCGTCGACGGTCCCGGGGGTAGCATGACCAGCGTGGATACCGACGCCATCTTCAAGGCCTACGACGTGCGCGGCACGTATCCCGACCAGCTCGACGAGGTCGTGGCCCGGGCCGTCGGTGCCGCCTTCGCCCGATTCGCCCAGTCTCCGAGGCTCGTGATCGGTCGCGACATGCGCGAGTCGGGCGTCTCACTCAGTGCTGCCTTTAGTGACGGCGCGCGAGGCGAGGGCGTTGAGGTCGTCGACCTCGGCCTCGTCTCGACGGACCTGCTCTACTTCGCCTCGGGGTTCCTCGAATCGCCCGGCGCCATGTTCACCGCCTCGCACAACCCGGCGCGCTACAACGGCATCAAGCTCTGCCTCGCGGGGGCACGGCCGGTCGGGGTGGAGTCGGGACTGCTCGACATCGCCGCGGACGCCGAGCGCCTGCTCGGGGTCCAGGCGCCTCCACGGGCAGACCGGATCGAGCGGGACCTCTGGCCCGACTGGATCAGCCACGTGCACTCCTTCATCGACGTCACGGCCCTGCGGCCGCTGCGCATCGTCGCCGACGCCGCCAACGGCATGGGGGGCCTCGTGGCCCCGCGGGTCTTCGCGGGGCTGCCCGTCGAGCTCGAGGTGCTCTACCCCGACCTCGATGGCACCTTCCCGAACCACCCGGCCGACCCGCTCAACCCGGCGAACCTCGTCGACCTGCAGCGCCGGGTGCTCGAGACCGGGGCCGACATTGGGCTCGCCTTTGACGGCGACGCCGACCGGGTGTTCGTCGTCGACGAGCGCGCCGAACCGGTGTCAGGCTCGACGACGACCGCGATGGTCGCGGCCACCCTGCTCGACCGCAACCCCGGCGCGACCGTGCTCTACAACCTCATCTGCTCCAAGTCCGTGCCCGAGGTCATCGCCGAGCACGGCGGCGTCGGGGTGCGCACGCGAGTCGGCCACAGCTACATCAAGCAGGTCATGGCCGAGACCGGCGCCGTCTTCGGCGGCGAGCACTCGGGCCACTACTACTACCGCGACAACTACCGCGCGGACTCGGGCGTCATCACGGCACTCATCGTGCTCGAGCTGCTGAGCCGCTCGAGCGAACCGCTCTCGGCACTGCAGGCGCCCTTGCGGCGCTACGCCTCCTCGGGGGAGCGCAACACCGAGGTGGCCGATCCGGCCGCCACGGTCCGGGCCGTCGCCCGGCGCCTCGTCGCCGAGGGCGTCGCGGTCGACGAGCTCGACGGGCTGAGCGCCGACTACGGCTCGTGGTGGTTCAACCTGCGACCGTCCAACACCGAGCCGCTGCTGCGGCTCAACGTGGAGGCGGCCGACGACTCGAGCTGCGCGCGTCACGTCGAGGAGGTCCTCGCCATGATCAAGGAGGCGTGATGGCTCTCGACTCGTTCCTGCTCGAACTGCTCGAGGACCCGGTCGACCACGGGCCGCTGCTGTACCTCGAGAGCGCGAGCGTGCTCTACAACCCGCGCCGTGGCGTCGCCTACGAGGTCCGCGGTTCGATCCCGGTGCTCTTGCCCGACGAGGCGCGGGCCGTCACGGACGAGGAGCGAGACCAGTACGGCGCGGATCCCGCGGCCCGTTCGACGGGTCGGCCGTCTAGCTGAGCCGCTCGACGATCATGGCCATGCCCTGGCCGCCGCCGACACACATCGTCTCGAGCCCGTAGCGCGCGCCGCGGTCCTCGAGGCCGTTGAGCAGCGTGGTCATGATCCGAGCACCGGTCATGCCGAAGGGGTGCCCGAGCGCGATGGCCCCGCCGTTCACGTTGAGCTTGTCCCAGCTGATGCCCAGGTGCTTGGCCGAGGGGATCACCTGGGCGGCGAAGGCCTCGTTGATCTCGACCAGGTCGATGTCGTCGATGGTCAGGCCGGCGCGCGCGAGAGCCTGACGGCTCGCCTCGACCGGGCCCAGGCCCATGATCTCAGGGTTGAGCGCACTCACGCCGCTCGAGACGATGCGCGCGAGGGGCGTGAGACCGAGCGCCTTGGCGCGGGTGTCACTCATGACGATGACGGCGGCCGCCCCGTCGTTGAGCGGGCAGGCGTTGCCGGCCGTGACCGTGCCGCCCTCGCGAAAGACCGGGGCGAGGGCGGCGAGCTTCTCGAGCGTGGTACCGGCGCGCGGGCCGTCGTCGGTGCTGATCACGCGACCGTCGGGCAGGGTCACGGGGATGATCTCGCGCTCGAAGAAGCCGTTGTGCTGGCTGGCGACGGCGAGCTCTTGGCTGCGTAAGGCGAACTCGTCCATCTCGGCGCGCGAGACGTGCTCGTACTCGGCCACGTTCTCGGCGGTCTGGCCCATGGCGATGTAGACGTCGGCGAGTCCCGCGCTCGGGGCCCAGGGGTCCCCGACGCGCTCCGAGCGCGAGGCCGTCCGGGCAACCGCGTCGGCGAAGAGCGGGTTCATGGCCTTGGCGATGTCCGAGGCCCCGTTGCCAAAGCGCGACACCGTCTCCACGCCCGCGGCGATGAACACGTCGCCCTCGCCGGCCTTGATGGCGTGGGCGGCCATGCGGATCGTCTGCAGCGAGGAGGAGCAGTACCGGTTCACGGTCACCCCGGGCACGGTGTCCAGGCCCGCCAGGATGGCCACGACGCGCCCGAGGTTGAACCCGGATTCGCCCGCGGGCTGACCGCAGCCCATGATGAGGTCGTCGATCGTCGTGGGGTCCAGCTGGGGGACCTTGGCCAGCACCTCGGCGACGACGTGCGCGGCGAGGTCGTCGGGGCGCATGTCGACGAGCGAGCCCTTGAAGGCCCGGCCGATGGGCGTGCGGCCGGTAGCGACGATGACGGCTTCTGGCATTGGCTTCTCCTCAGTAACTAAGCAATCTCGAGAGCATACTCATTGGTAACTGCGGTGTTGGTTGACGCCGTCAGCCCAGGTCGAGGGGGCCGGCGTCGTCAAATCCCTGGCGAATGCCCTGGCCGGCTCGTCGGGCCAGCTGCTCGGGTTCAAAGAGCATCCAGTAGGCGTTTCGCGCGTGCTTGCGCGAGCGGTTCTCAAAGACCGACGCCAGGACGGCCGGGTCGTCGGCCTCGTCCTCGTGGACGAAGACCTCGAGGATGGGCGTCGAGGTGAGCAGCTGGGCCTGCATGATGCCCAGCGCCGCCTCGTGCGCGCACTGCTTGTCGATGGGAGCCTTGCCGGGCATGCCCAGCGCGACGACGATCGAGCAGCCGTCGCGCTCGATGAGGTTCTTCGCCGCCACCGCCAGGTCCTTGAAGCCGGGGACCGTTCGCGAGACGACGGTGAATCGGCTGTCGAAGCCCGGACACTCGGCCAGCTCGGCGCGCGCCGCGGCTCCCATGTCGTAGCGGGCGAACATCGTGTCCACCACCCCGATGCGTACCGGGTCGTGGGCTGTGGAATCCTTCGTAGACATCGCTACCTCCGTTGCAACTGAGTGCACTCTAGTGAGTCCACTCATGCTGCACTCCTCACGGAGTTGCTCGCCCCGACTGGTGTCGGGGTTCCCTTTCGCGTGTCTTCGCCAGCCGCTGAGTGAGACCCAGTCTGACGCTCGGCTCCACGCTTCACCGGGGCTCTGACTGAGCCCAGGCTCGCCCAGCGGGCGAGATTGATGGCGGCGTTGTCGTCGCGCTGGTGCGACGAGGAGCACTCCTCACAGGTCCAGTGCTCCAACCAGCCAATGTCTTGGACATGGCCACAGGCGTGGCACGTCTTTGATGAGGGAAAGAACCGGTCGGCTTCGATCAACTGCGACCCGTACCAGGGGCACTTGTAGCGAAGCTGACGACGGATTTCTCCGAGTGCCGCGTCAGCGAGCCCCCGTCGGCGCGAATGCGCACCGGGTAGTCCCTTCTGTCGCAGCAGCGACGCCGCGTCCAGGCCTTCGACCACCACCACGCCGTGGGTCTTGGCGAGGTGGGTGGTGAAGACGTGGATGGTGTGACGGCGAACGTGGGCGACCTGTGTGTGGAGTCGCGTGATCTTCGTGGCGCTCTGTCGATACTGTCGCGAACCACGGGTGCGCCTGGCCCGTTGGCGCTGGAGCCGACGCAGTTCGCCGAGGCGATGTTCGAGGGCTCGGGGGTTCTCGAGCCCGCCGATCACCTCGTTGGTGGTAGCGACGGTCGCGAGACGCCGCACGCCCACGTCAATACCGATCACCGAGTCGGGTTGGGCAACGCCCGTGCGTTGGGGACGAGTGACACTCACTCGCACCGCCGCACTAATGCGCTCGCCTTGGCGTGAGACCGCGACGCCGAGGATCTTGGCTCGATTCAGTGCGATGAGCCGCTCGATGCGTCGGGTGTTCTCGTGGGTGCGGATGGTGCCGAGCACCGGGAGGGTCAGGTGGCGACGATCGGCTTCCAGCCTCATGGTGCCAGTAGTAAAGGAAAATCGATCCCGGTCACGGCCACGCTTCTTGAACCGGGGAAAGCCGACTGGGCGGCCCCTGACCACGCCCGTGCGCGACTGCTGCCAGCGCCAGTAGGCGTCGGTGGCGCCACGCACGCCGTCGGCGAAGACCTCCTTGGAGACCTCGGGCCACCAGACCTCACCGGTCGCGGCGTCGACACAGACTTCGTCCTTCTGTGCGTTCCAGCGCTTGCGCAAGGCGTAGAAGGAGGGCGGGGTGCTTGACTCGCCGGTGTCGCGATAGTGCTCGAGGTCGGCTTTGATCTTCGCGAGCGTCCAGTTGAAGGACTTGCGGCGAGCGCCGAAGAACCGCGCGATCTGGACGGACTGTTCGGCGGTGGGATCGAGCGCGAAGGCGAAGGCCTGGATGATCTGGCCATCGGGTGGGCAGTATCTAGGCGGCATCAGCTTCTTCCTGAACTGCCGAAAGGACTTTCGCCGCTCGGTGTGCGGCCGCGCGTTTGCCGTAGAGGCGAGCGCAGAAGGAGGTCAGCACCTCGGTCATGTCGCGCACGAGGTCGTCGTCGACTTCCGCGTCGTCGACCACGAGACGTCGGCCATTGGCCTGAAGCGTGGCAGCGACATACTCGGAGCCGAATCTAGCGAGGCGGTCCCGGTGTTCGACGATGATGGTCGTGACCGTCGCGTCGGAGAGGAGCCCGAGGAACTTGCGGCGCTGGCCATTGAGACCGGACCCGATCTCGGTCACGACACGGTCAATCGAATGGCCGTTCGTTGTAGCCCACGTGGTGACCCGCGCAACTTGGCGGTCGAGGTCTTCTCGTTGGTCGGCTGAGGAGACCCGCGCATAACTGACGGTCGACCCACTGTGGGGTGTTGCGGTTTCGAGATCGCCGACGAGAATCAAGCGCCCGACCTGACGCGCAGGCACCGGCAGCGTCCCTTCACGGAACCACCGATAGGCGGTCTGGGGATGGATCCCCTGCATGTCCGCCCACTCACTCACGTTCATTGCTACGAAGTCTTGCGTAGCGGTGTCACATCAGATGGCAGCCCCCGCCAGTGTAGGGATTCGCTCAGCGAGGAGCGAGGCCGAGAATCGCCTCCTCGAGGGTGACGCCCACCGGCACGATCGCGATGGTCGGCACCGCCACGCCCGCGTCGACGTAGCGCGCGACGTGGTCGCGGCACGCGTCATAGGACCCGTGGATGATCAGCGCGTCCACGACCTCGTCGGGGATCGCCGCGTTGGCGAGCTTGCGGTCGCCGGCGGCCCAGGCCTCCCACATCGGGCCGAGCTGCTCGGCGCGTCCGAGCCACCGGTGGAACTCGGCGTAGGCCCTGACCGTGAGGTACGAGGAGATCATCCGGCGCCCGACGGTGCGCGCGAGGTCGGCGTCGGGCGTGGGCACGACGAACAGACGGGCCGCGATGGTCTTGTCGAGGCCCACCTCGGCGCGACAGGTCGCCACGTCCTCGGCGGCGAGCCAGTTGAGGATCGCCCCGTCGGCCTCGGCGCCGGCGAGTCGGAGCATGGTCGGGCGCAGCGCGCCGAGCAGGATCGTCGGGCGCTGGGTCACCGGGCGCGAGAGCTTAAAGCCGTGGATGGCGAAGGTGTCGAATTCCTCGTCGATCTTCTCGCCGGCGAGCGCCCGATTCACGAAGCGAAGGACGTCGCGGGTGCGTGCGAAGGGCCGCTCGTAGGCGATGCCGTTCCAGCGCTCGACGACCGGCTGGCTCGAAGCGCCGAGGCCGACGATGAGCCGGTCGCCGGCGACCTCGGCCAGCGCCGCGATCGTCATGGCGAGCAGGCCCGGCCCGCGGGTGAAGGTCGGCGCCACCGCGAGCCCGAGGTTGAGCCGCGGCTCCCACGCCGCGGCGAGGGCGAGTGGCGTGAACCCGTCGGTGCCATCGACCTCGGCGGACCAGACGTCGGTGTAGCCGAGGTCCACGAGGCGCGTGTACCACGCGCGGTGCTCGGCCAGCGTGACGCCGTCGAAGGGGATCGTGATGCCGTAGCGCGAGGTCATGCCCCAGTGTGCCAGAACTGGCTAGTGCAGGTAGTCATCGCCGCGCGCGGGCGGCACGGTGAAGCCGCGACGCTCGAGGTCTCGTTCCCAGCGATCGATCACCGTCTCGAGCACCGCCACCCGGGCGTAGTGCTTGTCCTCGGCGGCGATCAGGTCCCAGTGCGCGTGGGCGTGGTCGGTCCAGTCGAGCAGGTCGGACAGCGCGTCGAGGTAGGCAGGGCGCAGGCCGCGGTTGCGCCAGTCGTCCGGGGTCAGCTTCCAGTGCTTGAGCGGATCCTTGGCGCGAACGTTGAAGCGCGACAGCTGCTCGTCGTCCGAGATGTGCAGCCACAGCTTGACGATCGTGACCCCGTCGTTGACGAGGGATCGCTCGAACTCGACGATCTCCTCGGCCGAACGCTTCACGGTGTCGTGGTCGATCAGCTCCTCGACCCGCTCGACCAGGAGCCGGCCGTACCAGGACCGGTCAAAGACCGTCATCTCGCCCCAGCCGGGCAGGTGCGGCCAGAACCGCCAGAGGAAGTGGTGACGCCGCTCCTCGTCGGTGGGAACGCTGATCGGGATCACCCGCACGTGGCGCGGGTCGAGTGCACCGGTGAGCCGACGGATCGCGCCGCCCTTGCCGGCGGCGTCGAAGCCCTCGAAGAGCACGATGAGCCCGGGACCGGTCTGGTGGGGCTCGAGCAGCCCCGCGGTCAAGAGGCGCAGGTGCACCAGCCGGCGCTGGGCGGCGAGGATGCGCGCCTCGGATTCCTCGCGCGAGAGCTTGGCGGTGAGGTCGATTCCGTCGATGGCTTTGCTCATCACCCTCCCAGTCATGGTCACGGTATCGCACGTGGTCGTGCTCGTCAGGTCGCGTTTCGTAGGATTGGGCGAGGGAGGGTTGATGCGCGCGAGACTCTGGGTGGCGGCGATCGCCGCACTCGCGCTGCTCCCAGTCACGCTGGGTGCCGCGGCACCGCTCAGTCAGCCACGGCCCGTTTGCCTTCGGGGTTTGACGCCGAGCTCGCCCGGACCGGGGGCGATCTGTTCGCACTGGCGGCGACTCGACCCGTGGTCGCGGGTGCCGACCGTCTACGCCACGACCTTTCGACCCGATCCCCACGGCGCGACGATCGTGTACGCGACCTGGCTGCGTAGTTCGGCCTCGATCCTGGCGCTCTATCCCGGTTACCTCGGCCCGGGCGCGACCACGCTGGCCCGAGGCCCCGAAGAGGTGCCCCCGACGGCGCGGGGCCGGCTGCTCGCGACCTTCAACGCCGGCTTCTACGAGGCCGACAGCGCCGGGGGGTTCTACGTGAATCGCACGCTCTACTTCCCGATGCTGCGCGGGCTCGCCACGGTCGTGCGCTATCGCACGGGCGCCGTGGACGTCGTGAGCTGGGCCGGCGGGCCCCGCCCGGGGGCGAACGTGGTCATGGCCCGACAGAACCTGTCGCTACTCGTGGCGAACGGGCGCCCGACGGCGCTCGCCGCTGATAACGCGGCGTGGGGACTCACCTTGCACGGCGTGCCCGCCGTGTGGCGAACGGCGCTCGGGATCGACGCGGCCGGCAACCTGATCTACGCCGCGGCCCCGGCCCAGACGGCGGCGAGCCTCGCCCAGGTGATGGTGGACCTGCACTGCGTGCGCGCCATGGAGCTCGACATCAACCCCGAGTGGCCGATCTTCGTCGCCTACGGCCGTCCGGGCGCGGGCCAGGCGTCCCTCGTCGTGCCCAACCCGAACCAGATCCCGGGCCGTTTCCTCTACCCGAGCACCAAGGACTTCTTCGCGCTGTTCCAGTCCACGACGCCCGGTGAAGCCCAGCCGTGGTAGGCCGCCACGCGACGAGGTCGGGACGTCGGGGCTGGGTCGTGGTGGCCAGCGTCGGGGCGGCCGCACTCGTGGTGACTGGCGTCACGATTGTCGCGACGCAGTCCTCACCGCCGCCCACGACGACGACAACGACCACGGTCACGACGGTGCCTCCCACGACCACGACCACGGCGCCCCCGACGGTCACCATCGACGCCGTTGGCGACACCGAGCTCGGCAATACGCCCACGCTGCCGTCCGATCCGTCGGCCTACCTCGCGCCGCTGCACCAGTACCTCGAGGCGCCGATCGTCTTTGGCAACCTCGAGGGCACGATGACCTCGGCCACGCGCTCCAAGTGCGTGGCGACGCCGAAGTTCTGCTACGCGTTCAAGGTGCCGACGAGCTACGCGCGCGACTACCGGGCCGCGGGATTCACCGTGCTCAACAGCGCGAACAACCACGCCTACGACTACGGCGCGGCCGGGGTCGCCTCGACGTCACGGGCGCTCGCTGGGGCCGGGATCGTGCAGGCGGGACTGCCCGGCCAGATCGGGGTGGTGCGCGACGGCCCCGTCCGGGTCGCCTTCGTAGACTTCGCGCCCTACTACAACACCAACAACATGCTCGACTTCGCCCAGGCGGCGACGCTGATCGCCGCCGCGCACCGCCAAGCCCAGGTCGTCGTGGTCTACATGCACGCCGGCGCCGAGGGCCCCGCGGCCGCGCACGTGACGCGACGGACCGAGACCTTCGTGGGCGAGAACCGGGGGAACCCCTACGCCTTCGCCCACGCCGCCATCGACGACGGCGCGGACTTGGTCATCGCGAGCGGCCCGCACGTGCTGCGCGGCCTGCAGTGGTACCGCGGCCACCTCATCGACTACAGCCTCGGGGACTTCGTGAACTACTACGACTTCGCGACCGTCGGGCCGCTCAAGTACTCGGCGGTGCTGCGCGTGACGCTACGCGCCAACGGGTCCTTCGTCGCGGGACACTTCACGTCCTTCGTGCTCAGTCCGGTCGGCCTGCCCCAGTTCGACCCGTCGGGCGCGGCGGCTACCTTCGTCAATCAGCTCTCGGCGAGCGACTTCGGCTCGAGTGCGGCCGAAATCGGCCCGACCGGGGCCATCGCGCCGGTCCGTTAGCAGCCGCCCCCACCGGGCACGCCCGCGCCCAGGGCCGGCGCATCCACGGTGCCGACGTTCGACGGTCGCGGATTGGGTCCGAGGTGCACGACGTACCACACGCCCCGCCAGGAGATGTACGAGAAGACCCCCACGGAGCGGACGGTGCCACCCTCGTGGTAGAGCAGTCGCACGCCGGGCAGGTGCCAGTACCCGATGCGATTCTCGCAGGCGCCCGGCGGGATCCAGCTGATGTCGGCCGTGTCCACGCGTATCCCGATGAACGAGCCGGCGTCGATCGTGGCCGCGTGATAGGCGGCGAGGTCGAGCCGGTAGAAGGCCCACAGCCGGTCACGGAAGTCCGCGGCCGGGTCGTAGACCGCCTTCAGCTGGACGTAGGCGGCGAGGGGGAAGAACAGGGCGCCGGCCTGGGCTACGTCGTTCGTGCGAATCGCGTGCCAGAGCTCGGATACGCGGATCGTCAGCGACTTGCCCGTGTAGGGCCTCGTCGTTTGGGGCAGGAGTCGGTGATGGCCCGAGGCCCCGGCCGCGGTAGGCGCCGTCGACAGCGCGACGACGAGGGCGAAGGCGCCGAGGCGTCGCATCGGGCTCACGGGCGGGCGTGTCGCCCGCGTCGACGTCTCGTCCAGGCTGGCACGAGGAACAGCGCCAGCACCCCGATCGCGAAGCCGGCGAGCGCCGCCTCCTCGTGCGGTGGCAGGAACGAATAGGTGATGGTCGAGGTGCCGCTGGGCAGCGCCACCGTCTGGTACACCCCGTCGGTCGTCGTGATCGGCACCGAGTGGCCGTTGACCGAGGCGTGCCAGCCGGGCATCATGAGCTCACTGCGCACCAGGGTCCCGGCGCTCGAACAGGTCGCGGTCGCCAGGTCGACGGCGGTGCTCGAGACGCGACAGCCCGTGGTCGGCGAGGAGAAGAAGGGCGTGGTCGTCGGCAGCTCGTAGATGTGGGCGCGGAAGTCGGCGAAGACGAGCTTGATCCCGAGGTGCACGAGCGCCTTGCTCGGCGGTGCGACGCTGGGAAAGAGCAGGTAGCGCACGCCCGTGGCCTCGTAGGCGGCGAGGTGCGTGACAAGGGCGTGCTCCTGCTCCTTGACGCCGGCCATGCCCCCCGACACCATGAATTCGCGCGCGGTCGTGAGCGAGGGGTTGAGCTCGGTCGCGATCAGGTTGGCGAACGTCTGGGGGAAGGGCAGGTCGATCGCGCTCAGCGAGCTGAGGCTGTACTGCGAGCCCCAGTTGGGATAGAGCACGGCGAAGTCGAGGAACCGCGACTCGCCCAGGTGCTGCTGGAGATAGGTGATGGGCGCCTGGTCGACGGTGACCACCTTGGCCGCCTCGGCGGTGGGCACGAAGAAGAACACGAGCGCTTCGCCAGCGAGCACGATCGCGAAGAGCGTCGGCGCAATGCGGTGCGAGGAGAAGAACCCGACGATCAGGATTAGCCCGATGGCGATGAAGGGCAGGGCGTCGAGTCCCATGAAGATGATGCGGGTCCGGTGCGCGAGCACGACACCGGCATTGTTCGGCGCGGCCGCCAGGGCCGACCAGATCGTGAGCGCGAGTCCGACGCCCGTGGTGACAAAGAAGAGCCGACGTGCGGCCCCACTGGTGGCGAGGTCGGTGATGGCGAGTCCCGCGAGCACGACCACGACCATCTCCAGGCTCGGCATCATGTAGCGCGACACCGCGATCTGCTTGACGTAGGGGATGAGGTTCCAGAGGGGGCGCACGTGGGCGACGTTGAACATCGCCAGTCCACCGAGGAGCATCCAGGACCCCAGCGCGATGCGAAGCGGCCGGAGTCGACGCCCGAAGAGTCCGAGGATCGCCAGGGTAGACGAGCCCGCGAGCAGGTAGCCCCCGATGCTGCCCCACGCGTTGACCACGTTGTGGTTGCTGAAGATCGTGCCGTAGACGTAGGGATCGAGGAACATCGGCAGCGCCTGGTTCGGCAGGACCGCCGTGCCGTCGACGGCGCCGACGTGACTGCCGATGTTGGCGACGTGCAGGAAATCGACGAAGGCGACCACGATGGGCAGCGAGAGCAAGATACCCACGCCCCCGCCGAGCGCCAGGCGCCGCACGGCGAGCAGCCGGCGCTCACGTTGCACCGAGGCGAGACGCACGGCCGCCCAGACGAGCGCGAGCAGTCCGTCGAGGAAGGCGGTCTCGGGGAAGCCGGCGTAGAGCGACAGCGCCAGGGCGATGGCCACGACGTACCACCCACCACGAGCCCGATCGGCCACGCCGTCGTAGATCATCTCGATCCCGAGCAGGAGCATCGGCAGGAACGGCACCGGGTTGAGCGTCGCGTTCCCGAGCCAGGCGAAGGTGCCGTTCAGCGCGAAGACCACGCCGATGCCAGTGGCGACGCTCGGGGCCATGCCGAGGCGACGGCCGAGGAAGTAGGTCGAGATCCCGGCGATGATCTCGAGGCCCACGTGGAAGAGGTAGAGCCCGTTGGGCAGGGCGAACACGAGGGTGAGGGGGAACAGCGACGCCGCCTGCATCTCGCCGGCGAGCGGCTGGCCGAGGCCCTCGAAGTAGTTCCACCACGGCACGTGGCCGTGCAGGATGTCCATGGCCGAGAGATGGCCGAGCGGCTGGGTGATGTAGCCGACGTTGGGGTCGATCATCGGGCGACCACAGGTGATGCGACAGAGCGAGTGCGCGATGCCACTCGTCCAGGCGATGGGGTTGTTGTTGGCCAGGCCCGTCGTGTACATCGCGTTGCCCGCGAGCACGGCGACGACGATGATGACCAGCGGCCACGTCCACGAGGGCAGTCGTCGATTGGCGGCCACTACTCGGCTACGCAGCGAATTCACCAGGCCAGGCTACAAGAGGTGCCGTGGCTCGGCCGGCGGCCCAAGCGTCGATTGGCCCAATCAGCGGAAGCGGTAGTACATCGTCTCGCCGAGCAGCAGGAGCGACTCGGGGAAGTACGGATCCGCGAAGGTGCCAAAGATGTCCCAGCGGCGGATGAACCGGTTTCGGTCGTCGAGCGGGTCGAGGGTGCCGCGCGAGGAGCTGACGTGGTGATACAGCTGCACGTCGGGGGTGTAGACGACGTAGCGGCCCGCCACGTGGCTGCGCAGGCAGATGTCGACGTCGTTCATCACGACCTTTAGCTGCTCGTCCATGCCACCGAGCTCGTTCCACCAAGCGCGCTCGACCATCTGGACGGCTCCGGTGACGGCGGCGACGTCGCGCGTGGCGTTGACGAAGCTGTCGGCGTGCCAGTAGTTCGAGTCGGTTCGCAGGTGCTGGGGGTACGGCGAGATCACGATGCTCTCGTGCTCGCGTCGGCCATCCTGGTCGAGGAGGCACGCCCCGACGAAGCCCACGTCGGGCAGTGCCGCCAGCGAGACCAGCCGCTCGAGCCAGTCCGGCGTGACCACGATCGTGTCGTTGTTGAGCGTGACCACGAAGTCGGCGCTCGAGTGGGCGACCCCACGGTTGACGATGTGGGCGTAGTTGAAGGGCCCCGGGCACGGCACGACCTGGTAGGGGCAGTCGCGAAAGTAGGCGAGGGTCTCGGGATCGACCGAGTCGTTGTCCAAGATGATGATGTTGTAGTTCGGGTAGGTCGACTTCTCGGTGATCGCGGTGATGCACTGGCGCATCAGGTCCACCCGGTCGCGCGTCGGAATCACGATGTCGATCGACGGCGCGGGCGACGGGACGGCCACGCGCCACGTGACGAGTCCGGCGAACGCCCCCGGCTCGACGGAGCCGATCCACCCGCGCCGATCGAGCGCGGCCTTCACGACGCGCATCGTGTCGGCGTCGAGGTGCGACCGGTCAAAGGACGACGTGCGCCGACCGCCCAAGAGGAGCTCGGCGACGTGGTGGAACGTCGCGTCGATCTCGCTGAGACGCAAGAAGAGGTCGTGCTCGTAGGCCCACCCGGCCTCCTTGGAGAAGCCGCCGACTCGCTGGATCGTCGCGATGCGGATCAGCGCCGGTCGGCCCACCACGTTATAGCTGAGGAGGGTGTGCGGACCCACGGCGGGACTCTTCAGGGTCGGCGCGTGCGGCGTCGGGCCGTACTCGTCGGCGAACACGACGTCGTCGTCGTCGCGGGCGTGGGTGCGAAGGACCTCGCGGGCCAACGTCGCGTCTCCGGCCGGATCCGCCGAGTCGGCGATTAGCAGCCACGTCGTCGTTGCCCGGGACACCACGTCGTTCAACGTCGTGATGAATTCGTCGGGACTCGAGGCGCTCTCGTCGACGCGGACGATGGTGACGTCGGTGGCCGCGATGCCCTCATCAGACCGGTAGGGCTGGTCCAGGAGGTGGGGTCGGTAGTTGATAGGGAAGAACACCTCGTCGGGTGCCTCGACGACGAGCTTGGTCGTCGGCTCGGGCTTGGTGGTGCCGCGCACCGCGCGGATGACCTTCAACAAGGGCCGGCCGAAGAAGCGCGCGACGTGGTAGCGCCGTGTGTCCTCGCCGAGCATCCGACCGATGGTGCGACGAAGTCGATTGCCCGAGACCATGTGGATGTTCCCGTGGAATTGGGCCCACCGGCGACGCAGTTCGTCGTCGGTGATCACCGGTTTCGCCTCGTCTACGTCAAACTGACGGATCTCGAACATCAGCCATCCTCAAAAGTACCCGCCTCGCGCGTGAAAATCATCGTCCACGCTACCGGAGTCGGCCTGGACCAACCGAAGGACCCGAGCCGGTGGCCCGTGGGGTCAGGTGAGGGGCTTGCGCATCTGTAGCGAGGTCACCTCATACCCGCTGCTCTCGTAGAGACGGCGCGCGATGCGGTTGTCGCCAAAGACGTTGAGCGCGAGTGAGGCGGCGCCGAGCCGCTGGGCCTCTACCTCGGCCGCGTCGAGCAGCCGGTGGCCGACGCCGCGCCCGCGCCAGTCCGACTCCACCTCGATCGCGTAGAGCCAGGCCGCCCCGGCTCGAGGATCCGACGGTTCGGTCGCGAGCCAGAGGTAGCCCACGACCTGATTGGCCGCCGTGCGCGCCACATACCAGTGCATTCCCGGCGTGGCGAAGCCTCGTGGCAGGAGTCGCCGCTGTTCGAGCTGTGCGAGTTCGTCGGCGTCGGCCGAGCCCCAGTTGCCGGCTCGTATCTGCTCGGCCACGTAGGCGTGCATGAGTGACGGCAGACGATCGTCGAACTCCGCCACGGTCATGGGGTCGAGCCGCACTTCGTCCACGCGGCAACTGTAACCGTCGCTCCGAGGCGGCTTTAGAACCCGCGCGCATCCAGTTAACCAAAAGTTCACCAGTTGATTGACTGCTCGTAACAACCGGGACATTCACTCGTCACGTCACGGGACAACACTCGATTTTGGGGCCATGTGGGAAGGATGCCGTGAGCGTTTCAAACTCAGAACGAGCCGGAGCGGACACGGGCGGCGCCCCTGATCCGATGGCTCGAACCGTCGGTGAGATCCTGGACGACGCGCCAACGAGTCCGTTCCACCGTCGGGCCGTCGTGATCTCGGGCATGGGCTTCTTCACCGACGCGTACGACCTGTTCGTGATCGGTACGGTCGCTGCGCTCGTGCAGTCGCAGTGGTCGCTCTCGACGACGATGACGAGCTGGGTGACCGGCTCGGCCATTCTCGGCGCCTTCATCGGCGCGATGGTCTTCGGTCGGATCGCCGACAAGATCGGACGCAAGTCCGTGTACACGGCGGTCGCGGCGATCATGGTCGTCGGCGCGATCGGCTCGTCCTTCGCGCCCAACGTGCTGACCCTGGTGATCGCGCGCTTCGTGCTCGGCCTCGGCATCGGTGGGGACTACCCGGTGTCGGCCGTTCTCATGAGCGAATACGCCAACCGCAACGACCGCGGACGACTCGTGGGCCTCGTCTTCTCGATGCAGGCCGTGGGCCTCATCGTTGGCCCACTCGTCGGCCTCGGCCTGCTCTCGTCGGGACTGTCCGAGAGCCTCACGTGGCGTCTGCTGCTCGGGCTGGGCGCGATCCCCGCGGCCGCGGTCATCTACCTGCGTGCGCGCATGCCCGAGTCGCCGCGGTTCCAGGCCCACGTGCAGAAGCAGAGCGAGCGAGCGGCGGCCGAACTGCACCAATTCGCCAATGGTGCCGTGGACGCCACCACGGTGAGGGCCAACACGACGACCCTGATGGCCCCGCGTCAGTTCTTCGCCAATCGTCGCATGTGGTTGCTGATCATCGGCACGGCGGGGAGCTGGTTCCTCTTTGACTACGCCTACTACGGCAACACGCTGTCCCTGCCAAGCATCTTGCTCGAGGTCTCGCCGAACGCGACGATCAAGGTGAAGCTGCTGCTCACCCTGGCCATGTTCGTGGTGTTCGCGCTACCGGGCTACATCCTCGCGGTGACCAAGATCGATCGAATCGGTCACCGCAAACTGCAGTCGATCGGCTTTGCGGTGATGGCCGGGTGCTTCTTGCTGCTCGCGGCCGTGCCGCGCTTCACCACGATGGTCGTTCCCTTCATCGCCATCTTCGGGTTCAGCTACCTGTTCACTGAGTTTGGGCCGAACACGACGACCTTCATCCTGCCCTCGGAGGTCTTTCCCGTGGAGATGCGAACGACCGGTCACGGGATCGCGGCCGGCATCGGCAAGTTCGGGGCCTTCGTCGGGGTCTTCATGGTGCCGCGTCTTCAGGCGTCGATCGGTTTGCGGGGGCTGCTGCTGGTCGCTGGCATCTCGGCGATCGCGGGTCTCGCCACGACGGCGCTGCTGCCCGAGCCCGCCCTCACGTCACTGGAGGACTCGGCACATCACTCGGCGAGCCAGACGACCAACCAAGCGGCCTAGCGCCGACCTCCCTACAATGGGCCCATGGACCTGGGACTTGGTGACCGCGTCGTCCTGATCACGGGCGGCACCGACGGACTCGGGCTGGCGCTCGCGAAGAACCTGGTCGCCGAGGGCGCCCGGGTCGCCGTTTGCGGCCGTGACGCCGCCCGACTCGAACGTGCGCAGGAACTACTCGGCAGTGAGGCGCTCTGCGTCGAAGCCGACGTCACCAACGCGAGCGACCGCGAGGCGTTCGTCGCGGACTCGCGGAGCCGATTCGGCCGGATCGACGCGCTGGTGAACAACGCGGGACGCTCGGCGGCGACGCTCGTGGCGAATTCTGACGACGACGAGTGGCGCGCGGACTACGAGCTCAAGGTCGTGTCGGCGCTGCACCTCGCCCGGCTCGTGCTGGATGATCTCGCGGTGTCAGGTGGCGTCGTGCTCAACGTGCTCGCCATTTCGGCGCGCGCGCCGGGTGCTGGCTCGACGCCGACCGCCGCGTCGCGCGCCGCGGGC
>JAJXTB010000128.1 GCA_021784205.1 Actinomycetes bacterium
GCTCGCCAGCGAAGCCGTCGGCGAGGAGGTCTCGGTGCGCACGCCGCGTTCGCGCCTGGCCGAACTGCTCACCGAGCGCGACGTGGAGGTGTCTGACGCCTGGGGCACCGGACGCTGCCTCGCGGAGCTCTTCGAGGCGTCGGCCGAGTCGGCGCTGTGGGACCCCATCTTCGTCACCGAGCACCCGGTCGAGGTTTCACCGCTCGCCCGGCGCCACCGGCGCGATGCCGAGCTCACCGAGCGCTTCGAGTCCTACGCGGTGGGCCGCGAGCTCTCCAACGGCTTCAGCGAGCTCAACGACCCCGTCGACCAGCGCAGCCGCTTCGAGGAGCAAGCCCAGCTCGCCGCCGCCGGCGACGACGAGGCGATGCGCATCGACGAGGACTACGTGCGGGCACTGGAGTGGGGGCTGCCCCCGACGGCCGGGCTCGGCGTGGGCATCGATCGGCTCGTCATGCTGCTCGCCGACGAGTCGAACATCCGCGAGGTCATCGCCTTCCCAACGCTGAAACCCTTACGCGGCTGAGGGCACCGGCGGGCGACCGGTCCCGTTCATACACTGATAATTGAGCGGTTTGTCGACGCGAAATATATCAGAATTACGGTTCTTGCTCACAGGCAGTTCTCACGAATCTCACAGTGTGCTCCCAGGGTCGTTTGGGCTGACTCAACTAGGGTTCGTCTGGGGCTACCCGCCCCTCCGCTACCCACTCAAGGAGTTCTGCTATGAGAGTTGGTTTGGTTGGATTTGGCAAGGCCGGCTCGTCGGTCGCCGCCGTTCTCCTGCGCGATCCCACGATCAAGCTCGAATGGGTTGTTCGCAAACACGAGTCAATGGTCCGGCGAACAGTGCCAGAAATTCTCGATATACCATCGGACGATGCTGGCTTAATGTTCACCGTTGACGAGGTGTCGGCCCAGCAGCTCCTCAACGAGCACCCGGTGGACGTCATCATCGACTTCTCCTGCGAGGAGGGTCTCGACTACTACGGCGAGGTCGCGGCCGCGCGCCGGGTGAACGTGGTGACGGCGATCTCGCACTACTCCGAGGGCCAGCAGGCGCGACTGCGCCGCTTGGGCCAGAGCACCGCGGTGCTCTGGTCGCCCAACATTACCGTTGGCGTCAACTTCCTCATCCTCGCCGCCCAGTCACTGCGTCGGATCGCCCCGCACGCCGACGTCGAGATCCTCGAGGAGCACTTCAAGCTCAAGAACGGGGTGTCGGGAACCGCCAAGCTCATCGGCGAGGCCCTCGAGGTCCCCGAGTGCGAGATCAAGTCCGTGCGCGCCGGCGGCATCATCGGGGTGCACGAGATCCTCTTCGGCTTCCCCTACCAGGTCGTGCGGCTGCGCCATGAGTCGATCTCGCGCGAGGCCTTCGGTGACGGCGCCCGCTTCGCCGCGGTGGGGCTTGCGGGGAAATTGCCGGGCCTCTATACGATGCAGGACCTGATGGCGCCGCTGTTCGCCTCGGCGTCACCGGCGCCGCAGCGCCGCGAGCGCCTTCGGACGCGGCGCCGGGGACTGCCGACCTTTCGCCGGTCCGCCGACGCTCGCGCCAGTGTTGTGACGACAACGGCGTCGGATCGTTCCCGCGCCTAACGCGGTGGTACCGACCGATCGAGGTGTTCGAACCGCTCGGGTCCTCCCCGGTTCGAGCGAGGATCGCCGCGCCCTGGTGGTCGGCCCGGTGCACGATCGCGCGGTCACCGGGGCATCGTGGCCTTGCTACTGTGCGCCATGCTTTGTGCGCGCTGGCGCCCACGACCGGGCGGTGCCTGACGACAGGGGGCCCAGCGCTGCCTAGTGTCGGGGGAACGAAAGGGCGTGATGGACGGTGTGATCGGAGCAATCGAAGCGGGCGGGACCAAGATGGTTCTCGCCGTTGGGCGTACGTGGCAAGAGGTGCGTGACGCGCAGCGCTACGTCTTGGCCACGACGACACCGACGGACACCCTTGCTCGCGTAGTCGACTGGTTTTCTCAACGTGACGCTGAGACACCGCTCGCCGCCATCGGTGTCGCATCCTTCGGTCCCGTCGACCTGAGTCGTCGGGCCATCGCCGCCACGACGCCCAAGCTCCTCTGGCGTGGTGTCTCGTGGCCCGAGGTCTTCGCCCCGCATTTCGCGTCGCTGCCGATCGGGGTCGACACCGACACCGGGGCTGCGGCGCTCGCCGAGTTCCGCTTCGGCGCCGGCCGCGACAGGGATGTCGTCGTCTACGTGACCGTGGGAACGGGAATCGGCGGCGGTCTGGTCGTCGACGGGACGGTGGTGCACGGGCTGTTGCACCCCGAACTCGGTCACATGGTCGTACGGCGTCGCCCGGGCGATGACTTTCCCGGATCGTGCCCGTCACACGGCGACTGCCTCGAGGGTCTGGCGAGCGGTGTCGCGGTCAAGCAGCGGTGGCATCGCGGCGGCGGGCCCCAGCTGCCGGCCGATCACCCGGCGTGGGAGCTCGAGAGCGAGTACCTCGCCGACGCGGTGCGCAACATCGTGACGATCACGGCGGCCAACGTCATCGTCCTGGGCGGGGGGATCATGGCGGTGCCCGGTCTGCTCGAGCGTGTCCGAGGGAAGGTTCGCGACTCGTTGAACGGCTATCTCGCGGTGCCCGAGCTGACGACCGAGGTCGATTCGTTCCTCGTCGCCCCCGGCCTCGGCACCGCCTCGGGCATCGTTGGCGCCTTCGAGGTGGGTGTTGACGCGCTGTCGTAGCCCGCGCCGTCGGCGCGTGACAGCGTGTGGTCCCGTCGGGACGTTTTGTCGTAGTCTCATCTCGCCGATGCCGTGCAAGGAGGATTCGTGACCGACGGGGATGCGGCTCGGGTGGTGCGGGGCCGCGCGACGATGAAGGACGTGGCTCGCCACGCCGGTGTCTCAGTGAAGACCGTGTCGCGGGTCGTGAACGGGGAGCCCGGCGTGGTCGCGGAGATGGGCGCACGGGTCCGCGCCTCGATTCTGCAGCTCAACTATCAGCCCAACCTCGGCGCCAGCGCGCTGCGGCGTCTCGACCGTCGGTCGTCTACGATCGCCGTGCTGCTCGAGGATCTGTCGAATCCCTACTCGGCCCGGGTACTGCGCGCCATCGAGGCCGTCGCTCGCGGGCGCGGCGTCTCGGTGCTCGCGGCCAGCCTCGAGGAGAACCCGGATCGCGAACGGCAACTGGTGGTGGCCATGTCGCGTCACCGCGTCGACGGCGTGGTGATCGCTCCGGCGAGTGCCGACCAGCGGTACCTCGCCGACGAGCAGCGCCTCGGCGTCCCATTCGTGTTCGTGGACCGCCCGCCTCGGGCGATCTCGGCCGACGCCGTCATCGTCGACTCGCGGCTCGGCACCCGACGGGCGGTCCAGCACCTCATCGCCCACGGGCACGCGCGAGTCGCCTTCATTGGCGACTTCACGCGAATCGCGACCGCGGTCGATCGACTGCACGGTTACCGTGACGCACTGTCCGAGGCGGGTCTCGAGATCGAAGAGGCACTGATCGTCACCGACGTGCGTTCCATTGAGCAGGCGCGCGCGGTCGCCACGGCGATGCTCGACGCACAACAGCCGCCGACGGCGTTCTTCGCGGGCCAGAACCTGCTCACGATGGGCGTGGTCTACGCGCTGCGCGACCGGGAGTTGTCGCGGCGTGTCGCGCTGGTCGGGTTTGACGACTTCGATCTGGCCGACGTGCTCGACCCGCCGGTCAGCGTGGTCGCCCAGGACCTCGAGGCGATTGGACAGCGTGCCGCCGCGCTGCTGTTCGAGCGTATCGATGGCTACGACGGCCCGACACGCCTGGAATCCCCTTTGACCAGGTTAATTGAGCGTGGATCCGGCGAGATTCCCGGCCCGCGTTTTTCTTCAAAGCGTGATTGACAACGATGTCATGGACCGCTAGGGTCCTATCCAGACACGACGGAGCCACCGTGGAGCCGTCAGTTTCTAACAATGGGAGGGAACTATGAAGTCACGTTCGTGGCGCTTAACCAAGGGGGTGGCGATCGCCTCGACCTTGATGGCGTCGTCGCTGACCTTCGCCGTAGGCGCGCCGATGGCTTCGGCTGCGCCGCACCGGTACACGATCGGATTCGTCGTCGGCGCCGAAGCCGACCCCTTCTTCCAGTCGATGTACGTGGGCGCTCACGCCGAAGCACTGAAGTTGCACGTCAACTTGGTCTGGCAGGGCGACCCGGTCGACTACTCGCCAGCCACCCAGATCCCCGTCGTCCAGCAGGTGCTGGCCCTCAAGCCCAACGCGCTGATCATCGCGCCCACCGACACCAAGGCACTCAATCCCTACATCGCCGCGGCGGTCAGGTCGCACATCAAGGTCTTTAACGTCGACTCCGGCTCGTCGTTTCAGCGCAACATCACCTCGTGGGTGACGGGCAACAACACCCAGGGCGGCAAGGCGGCCGCGGACGCGCTCGCGACGGCGATGCACTACGCCACTGACTGCACGGCGGCCAAGAAGTGCGACGTGGCCATCGGCGTCTCCTCGCTGACGACGTCCACCGACGCGGCTCGCGTTGCCGCATTCAAGGCCGAGGTCAAGGCCAAGTACCCCTACATCGAGATGCTCAATGACGTGGTGAGCCAGTCTCAGCCGTCGGTCGCCCAGTCGGCCTTCGCCCAGGACATCTCGGCGCACAACCTGGCCGGGATCTTCGCGGTTGACGGCACGGACGCCGAAGGGGCCACCGCCGCCGTGAAGGCGGCAGGCTCGGCGGGGGCTTCGATCAAGATCGTCGGCTACGACGGCTACGCCAACAACATCGCGTCGATGGTCGCCGGCGGACTCGGTTCGTTGTCAGCGATCATCTCCCAGCAGCCCACCCTCGAGGGCACCTTGATCATCAAGTACGCCGTCGCGGCGTTGCAGGGCAAGAAGGTCCCGCACCTGCAGACCCTGCCGAACATCACCTTGTTGCCGTCAACACCCGCGTCAGTGCTGGCCAAGTACCAGTACGTCGCGAGCTAACCCTCCCCGTTGCCGGACCGGGCCCACGGGCCCGGTCCGGCAACCCTGGATAGAGTCGGCTGGAACCTTAAAGGAGCCTGGTGAGCACGTCCGTTGACGCGTTGGGAACCACCGTCAAGAGCCAATCGCGAGTGCGCCGCGTCGTGACGAATCAGCAGTTCGTGCTCTTCGTCGTCCTGATCGCGCTCATCCTGTTCTTCGCCTCGCGCAACTCGCTGTTCTTTCGCGTCGGCGAGTTCTCGAACCTCTTCACCGACTTCAGTGGTCTCGTCTTGATCGCGCTGGCCGAGACCTACGTCATCGTCGCCGGGGGGATCGACCTCGCGGTGGGATCGACGGCCGCCGTGTCGGGCGTGGTGGCCGCCGGCTGGATCCAGCCACTTGTGAACCACGGCGTGAATCAGGCCGTCATCCTGCTCGTGGGCACGCTCGCCTGCGCCGTCGTCGGCGCGCTGGCCGGCGGGCTGAGCGCCCTGCTGATCACCGCCTTCGATCTCGTGCCCTTCGTCGCCACGCTCGTGACCTACAGCGTCGGGGCCGGACTCGCGTTGGTCATCTCACACGGCGCGCCCGTCGGGTACAACCCCGGCGCCATCTACTGGAGCGCCTCGGGCATCGGTATGATCACCTGGCTGGTCGCCATCGTGCTCGTCGTGGCCGTCGTCTTGGGCGTGGTGTTGCACCTCACGGTCTACGGGCGCTACAACTTCGCCATCGGATCCAACGAGTTCGCCGCTCGCGCGGCGGGCATCGCCGTGAGGCGCCACCTCATCTCGGTCTACGTACTCGCCGGCGTGCTCGCTGGCTTGACTGGCATGTTCTTCTACATTCGCTCCGGATCGGGAGCCGCGACCACGGGCGTCACGAACTCGGCCAATCTCGTCGCCATCGCGGCCGTGGTCATCGGCGGGGCGTCGCTCACCGGCGGCGTCGGGCGCTGGGCCGGCACCATGCTCGGGGCCGCCGTCCTGACCGTGGTGAGCGACGGACTGATCTTCATCAACGTCCCGCCGACCTGGATCCAGGTGGTGGTCGGGGCGCTCATCGCGGTGGCGGCCCTGCTACAGAGCTTCCGCCGACGTTCGAGGAGGGTGACGTGACCGTCGCCGACGAGCGCACGCCCGTACTGGAACTACGCAACATCACGCTGCACTACGGCTCGGTCGAGGCGCTCCACGACGTGAGCATTCGGTCCTACGCGGGCGAGGTCATCGGGCTCGTCGGGGACAACGGGGCGGGCAAATCGTCGCTGATCAAGGTGATCTCGGGGGTGAACACCGCTGACTCGGGCGAGGTCATCGTCGACGGGGTTCGACGACACTGGCGCTCGCCGCACGACTCGATGGCGGCGGGCATCGAGACCCTGTATCAGGACTCGGGCCTCGCCCCCGATCTGTCGATCGGCTCGAATATCTTCCTCGGGCGTGAGAAGCGTCGAAGCGGGCTGCTCGGTCGGCTGGGGTTCGTCGACCAGCGGGCGATGGAGAAAGAGGCGCTTGAACAGCTCGCGCGCGTCGGCATCACCATTCCCGCGACCCAGCGGACCGTCTCGGAACTCTCGGGCG
>JAJXTB010000021.1:0-8227 GCA_021784205.1 Actinomycetes bacterium
TTCACGCCCTCTCCCCACTTCGAAAAGACCGTCACCCCGCCACCGGACTTGGTCGAGGCGACTTCCTTGATCGGCAGGGCCTTCTTCCCCGTGGAGATCGTCAGGGTGCTCTTCACCGCGGGCGCCGTGCTGGTCGCGGTCGTCGACCAGGTCAGCACGAAGTGGTTCGCTCTGTCGCGGCTCAACGTGACCGACTTCGTCGGCGGCAAGAAGGTGACGAACGCGCTGGTCGTGAGATTCGCCTTGAAACTCGAATACGGCGATGTGCCGGCCTTCATCGAAATGGCCTTCGTGCCGACGAGCTTCTGCTGCTTGGCGGTCAGTCCGACGAGGGTGGTCAGCCCGGACTTGTTGCCGCTGAGATACGCGCTGGCGGGGGTCACGACAATTCGAACGCGTGAGGTGCCAGCAACGTAAGTCTCCGTCCCGCCCTTCGTGCCGATATCCACGGTGGCCACGCTGTGAGCGGTGGCCGAGGTCGAGGTCACCGAGATGTGCACCCCGGATTCGTGGAACATCGCCGTCTTGACGGCCGCAAGCACTGACGCCGCGGTCGGCTTCGTTGTCGCCCCGGCCCCCGCACCAGCGACGACAGAGACGGCGGTCAGCGACAGCGAGGAGAAAAGGACACGGGCGGAGCGGAAAGTAGACATCCGCGAAGCCTAACGGCCCATCGGCTCCGCTCTACCTCGCCCCGGAATCTCCGAGGGGTGGCGCCGGAGCCACGCGACCACAGTGAACTCGTGCCCGTGGCGCCCCGGCGTCTCCTGGGAACCTCGCGACGAACACTTCATCGCCGCGGCCCCCTGCGCCCACGTCGACTCAGTGACGCATGGCGCGAGTCGCCTAGAAGTAATGCCGCCGGCCGCGCACCGCGTGGCCGAGGGACCCCAGCAACAACAAGACGAGTCCGACGACGAGTACCAGTATGCCCAAAGACCACAGAAACGGGCTGCCCACGAGATACGCGAGGAGTAAGAGGATAAGGCCAACGATGATCATGAGTCTTCTTTCCAAAGCTGTAGGAATCCGACGATGTCGTGTGCGACACGAGGATTGTGCCGAGATGGCTAACGCTGCTCCTCGTGGAGGATCGATCGACGGCCATCCTCGTCAATCACTTCTCGGTCGAGCTGGCGCGGCGGAGCCGCCGGTGCCCGGCGCGAGGTGGCATAGACGATGGTGGACACGATGAATCCGACCGCCCCCGCAATGAGGAGGATGACGCCCACCGTAGACAGGCGGAATCCGTGACTCTGTGCGGCGTAGGTGCTCTGCGCGGTGACCGCCCAGTACATGATCGCACCGACGACCATTGATATTCCACTGATTACCATGCCCTTGAGTCCCATAATTCCTCCTAAAGACGACGGCATTGACCCGTATCAATCAAGACTGATACGGAACACCACAAGATTTGTAGTGACTCACCCATGCTACGTACGACCCAGTACTCTCCGGCATGATTTGTCTGAATTCACAAAGATACTCACGTAGAATTCAGGAACAATTAAGACCACTTCGTCGCTACAACGGAACCTGCGCTTCGGAACGTGATGCTAGACACGGGATGCATCGACTCTCATTGACCATGTCATGGTGCGTGATCCAGTAGCTGGTCCTGGCACGTCTCGCGGCGTTACAGGCATTCAGCGAGCGAGAACAGCAGCAGCTGCAGGGTCTCGATCTCGCCGCGAACGTCGGCGTTGATCTCGGCGAGTCTCTCGTCGCTCAATACGCCGTTGGAGACCGCTACTGATCGCAGCGCCACCTGCAGACTTGTCAGCCACGCCCAGGCTTCGGCGTTGGTGAGAAATTGCTCGTCGACGCACACCAGGGCCAGCTCGGCGTTCGTCGTCGTCTCGCTCTGACGTGAGAGCGTCGAGAGGGGGTTGTCTGCGTCGATGCTCGGATCAATCGGTGAATGCAGACTCGCGTGCCACTGGTGATCGGGCTCACGCTCGGCGGTCACCACCTGGGCGAACACGCCTCGCACAAAGCTACGGCCCGCGTCATTGAGCCGAACTTCAATTCGCCCGTCGCGACGGCGCACGAAGAGTCGGTTGCCCGCCATCAGTCGGCGTGCTCGATCGTCGCCTGCAGGCCCGCCACCTGAAGTTTCACGCAATAGGACTCGGCACGCTCGCGCGCGCCGGACCAGACGATTGCGCGCCCCTCGTGATGAACCGCCATCATCAGTTGCGTGCACTTGTTATTGGAGTAGCCAAAGATCTTGCGGAAAATGACCACGACCACCGACATCGGAGTCACCGGGTCGTTCCAGACCACCACGTTCCAGGGACGTTTGGTAAGAACCTCTTCGCTCGTGACGACCTCGGAATCGGTCGTCGTTCGTGGCATCGGCTTTACGGCACCCATCCATCTAGTGTCGCAGAGCCGGAGACGCTCGACGACCCCCTGAGAGTTCGACCCTGGAGGACGCGTCACTTCGCCACAATTGCGCGTAGTTCTCGCTTGGGGAACCCTTCGGGCCCCGGCGACGAGCGCTCACCGTGGGCTATCCGCTGACCCCGTGGTTCTCACGGATCCGACCCAGTGGGGACTCGGCGTTGCTCGGTTCAGCTACGCCAGTCCCAGGCCACCGTCGACGACCACGACCTGACCGGTGACGTAGGCGGACCCGGCGAGAGCCACCACTACGTCGGCCACGTCCTCGGGCCTTCCGCTGCGGCCAAGCGGCGAGCGGCGGGCCACTGCGGAGCGCACGTCGTCCCAGTCGGCGGTCCAGGGGGTGTCGATCAAGCCGGGCGCCACGGCGTTGACGCGCACGTCGGGTCCTACCGCCTTGGCCAGCAGGGCCGTCATGTGGTTGAGGGCGGCCTTGGACGCGGCGTAGGGAATCGACGAGCCGGTCGGGCGCACCCCCGCCAGCGAGGTCACGTTCACGATGGTGCCCTTCGCGTCGCGCAGGGCTCCCATCGCCGCTACCGACAGGTTCCACGTGCCGAACACGTTCACTTCGAAGATCTCGCGCCACACCGTTACATCCGCCGCGGCCAGGTCGCGATGATCGATCACCCGCGTCGTACCCGCATTGTTCACCAAGACGTCGAGCCGCCCACAGCGAGAGATCACTTCGGCGATCAGGCGCGTGCAGTCCTCCGGCTCGCTGATATCGGCCTGGACGTAGTGCGCGTTCGGAGTCGCCTGCGCGAGAGCCTGACCCACATCCGCACTTCGCGCCGAATTGTAAACGACGGTGTCACCGGCGTCGGCAAAACGATGAGCCACAGCGGCGCCGATGCCGCTGGTCGAACCCGTCACGAGCACGACGCGCGACATCACGCACTCCGTCGCAACCGCCACGAACCAGCCCAATGCTGACCCGGTTCCAGCACCACGATGTCCTTGCCGCTGCGCAGGGCGTCGGGCGGGCAGGTCATCGGCTCGACTGCGACGGCGGTGCGCCGACGACCCCGCTCGAGCGTGTCGCCGGTGAAGACCTGCACGTAGGGGAAGTTGCGATCCATCGAGAGCTCGACCGCGCCGCCAGCCGCGTCGATAACCGAGACGGTCGCCAGCCCGAAGTCGTCGCGCATCAGCTCGGTGTAGGTGACGTCCAATTCATGTCCCGAGAGCGACTTGCGCTGGGAAAAATCCAAGAGGTTGCCGGCCACGGGGAGGATTTCTCCGGTGGGCAGGCGTCGGTCATTGACCGCCACGTAGGCCCGAGCGGGAACTTCGAGCTGGGCGCCTTCGATAGTGGGCGTCGTCACGGCGAGGTAGGGATGAAAGCCAACGCCAAAGGGGATCGGCACGTCGTCACGATTGGTGACGGTGGTCGTCACAGTCAAGCCGAGCGAGCCCAGGTGATAGGCCACAGCCACCTCCGACAGGAACGGATAGCCGGGTGTGGGGTGCAGCAGGAGCGACAGCACGCAGCGGTTCTGGTTCACGGCCTCGATACGAAAGGGCCGCCACCGCACGATGCCGTGGATCGCCGTGTCATTTGTGACGTCGTCAACGGGGGCGTGGGCCTCGCGCTCTGAGAAGGCCCACGGTCCGTCGCCCATTCGATTGGGCCAGGGATAGAGCAGCTGGCCGTGAGCGCCCCGCGGCACCTCGTCGCCGGCGAAGCCTTCGATCACACTGACGCCGCCGCGCACGTACGTGCGCAGCGTCGCACCGACTTCGGTGACCACCGCCCGCTGGTCGCCGTGGGCAATGGCGATCTGCTCACCCGAGGGAAGCATGCATTGGTCCCTTCTTCCTCACTGCCCCGTAACCTACGCCCGTTATCGTACGCAGTATGCGACTACTGCTTACTAACGACGATGGTGTCGGCGCACCGGGCATCGCCGTGCTTGCCCGCCACGTGGCGCGATGGATCGACGACGCGCCCAACGACGAGATTCGCGAGGCGATGGTCGTCGCGCCGCACACCAACTATTCGGGAATGTCGGCGGCGGTGGGTGACCTCTTCGACCATCCGTCCGTCGAGTATCGGCGACACCACATCGCCGGCGCCGAATCGATCGCCGCGTACGGTCTCGAGGCGCCTCCAGCGCTGTGCGCTCTTCTCGGAGCGCTTGGCAGTTTCAACTTCCAGCCGGACGTCATCATCTCGGGCATCAACGCCGGCGCCAACGTGGGACGCAGCGTGCTGCACTCGGGCACGGTGGGAGCGATACTGACCGGTGCCCAGGTGGGCCTGTCCGGCATGGCGATCTCTGTTCAGTGGGGCGAAGACGTCCACTTCGACACCGCCGGGGCCGTGGCCATGGAAGTACTCGAACACCTGATGGCCGCGCCGAGTCGCACCCTGTGGAACCTCAACGTGCCCAACCTGACCGCGGCGGAGCTGCGAGGGGTGAAGCGAGGACGGATCTCCACGGCCGGAATCTTGAAGTCCGCCGGACCGCAGGCCGGCGGCGAACCTCTCGCCGACGAGGGTCAGATGCCGCTGCGAATCGGCGCGGCGACGCCTGAATTAGGAGACGTCAGCGACGAGGCGGCCGACGATGACGGAGCCCTGGTCGCCGCAGGCTACGCGTCGCTGACGCCGCTGCGTGGTCCCCACGAGGACACCAACACCGCCCTCGACGACACGTTAAACCTGGCCCTGGGCGCCATCACGCGCCACCTGCACGCGCGGCGCTAGTCGTCGTCGGCGCGTCTTTGGGACTTGAGGCGCGAGCGCGCCTTCTTGTCATCGAGGCGACGCTCACGCGACGCGCGCGTGGGCTTGGTGTCGCGGCGCGGCGTCACGGGCGTCAGGGCCACCGCGAGGCGCTCGCCCAGCTGGTTCAGCGCGGCGCTGCGGTTCATCGACTGGGAGCGGAACCGGCTGGCGCTCGAGCGCACAACGGGACCCAGCGCGTCCAAGAGGCGCGCCCGATCCGGCTCGCTCAGTGAGGCGGCGTTGGCGACGTCGAGCGTCGCGACCACCCTCGTGCGCGAGCGATTGGCGTGTTGACCCCCCGGCCCACTCGACGTCGTGGTGCGAATCTCCACGTCGTCGGCCGCTATCAACGCGCGCCCCACCTGAATAGAGCCGTCGTCTCGTACCTGTGCCGACACGCCGACATGGCCACCGGAGGCTGGACTCACGACGTCAGCCTACCGAGCGCTCGCGAAGCGACCGGTAGGGTGGACATCGAGAAAGAGGACCCATGACTACCATCCCCCACTTCGTCAACGGCCAACGAAAAGAGGGTGAGGGTACCCTTCCTGTCTTCAATCCGGCGACCGGCGAGGTCCGCGCCCACGTGCCCGTTCCCGATCCCGCCTTCGTCGACGACGTCGTGGCCTCCGCCCGCGCGGCCTGGGCGACGTGGCGCTCGTCGACTCTCTCGCAGCGCACCAACATCCTCTTCACGTTTCGTCAGCTCCTCGTCGAGCACGCCGACGAATTGGCCGCACTCATCACCGCCGAGCACGGCAAGACGCTGGCCGACGCCCACGGCGAAATCGCACGGGGACTCGAGAACGTCGAGTACGCATGCGGTCTCACCGAGCACTTGAAGGGCGGATTCTCCGCACAAGTGGCCGACGGCGTCGACGTGCACTCACTGCGCGAGCCTCTCGGTGTCGTGGCTGCGATCACGCCGTTCAATTTTCCGATCATGGTTCCCCTGTGGATGACCGCGAACGCGCTGGCCACCGGCAACGCGGTGGTCCTCAAGCCCTCCGAGCGCGATCCGTCGGTGTCCGTGCGCCTCGGTGAGCTGTTGGGTCAAGCCGGACTGCCCAATGGAGTCTTCAACGTGCTCCAGGGCAATGCGACGACGGTTACCCAGCTCCTCGAGCACCCAGGCGTCGATGCCGTCAGCTTCGTGGGCTCCACGCCGGTCGCTCGCCACGTCTATGAGTCGGGGATCGCCCACGGCAAGCGGGTCCAGGCGCTGGGCGGCGCGAAGAACCACATGGTCGTCCTCGGTGATGCCGACCTCGACGTCGCAGCCGACGCCGCCATCAACGCGGGATTCGGCTCGGCCGGTGAGCGCTGCATGGCCATCAGCGTGGTCGTCTGCGTCGGCGATGTGGCCGACGAACTCGTGGCGAAGATCGCCGAGCGAATCGATGCTCTGACCGTCGGACCCGGCGACGACCCGGCGAGTGACTTCGGCCCGGTGATCACGGCCGAGCACCGCGACCGCGTAGTCAACTATGTGGCAAATGCCCCGGCCGAGGGAATCACGATCGTGCGTGACGGCACCGCCCTCGCCGAACGTGACGGTTTCTTCGTCGGGCCGTGTCTTCTCGATGGCGTTCGACCGGGAACGGCAACCTACGACAACGAGATCTTCGGCCCCGTACTGGGTGTGGCGCGTGTCGCCACCTACGAGGAGGCCGTGACCCTGATCAACTCGAATCCTTACGGCAACGGAACGGCCATCTTCACCCGTGACGGCAACGCCGCGCGACGGTTCTCACGCGATGTCACGGTGGGCATGATCGGCATCAACGTGCCGATCCCGGTGCCGATCGCCTCGTATTCATTTGGTGGTTGGAAGAACTCGCTCTTCGGACACGCCCACATCTACGGACCCGAGGGCTTCGCCTTCTACACGCGCGCCAAGGTCATCACCACGCGCTGGCCACAAGCGTCGGAGTCCCAGATCGACCTCGGCTTCCCGAGAACGCGCTAGGGCATGCTCGCCTCCGTCTCCCTCTGGCACTGGCTTTGGGCGGGGTTGCGCGAAGCAGCGGCCATGGTGTGGATGACCTGGTGGCCGCTCGTACTGGGCTTCACTTTGTCCGGGGCCGTCCAGAGCTTCCTTCCCCGAGACGGACTGCGCGCCCAGCTGGGTGCCACGACTCCTCGCACGGTGGCCACGTCATCGATCCTCGGGGTGATCTCGTCGTCGTGCAGCTACGCGGCCAGCGCCATGGCCCGCGCTCTCTACGCGCGCGGCGCCTCGTGGCCGAACTCGATCATCTTCATGGTGGCCTCCACCAACCTCGTGATCGAACTGGGGATCGTGCTCTATCTCATGCTGGGCTGGCAGTTCCTCGCTGCGCAGTTCGTGGGCGGAGTCCTGATGATCATCGCGCTCGCCACGACGACCTTCATCGTCTTCTCCGCTCGCACCGAGCAGGCGCTACGCACCAAAGTCATGCAGGACGCACCTCCCCCGAGCCAGGGCGAGCACGTCTCCTGGCGCGAGCGAGTGCGCGATCCGCGCAACTACCGTCGGGCCGCCCGTTACACACTCGGTGACATCACGATGCTGCGCAAGGAGCTTCTCGCGGGCTTCCTCATCGCGGGATACCTCGCCGTCGACGTGCCTTCATCGTGGTGGTCGCACATCTTCCTCTCGGGCCACGGTTGGATCACCTCGGTCGAGAACGCAATCATTGCCCCTCTGCTCGCGGTCGTCTCCTTCGTCTGCTCAGTGGGCAACATCCCGCTCGCCGCGGCGCTCTGGAGTCGTGGCGTCTCCTTCGGCGGCGTGATCGCCTTCATCTTCGCGGACCTGGTGACGCTTCCTCTACTTCTTATCTATCGGCGCTTCTACGGCACCAAGATGGCCCTGCGACTCTTTGCGCTCCTGTGGTTCGTGATGAGCCTCGGCGGTCTCATCGTCGACGTGATCTTCAGTTCGGCCCATCTGATCCCGAGCGACCGACGCCCCCCGGCTTTGCAGGGCAACTTCCCCCTCGGCGCCACCCTGGTTCTCAATCTGGTGGCGCTCGCCGTGGTGATTGGCCTCTTCGTCCTCGCCCGCCCCCGTGGAGCCGTCGATAGCGGAACCGCGATCGA
>JAJXTB010000021.1:8327-27118 GCA_021784205.1 Actinomycetes bacterium
CGGCTTTGCAGGGCAACTTCCCCCTCGGCGCCACCCTGGTTCTCAATCTGGTGGCGCTCGCCGTGGTGATTGGCCTCTTCGTCCTCGCCCGCCCCCGTGGAGCCGTCGATAGCGGAACCGCGATCGACCCAATCTGCGGGATGAACGTGGACATCACCGCCCCGGTCGCCGTGCGGGAACGTCACGGAGAAACCTTCTATTTCTGTTCACACCGCTGCGCTGAACGCTTCGATCGCGGAGAGTCTCCGAGCACCGACTCGCCCATGGGCGACGCCGTCGATCCGATCTGTGGCATGACCGTGAACACGGTCGACGCCCTCTCGGCCACGGTCGGCGGAGAAACCCATTACTTTTGCGCAGAGAGCTGTCGGACCCGGTTCCTCGAGAACCAGAAGGCGGCGATGCGTGACGACCCCATGGGCGACGCTGTCGATCCGATCTGTGGCATGACCGTGAACACGGTCGAAGCCCTCTCGGCCACGGTGGGCGGAGAAACCTATTACTTTTGCGCGGAGAGCTGTCGGACCCGGTTCCTCGAGAACCAGGACCTCTCCCCCGGCCAGCAACGAATTCAACTCCAACGAAAGCCACGACATGAGTAAGCAGCACTCGAGTACCCGCGCCTACGGCGTCCTTATGGACGAGAGCCGCGTCATCCTCGTGCGCTCCTCGAATCCCGAGCACGATCCGCCGCTGTGGTGGCTGCCCGGCGGCGGCATCCACTTTGGCGAGTCCCCAGAAGAGACTCTCCAGCGCGAGTTCATCGAAGAGACCGGCCTGCGTGTGCACCGCGCGAATCTCGTCACCGTGAGCGCGGACACCAGGCGACGTTCCAACGGTGACCGGATCCACACGGTTCGCATCATCTACACCGTGGAACTCCTCGGTGGGGAGTTGACCCACGAAGTGGGCGGGACCTCAGATCATGCGATGTGGTTCGAGCGCGAGGCGCTCGCCGACGTGAACCTCGCCGACTACGCGCGCCAGGCGCTCGATCTCATTCAGGGAAAGTAGATCTCGGGCATCGAGCGCTTGATGAGCTTGCCCGCGGGGTTGCGCGGCAGGGCCTCCTCAGTCACCACGATTCGAGTGGGAATCTTGAAGCTCGCGAGATGCCCGACCAAGTGCTCACGCAACTCGTCCGCGGTGAGCGACCGGCCCTCCTTGACTCGCACCACGCAGCAGACCTCTTCGCCCAGTCGATCGTGCGCCATTCCGAAGACCGCGGCCTCGTAGACCGCGGGGTGCTCGTAGATCGCCGCCTCCACCTCGGCCGAATAGACGTTCTCGCCGGCGCGGATGATCATGTCCTTGGCTCGGTCCTCGATGTAAAGGAATCCCTCGGCGTCGATGCGCCCAAGGTCGCCGGTGCGTAGCCAGCCGTTCTCCAGGGCCGCGGCGGTGGCTTCGGGGTTGCGCCAGTAGCCGCGGATCAGCGTCGGCGAGCGCAGCCAGATCTCGCCACGTTCCCCGACAGCAAGTGTGCGTCCAGTCACGCCGCGGATCTCGACGTCCATCACGATGGTGGGGATTCGACCCGTCGACGTCGGATGCTCGACGTAGTCATCACCGTAGTTGCCGGGTCCGTACGCGTTGGTCTCGGTCATGCCGTAGCCCAGTTGGGGCCGGCCGCGGGTGAAGGAGTGCTCAACGCGTTCGACGAGTCGCGGCGGTGCCGGGGCGCCCCCTCCGCCCACCGATGTCAGCGAGCTGGTGTCGAACTCGCGGAATCGCGGGTGCTCGAGTAAGTCCCAGGACTGGGTGGGCACGCCCACGAGACTCGTCACGTGATGTCGTTCGATCAACGTGAGCGCCCGCTCGGGCTCCCAGCGATGCATCATCACCAATTTGAAGTGCCACGTGAAGCACGACAGCATCACGGGAATGCAACCCGTGACGTGAAAGAGCGGAACGATGAGGATAAAGCACGGCGCCATCCCTGATCCCGGTTCGCCAGGGTCGCGTCGGGCCTCGATGACGGCGGGACCGGACGCGAAGGCCATAATCGCCTGGCTCACTGCTCGATGCGTCGAGACCGCACCCTTGGGGTAGCCCGTAGTGCCCGAGGTGTAGAGGATCGTGGCATCGTCCTCGGGCGCGATGTCCACGGCCGGCATGGCCGCCCCGCGCACGACCACGTCGCTCCAGCGTTCGACGCCGGGGGCGAGCGGTTCGAGCTCGTCGAGTCGCACGCCGATCATCGCGACGCCCGCGCGGTGACACGCCGCGTGGGAGCGCGCAATGCGGTCGGAATCTCCGATGAGGACCGAGAGCCCCGAGTCGCCAATCGCGTACTCGATCTCGTCCTCGGTCCACCAGGCGTTGAGCGACACGGAGATCGCGCCCACCGACACGATGGCGGCGAAGGCGACGACCCATTCGGGCAGGTTGCGCATCGCGATGCCCACGCGATCGCCCGGCGCCACGTGATAGCGGTTGACCAGGGCGCTGGCCAGGGCGTCCACGTCCACCATGACATCGTTAAAGCTCCACTCCTCGTCCTCGTAGACGAGGAACGTCGCGTCCAGCCCGCGTGCGGAGCCGAAGTAGTCGCGCAAGGTTGGCGGGGCGTTAACGAATTCGCGATTCTTCACGCCGTCTCGTTCGACCTCGCAGACCTCGAAGGGCATGCCCGGAGCCGACACTGCGGCGATCGCATCGCGGTAACTGAGTCCCACGTCCCCTCGCTCCCCGCGGGCGCGGAGACGCCCTTGCTAGAACGGGTCCATGTTATCGAGCGAGCACGACCACTCCCGGGAGGCCACCGTTCGATTCACCGTGCGTGTGCATCCCTCCGCTCGCGTTCCTCGCGTTACGTCGCGCGACGGCGTGCTCGAGGTCTACGTCCGTTCTCCGGCGCGCGAGGGCAGGGCGACGGGTGAGGCACGAGCGGCGGTCGCCGACGCGTTAGGCGTGGCGACGGGTCGGGTGTCGTGCGTTCACGGCGAGCATTCGCGAACCAAACTCTTCGCCGTGGCCGGCGACGACGACCTACACCGGCGCCTCGCGCTGCTCCTCGAAAGCTAGGCCAGGGCGCTCGGCGTCGCGGCGGCCTTCTGGGCGAGCTTCTCGACGGAGGCCGTGATCTTCTCCACCACACCGGCCAGGTCGGTCCGCGCCCGTTCGGCCTCGGCCGAGAGGTTGGCCAGGTGGTTCACGTCCCACACCGTCAGAACCGGCTCGAGCACGTCGCGAAGGAATTGACCGAGGCCGTAGATTCCCTCACGGGCAATACGCACCGCATGGCGGGTGAAGCTCGGGATCCCGGTGCCGGGCATCGCGAAGGATGTGACCTGCTTAGCCGCGGCGATCATCATCGACGACGGATCGATCGCGAAGGCCGCCATGGCGAGATCACGGTAGAACAGGTAGTGCTTGGTCTCATCGCCCGCGACCAACGCGAGAACGTTACGGCCCATCTTGTCGTCCTTGGGCAGATGTGCGCCGGTGTTGCGGTGCGCAATCTGAGTGGCGCGCTCCTGGAACGACACGTAACAGATCAGATCGGCGAAGGTCTCGGGTTCGGGGACCTCAGCCTTTTTCATCTGGACGCGGCGGCCCTCTTCGAGCAGCGTCGGATTGATGCAGCGGCTGATGTGCACCCAGTCGCGCATGACCATCGAGTGGCGGTTCTCCTCCATCGTCCACTGGTGGTTCCAGTCCAGGATCGGGTGTCCCTTGGGCGCGTGGGCGAGGATGGAATGCGTGTAGTACGGCAGATTGTCCTCGGTGAGCAGGTTTACGTAGATCGAACTTCGCACGCCTTCAGCGAGGGGGTAGTCCGATTCACTCCAGGGGTGGTCGCCGTAGTTCTCGCCCTTACCCCAGTCGATCTGCTCGTGGGGCATCCACAGACGTGGGGCCTCGAGGTGACGGTTGTAGAGACGTTCGACGTCGGGAACGATCTCTGTGAGGAGATCGACGCGACTCTTGAGTGTGCGCGAGAGTGCCATGGGGGTCCTTCTTGGTTCTCGCCCAGTGCGACAACGCACTTCTAGCGTAGTGGCGCCCCACTTGCGTGACGGTAGGAAGTTCCTGTGATTGTGAATCAACTCACAAAGCACGTCACATCACTTCACTAGGCTTGCTACCTCCATGTCGAACTTTCATGACCTGATCCCACCAGATTTTCGTCGCAGCATCCGGGGCCCGCTGCGGTGGTTCTTCCTGTCCACGTTCGCAAGCTCGCTGGGCTCGGGTCTCGCCTTGTCCTTCTGGGTCGTCTACATGCACAACGTGCGCGGCTTCTCGGTCACCTTCGCCACGGGCCTGCTCGCGGCGAGCGCCGTTGTCGGCCTGGCGACTGGGGCGCTGTGGGGATCTCTTACCGACATCCTCGGGCCGTTTCGCGTCATCCTGTTCGGCTACGTGAGCCTGGCCGCCTGCCTCGCCGCCTGGGCCTTCGTGCACACGACGTGGCAGGCGTTGGTGGTGGGCCTGCTCATGGCCGCGGTCCAGGGTGCGGGTTGGGGCCCGGGAGCCACCATGCTCACGCGCATGGTGTCCGAAGAGCACCGTCAGCGCGCGTTCGGCTTTAACTTCATGCTCCTCAACCTGGGCATCGGTTTCGGCGGACTGATCAGTGCTTTAGTCGTCGATCTTCATCACCCTTTCACCTTCTCCATCTTGTACCTGGGCAACGCGGTGTTGACCCTGGCGACGGGACTCAACTTCATCCGCCTGCGCGCCTTCGGTCGGCCCGTCACCGATCACCACGACGACCCCGAGAAGATGGCCGAGGGCTGGCGTGAGGTCATCACCGACCGACGACTACTGCGCTACGTGATCGCGTCGCTGGTCTTACTCATCGGCGGGTACGGGTCGTTGGAGTCCGGCTTCAGCCTCTTCGTCGTGAACAACGACGGCATCTCTGCCCACGCGATCGGACTGATCTTCTTCTTTAACACGACGACCATCGTGCTCGCCCAGATGTGGGTGCTCAATCGTCTCGATCGACGCAGTCGCAGCCGCATCCTCGCCCTGGTCGGGCTGTTCTGGTTCGCGTTCTGGATGATCCTCGCCCTCACCCTGGCTCTGCCCAAGGTGCTCGCGGTGGTCTCGCTATGCGTCGGCATGGTGGTCTTCGCGGTGGGCGAGACCATGCTCCAGCCCATCGCTCCGGCGATCGTCAACGACATCGCGCCCGAGCACCTGCGCGGGCGCTACAACGCCGCCTCCGGCGTCACCTGGGGCGTAGCGGGCACCGTCTCACCACTCTTCACCGCCTTGCTCTTCGGTCATCACCTGGGCAACTGGTGGCCCGCGGCCGTGGGCGTCGTCGCCCTGGCGGGATCGCTGATGATGCTCGATTTGCGCCGACACCTCAGCATCGCCGAGGACGGGCGCGTCATCGGCTGATCCGACGACGCCGCCATTCGTCGGCGATGGACGACCAGTCCAGAGCCTCGGTGCTCTCGCCTCGGGCGTGCAGGTCTCGGCGGTGCTCGCCCAGCGCGGCGGCGAGTTCGGCAAGGTCCTCGGGCAGGGCGGCCTCGACGAGGTCGCGCACGTGGCCCGCGAGCCACGGCGAGGATCCTTGTGTCGACACCGCTACCGTGACGTCGCCACGCTCGCACTGGGCCATGAAGTAAGCGGTGCACCGCGTGGGATCATCCACCACGTTGATCAACCCGTGACGGCGTTCAACGTCGCGCACGATGCGATCGTTCAATCGGTCATCCCCCGTCGCCGCCACCACGAGCAAGGCCCGGGCGGCGTCGCGGCGTCGGTAGGGGCGCTGGTGCACCTGCGCCTGCTCCGGCAACGGAGCCAAGATCTGGCTCGCGACGACGGTAACCCGCGCACCGGCTCTACTGAGCTGGTGCGCCTTCGAGGCGCCTACGCGACCCGCGCCCACCACGAGAACCCGACGACCTTCGACGCACAACGCGATCGGCTGGATCATTCCACGAACGCTCCCGCGCGCGTCAGAGAGTCGGCCCCCGCGGCGACGGGCCCGACCACGATCACCGCCGGCGAGCGCACCGACGTCGCGGCCAGCTCGTCCAGGCGACAGCGCACCACGCGCTGATCACACCATGACACCCGCTCCACCACGGCGACCGCGGTCGCCGGCGACAGCCCCCCGAGAACGAGCTCGTCGGCGATATGGCCACGTCGTTCGACGCCCATCAAGACCACGAGCGTCAGGTCGGGGTTGGCGAGGGCGCGAAAGTCAAGGTCTCCGTCGCTCGAGCGACCCGTGACCACGGTCACGCCGCGCGCCACGGCACGTTCGGTCACGCTGATACCCGCGGCGAGAGGCGCGGCGAAGGCCGACGAGACCCCGGGAACGACTTCCACCTCGACGCCTGCAGCCGCGAGGGCGCGCATCTCCTCAGCCCCACGACCGAAGACGAAGGGGTCGCCGCCCTTGAGTCGCACCACGCACGAGTAGCGCAGCGCCAGCTCTCTGAGAATCTCGTTGATCGACTCCTGGCTCGGCCCGCGGCCGGGCGCCTTGCCGACGTTGATGAGTCGCGCCGACGACACGAGCGCCAACACTCGCTCGTCGACGAGCCGGTCGTGAACGACCACGTCGGCGCGTTCGAGCAACTCTCGCGCGCGCACGGTCAAGAGATCCGGTGCGCCGGGCCCCGCGCCGACGATGTGCACGCTCACGCGAGGCCCCGACGCGTGACAAAGTCGCCGAAGGCCTCGCCCTCGTCGGCCTCGCTCGCCCACGCCTCGAAAAGGGGTCGAAGCGTCTCATCGAGGTCGTCGAGCTTGACCTTCTCGCGATAGATCCGCGCCAAGCGGTCACCGCGCGGCCCTCCGCCGACGTAGACGTCATAGGACGTCTTGGTGCGCCCCACCACGCCGATCTCGGCGACCGCCGGGCGCGCGCACCCGTTGGGACAACCGGTCATGCGCAGTTGCAGAGGTCGGCGCGACGCGCCCACCGAGTCGGCCAGACCCTGGACGCGCTCGACGACCCCGTCGAGAACCCGCTCGGACTCGGCCAGCGCTTGGCCGCACGTGGGAAGGGCCGGGCAGGCGAGAGCCTGCCGCTGGACCGCGCCGAGTGCGTCGACGCCGAGCACGCCGTGGGTTGCGAGGATGCGCTCGACGTCGTCGCGCTGGGCGGGAGGGATTGACGTCAGAACGACGTCCTGCTGGGCGGTGATGATCAGGCCCGGACCGATCGTCACGGCGATCTCGCGCAGAGCGCTGCGCAGTTGAGAGACATCCGTGTCGCGCACGCGACCCGCGCCAACGCGAATACCGAGATCGAGCGTGTCGCCGTTCTCGCGCCAGCCCAGGTGGTCATCGGCGGCGCCGAGTGCGACGGGCACCGGCGCGCGAAGCAGCGTGCCCAGTCGACGCTCGACCTCATCGCGAAACGCCGCGAGCCCGAGGTCGGCAACCACGTACTTGAGTCGGGCGCGGCGGCGATTCGTCCGGTCCCCCAGGTCCCGATACGCGCTCAGCACCGCGGTGATGAGCGCCACCACCTCGTCGCCAGTGACGAAGGCCAACGGCTCGGCGAGGCGCGCGAACGTATCCTCCTGAGCGTAGGAGCGGCCCAGTCCGCCTCCTACGAAGACGGTGTAGCCACGGCCCCGTTCAGGGTGCTCAACTGGCACCAATCCGAGGTCCTGGGCGAGGACGTCAACGCAGTTCTCGGACTCGCGGCCGATGGCGATCTTGAACTTCCTTGGCAGGTACGACGCTCCGTAGAAATCGTGCTCGACCTCGGCGGACGCGGCGAGTTCGCCGCCGACGAAGATCTCCCAGTGCGCTCGGGTGCGCGGCTTGAACGTCGAGGCGATGAGACGGGCGAGCCGCGCGCTATCACCGGCGTCATCGCGCCAGAGCGTCGGGCACATCACCGTGTTGCGCACCACGTCGCCGCAGGCGGCGAAGGTCGACATGGTCGCCTCGTGCAACGACCGCGCCAGCGGGCGCAGACCTTGCTTGGCCACGCCGTGGAACTGAACGGCCTGGCGAGTGGTAAGACGGATCGATCCGTCGGCGAGCTCCCCGGCGATGCGATCCAGCACCAGCCACTGCTCTGAAGTCAGCGCACCCCCGGGGATGGCGACGCGCGCCATGAAGATGTGGGCGAGTTCGCGGCCGGCCGCAGCGAGGACCCGCCGCTGGTCGCGGTCGTCCTGGGAGTAGATCCCGTGGAACTTGAGCAACTGATGGGACTCGGTCGTCACCCCGGCCGAGTCCGCATCGAGCTCCGCGACCAGGTCGCCTCGCAGTCCGTCACTGGCGAGCTTGAGCGCCTCAACCGAACTGGTCAAGGGAGCATCCTCTACGGCCGTGTTCACCATCGACTCTCCTTACCTGACTATTTCCATAAATGTTATGGGTTTAGTCAGGTATCGAGCGCGCTCGATCGGCCCACCCTGAGACGATGCTCAGTTCGCTACGGCGTCCAGTGCCAGGTCGCCGAGAGGATCGTCAGCACCGCCAGGGCCGAGGTCGAGAGCACAAGCAGCATCGCGGCCGCGCGGGGGCTGCGCCCCACGCCGAGAGCGGCGAAGAGGGGAAATCCCCGCAAGAGGAGGCGCGGCGTGATGCCCACGATGGGCGAGAAGAGACCCATCGCGAGCACCGCCACCACGTACGCCGTCCAGGTGAGCGGTGGATGAGCACGGGCGAAGGCCATCAACATTGCGACCGTCGCGAATGCGCTCAGCACCCGCACCGTGTCGTTGGGATTCGCAAAGCCCAGGTTCCACAGGTCGGCAAAGGCGTGCGGCAGCCCCGAGCCGTAGGCGCCCTCCTGCCACCCGTTGCGCTGGGCGTGGAACCACTCAAAAAACGAGCCCGTGTGCGCCCAGAGATAGACGAAGAAGGCGCCCACCCCCACCGGCGCCAACAGGGGTGCGGCGAGGGACGCGTAGTCGCGGCGAGTGCGAATCGCCCCGACGGCGGCGAGAACACAGGGCGCCACTACCGCCACGGCCACGGGATCGGCACTCGTGGCGAGTGCCGCGGCCACGCCCGCCAGGATCCACCGGCCTCGCCCGAGCCAGAGAAGGCACAGCGACACGAACAGGATGATCGCGCTCTCGGAGTAGAACATCGTAAGAACGAAGGCGGCCGGGGAGAAGAAGACGAGAGCCGTGCCGAGCTCGGCCGCGGCCAGATCGAAGGTGTCGGCGAGCAGCCACCACAGAGCCACCGACCCCAGGGCCCCGAGCACGCTCGAGGTCACGACTGCCGAGACTCCGAAGCCTAAGCCGGTCAGTACGTGGGTCGCGCGAATCAGGAGCGGCAGGAGCGGGAAAAATCCAAGATCCGTCTGGGTCAGTTTGCCCAGCCCCGAGGGAATCGATGTCGCGTATCCGCTCTGGGCCACCGTTAGGTACCACTTCGAGTCCCACGAACCGAGCAGGTACATGACGGAGTGGCCTTCGCTGACGCCGAGCGCGCCAAAGAGCGACCAAACGACGGCGCGCGACACTAGAAAGATCGACAGCGGAAAGCCGACGTGACGTGCAACCTGCGCACCCGTGACCTGGCCCGCGCGAGTGCTGATCATGTCGGGCTCGGCTGCAGTGACCATGGGCCTTCCTATCGCGTCCACGCCCCGGCGCGAGTGCGGCGTCGAGCAAACGCTCACCTTATCCCGACGTTCCCCGTGCGTACTTGCCGACGCGCTCGGCCCGTCCGATAATTTGAGTCCGTTGAGCCGACGGCCCAACATCGACCGAGGAGCTCGCGTGCCGATCACATCCTTGCGCGCGCGACTGAACGGCGCCCCATGGTGGTCGTGGGTCGCCCTGGGCACGATCGGCTCCTTGGGACTTGCCCTGGCCGGCTCAGACGTCGGTGCCGTTCCGCGTCCGACGTTGTATCGCTGGTGGTTCCGCGTTCCCCTGGGTGGCTACGGAGGGGCACACGCCGTTCTCTACGCCGCGATGGCCGCCTTGGGACTCGCCTGGCTCGGACTCGGCATGATCGCGCGCCGTGGCTCGCTCTCTCGCTCTCGGGTGCTCGTCGCCGCCGTCGCCTGGGCCGCGCCGCTCTTCGCGGGCGCGCCCCTGTTCAGTCGTGACATCTACAGCTACATCGCCCAGGGCGAGCTCGCGGCTTCTGGCCTCAATCCCTATCACGTGGCGCCGTCCGCCCTCGCTCACGGCACGCTCTACTACTCCCTGGCCGCCGTCTGGCGTCACACGCCCTCGCCCTACGGACCGCTCTTCGTCCTGCTCACGCGCGCCGGCGCGCGCGTCGCCGGGACGGGCCTGATCGAACAGATCCTCGTCTTTCGCGCACTCGAGCTCGTGGGTCTGGCCCTGGGCGCATGGGCAATCGTCATCATCGCCCGTCGGCTCCACGCCAACGAGGGTGTCGCCCTCTGGCTCGCCGTGCTGAGCCCGCTCGCCCTGCTCTCGGACGTGTCCGCCGCGCACAACGACACACTGATGATTGGACTCCTGCTCGCCGGGATCGCGCTCTCGCTGCGAGGAGCGCGACGAGGCGCGCTCGCTCTGATCGCCGTGGCCGGCGCAGTGAAGTTGCCGGCGCTCGCCGGCGTCATGGTGTTCACCGTGCGCGACCTGCGCGGCGTCCCCTGGCGGCGCGGTGCGGTCCTCGTCATCGAAGCTCTCGTAATCACCGTGGTCGTACTCGCCGCGAGCACCCTCGTGAATGGATTCGGCTGGACGTGGGCCTCGCCGACGGCCCTCTCGATCCCGAGTGAGCTGCGCACCCTCGCGACGCCGAGCGTCTCCGTGGGAGCGTTCATCGCGGCGACCCTGCGCGTCGCCGGTGCCCACACGCTCTCTACCCACACAGTGGTGAGCGTCGTGCAGTACGTCTTCGACGTGGCGACGCTGGGCGTGATCGCGATGGCGCTGCTGACGATACGCGCGTACAACGCCGTGCGCGTACTGGGCGCCGTCTTGCTCGCGGTGGTGCTCGGTGGGCCAACCCTCTGGCCCTGGTATCTCTTGTGGGGACTCAGCGTGCTGGCCGGGACCAGTGCCCAGTCCTCGCGCGCCCTCGCCATCGGCGCCGTCGGGGCCACGCTGCTCGTGGGGCCCGGTGGCTCACCGATGCTCGGTGGCAACGCCTACTTGATCAGTGCCCCATTCGTCGCGGGTGCGATCTACTGGCTCGTGCGACACAACCGCGAGCGTGAGATTCTGGAGCGTGCCGATCGTGTCGCTTGAGACGTTACCCACCACGCGCCGCGTGCTGGCGCGCCCCTTCGCCAGAGCCCTCCTCGCCTACCTCGCCGCGCGCCTGATCACCCTCGGTGCCGTCGCGCTCGGCAACGTGTGGACCCACCACAGCTGGGTGAGCGACCTGTCGACATGGGACGGCGCGTGGTTCTTGAGGGCGGTCTATCACGGCTGGCCCGCGCATCTGCCGCTCGTCGACGGCCACGTCGGTGCGAGCCCCGTCGCCTTCTTCCCCCTGCTGCCCCTGCTTGTTCGCGGACTCGCCGACGCCACCGGTCTCGGCGCGGCGACGGTCGGCATCATCGTCAGCGGGCTCTCCGGCCTGGGAGCGGTCTACGCCGTCGGGGCTCTGACCCGCCGATTCGCCGACGCCGCGACCGCCGAGCGCGCGGCCCTGCTGTTCGCACTCAGTCCGGGAAGCTTCGTCTTCAGCCTCATCTACGCCGAAGGGCTCCTCATCGTGTTCGCCGCCCTGGGCCTGAGCGCTCTCCTCCAACGCCGCTGGCTCCTCGCCGGCGTGCTCGGCGCGTTCGCCAGTTTCACCTCGCCCGTGGGGCTCGCCTTCGCTGTCACCTGCGCCGTGGTGGCGCTCGTCGCCCTCTGGCGCGAACACGCGTGGGGAGCTCTCGTGGCGCCACTGTTCGCACCGATGGGATTCATTGCCTGGATGATCTACCTCTGGCGTCACACGGGCTCTCTCATGGCCTGGCGAGACACCGAACGCTACGGCTGGAACAGTTTCCCGTCTCTCGTCTATCCCTTCCGGATCCTGGGCAAATTCCTCTCCAACCCCTTATCGCCCACGATGACGGGCCAGATACTCTTCTGGGGAACGATGGTGGCGATCTATCTCACCGTGCTGATGTTCCGCCAGCACCTCCCGCTCGCCGTCACTGCCTACGGCGTGAGCGCCGTCGTGCTCTTTGCGATCTCTTCACCCGTGGGGCTGCGCCCGCGCTTTCTCATGCTGGCCTTTCCACTCACGATCGCCGCGGCCACGCGGTGGGAGGGGAAGAAGTTTCGCGTCGTGCTCGCCGTTTCTGTCGTCGCGCTCGCTCTCATGACGATCGAAACGCTCACCTCCTGGGCAGTCTTCCCCTAGGGACGTTCAGTCGGGAATCTGCGTGGTCAGGCAGAAGGGGTGCCCGGCCGGGTCAATCAACACGAAGTATCGATCGGGCGCGGGCTGGACGTCGGCGAGCCGCGCCCCCAATTCGATTGCGCGCTCACTGGTTGCCTCGAGTTCATCGACCGCGAGATCGAGGTGGATCTGCTTGGCCACGTCACCGTCGGGCCAGGTCGCGCGCCGGTATCCATCAACCTTCTGCGCCGTGATCCACAGTCCGGGCACCTTGACCGCCGCGAAGGCCGCGAGCTCGACGACCACCTCGCCGTCGAGCAGCGCCGCCCAAAATCGTGCGAGTGACCCCGGGTCCTCACAGTCCAACGCAATCGAACCCATTCGTATCGACACGGCACCCCCCGTCACCCTTCGAACGAGACCAGCGTAGGTGGTGGCCACGACACGACACGGTGCGACAACTTGTTCACGAGAGGCGAAGGTGCGGCCCCGCGTGCGCGAGGAACCAGTCACGAGCCGCGTGGGCAACGGCCTCCAAAGCACCCGGCTCTTCGAAGAGGTGCGTGGCGCCGGGAATCACCTCGAGACGATTCTCGCAGCGCAGGCGTCTTTGAGCCATTTGGTTGAGCTCCAACACTTCGGCGTCGGCCCCACCGACGATCAGCAGCGTGGGCGCCACGACGTCGCCCAGGCGCTCGCCCGCGAGATCGGGTCGTCCGCCACGCGACACGACCGCCGCGATCTGACCGCCGCGGTCGGCCGCCGCCCACAGCGCCGCGGCCGCCCCGGTGCTGGCACCGAAGTAGGCAACGGGCAGACGACTTAGTCCCTCCTCGCGAAGGAGCCACTCGGAAGCGGCTTCGAGGCGCGAGGCGAGCAACGCAATGTCAAAGACGGCCGTGCGCTCGCGGGCCTCCTCTTCGCTGAGTAGATCGAGCAGCAGCGTCGCGAACCCCGCCTCCACCAAGACCTCGGCCACGTACTGGTTGCGCGGGCTGAGCCGACTACTGCCACTTCCATGGGCGAAAAGAACCACGCCCACGGCAGAAGGTGGAACTAGCAGATGACCGGTCAATTGAGCTTTGCCGGCCGTGACGATGGCGTTGTTTCCTCGCTCCGCGTCGACGCGACCTGGGTCACTTCGCACGCTCTCGGTCCGCTCACGAGCTCGCTCGAGGATGACCACCACGTCGGCGTCGTCGGTCTGAGAGAAGTCCACGTACGCCTGACCGACCGCGTAGAACGACTCGGGCGTCTCAAGACAGACGTACTCGTCGGCGACGTCGCCGAGCATGGACTGCCATCCCGGCGGCGCCACGGGCACCGCGAGGACGACGTGTGATGCGCCCTGTGAGCGCGCGATCTGGCACGCGGCGCGGACGGTCGAACCCGTGGCCACGCCGTCGTCGACGATCACCACTGATCGATCCGCCAGATCACGACGTGCGTGACCCGCACGAAAGCGACGAGTACGTCGATCGAGCTTGGCGCGTTCACGCCTCTCGACGTCCGCTAGTTCTTTCGGCGTCGCACCGACTACGCGCACCACTTCGTCATTGATGACCCGTGTGCCGCCTTCGCCAATCGCACCCATTCCCAGTTCGGGCTGATGCGGCGCGCCCAGCTTGCGCACGACGATCACGTCAAGCGGTGCCGACAGAGCCAACGCGACCTCCGCCGCGACGGGCACCCCACCGCGCGCCAGTCCGAGTACGACGACGTTGCTTCCTCGTAGATGGGCCAACTTCGCAGCGAGTTGACGTCCCGCGTCGGCGCGGTCGATAAAGGTCACACTCGCCTCCTCTCCCAAGTTCAGTCTGGCCCCGGTCCAACCCCTAGTGCCGCGAATGTCGAAAAGACGTCTTTTGACGCGAATCCCGTGTATCACCCCTCCGAAAGAGTGCCCCTACGAGGAAAATCAATGATCTCGAGAAGGCTTAGGAATGGTCATGCAGGGGTGACGAAACTCCGTTGATATTTGAAATCTTCTGATTTGATAATCCCTGATAAGCGGACAATTTTTGCTAGGATTAAGGACACTCGACAGTTTCAATTCCACCAACGACCCCTATCATTGATCCGGCAGCAACGACTGCTTCGATATCACGCCACAGCCCTGTGGATCATGTGACCAACCAATGGAGTCGCCTGGTGGGCGCGAGACGCACACCAGCGCGCGTGGCGCTTTCGTCGAGATCGACGTAGCGCGTCGCGACGGGCCCCGTTCAAGGAGAGCACAATGCGACGACTTTTGTTCGCTTTGTTACTAGCACCGATCAACGTGGTGACGTCGCACGCACCATCGACCACCGCACCCAGCCCCCAGGCGACCACCGTCGAGCTCGCTGCTCGCACGACGCCACGCGCGCCCGCAATTCGGATTCGACACGCCAATATTCAGACGGTGCTCACCATGCGCGAGCTTCGCGCGAGCGCTCTACGGCTGCGGGTGAGCGTGAATCAACTGCGCGCCATGTGGCAACGCGTCGCGATCTGCGAAGTGGCCGGCAATTGGTCGATGGTTGGCCCGGTGTACTCCGGCATCGGATTCCTCAACTCGACGTGGTCGCACTATGGCGGCACGCGCTACGCACCTCTCGCGGGCCTCGCCACGCGCGACGAGCAGATACTCATCGGCATGCAAGTGACCGGTGGCTACGTACCCGACCAGTACGGGTGCTCCCCCGTCGGCTGGTAAGCAATCAATATCTCTTTCAGTTCGCGTTGACCGCACGGTCGGCGACCTGGCGCGCCCACTTGTAGTCCGCTTTGCCGTTCGGCGCCCGACGCACCGCGTCGAGCACGACGTAGGACTTGGGAATCTTGTAGTGCGCCAGCGAGCCGCGTAAGAAGTCGGCGAGATCACTCTCGCTGATCGCGTGCGGGGTGGGCGAGCCGACCACGGCGACGACTCGCTGTCCGAAACGCTCGTCGTCGAGTCCAACCACCAGGCAGTCGTCGACCAACGCGTGACGCTTGACCGCTTCTTCGACCTCTTCGGCGAAGACCTTCTCACCACCGGTGTTGATGCTCATCGATCCCCGGCCCAGCAGCGTGACGCTGCCGTCCTCGCCCACCGTTGCCCAGTCCCCCGTCAGCGCGTAGCCCTGACCATCGATGCGCAGGAACGTCGAAGCCGTCTTGTCGGGGTCCTTGTAGTAGGCAAAGGCCGCGGTACGACTGGCGAGCATGCCCCGCTCGCCCGTGCCCCGCGTGACGTCACGGCCCTCAGGGGTCACGACCTTGGTCGTCGGTGCCAGGGCGAAGTGGGCGGTGGCCGCACCCACCTCGTGCGTCGCGCCACTCGCGCCAAAGCCCAGGCCCTCCGTCGAGCCCAACGAATCAACGAGAGTCGCATTGAGACGTTCGCGCAGCCCGTCCTTGATCTCGGCGCTCCAGATGGCGCCCGAGGACATCACGTGGCGCACGCTCGATACGTCCACAAGTCGTCCCTGGGCCTCGCGACGCTCAAGGGCTCGTAGCAGCGGGCGGGCGAACGCGTCGCCGACGATGACGATTCGCGTGGCGCCCCGCTCCTCAGTGAGTCGCCACACCTCGTCGGGATCGAAAGACCGCGATTCGAGCAGGACGACCGTTCCTCCCACCATGAGAGCCGGCATGGCACCGATCCACATGCCGGTGCCGTGCATCAGAGGACAGCACGGGATGGAGACCTCCGGATCGGACGTGGCGAACGATCTCATGAGCTCGCGCACGTCATCGCGCGACGTCGGCACTGACTCCAAGAGTCCGAGGGACACCGCCGACACCAGCAGGCGTTCGATGAACTCGCCCTGGGGGAACATGACGCCCTTGGGGAGCCCGGTCGTGCCGCCGGTGTAGAGCATGTAGAGATCCTCAGGCGCACGCTCCTGGCGCGCCTGTGGCTCGTGGTCGGCGAGCAGTTCACTCATGCGCTCGACGCCGTCGAGCCGCTCTCCACCATCGTCAACGTCGACGAAGAGTCGGACGTTGGTGAGCCGGTCTCGCACGCGGCCCACGCACTCTGACAACGACGAGTGGAACACCAGGGCCTCGGCATCGGAGTTCTCGATGAGATAGACCAACTCGTCATCGAGATAGCGATAGTTGACATTCACCGCAACGGCGCGGTGCTTGAACGCCCCATACTGGGCGATCAAGTACTCGGGGCAGTTGTGCAAGTACAGCGCGACCTTGCCGGCGCGAGTCACTCCCGCCTCCTCGAGCGCTGCGGCGAAGCGGGCCGCCGCGTCGTCGAACTCGGCGTAGCTGAGTCGACGCGAACCCTGGATGATCGCGTCACGCTCCGGCACGGCGTCAACTACGTCTTCCCAGAACGATGCAAAGTCGATCAACTCGCCCCCCGGCCATCGTGGCCGCGCCGATTCGCACCACGTTCGCTTCACGATAAACGATGCGCGCCGACGAATGCGTTTCACGACGCCCTCGGTGCCGAGTTCTCCAAGAGCCACCGGCCCAGAGTTCGCTAGAGAGCCCCCATCCAGTCCCTGATGCCTAGGGTGGTGGCCACCAGGCGAACGATGGCCCCGCCCCCCGAGTCATGGCCAACGCCGCGGCGAGCTCCGTCGCCTCGCCACTGGGTCACGGTGACACCACCGCAGCCTCCTGGGTCGGCCACCACCGTCGCGAAGGGCCCCGACGCGCCCGCGCGCCAAAACGACAGGGTCATCGTCGCGCCGACGTCCAACGGGCAGGACGTGACTCCCGGCGTCGCGACCGGTGCCGCGTTGATCGCCGAGCGAATCACATCGATGGTCGCAGGCGACGTCACCGTCACCGTCGTCACCCGATGAGACCTGACGTTGAGTCCGCGATCCATCGTGACGACGATCTTGACGGCCCCGCTCGCCACCAGTGCGTACCGCGACTTGCGCGGCGTCCAGAGGGCGTCGGCGTCCACTCGCACCCCCAGCTCGCCAGAGGGTCCGACGACCATCGAATACTGGAGCTGCGCCTCGGACAGGGTAGGCGGAGTCGCGAAAGAGAAGGTCAGGGTGTGCGACGTCGATTGTCCGGGCCCGCTACCGGTGCCCCATCCCGTGCGCGTTCCCCCGTGCGGAACGTGGGTTTCGAACCAGTTGAGTGCCCATTCGCCCCGCGCCACCACGTAGAAACGTGTCAGGTCGATCTGGTCCGGATCGAGCGAGCTCGCACCCATCGAAAGCAGCGCCGGATCGAGCGAGGAATCATTGCGTGTCACCTCGTGTGTACCGCTCGGCATGGCCAGTGCCGCGAGCAGGTGACGGGCCTCGAGGACCGCAGACGTGCGGCGCTGGGCGTTGGTGGGTCCGAGTGTCGAGGCCGTGGCGACACCGGCGACGGAACCCACTATCGCGAGGGCGAGCGCGAATACCGCCAGCCAACGACGTGCCATGACTAAAGGATCGCTCATACCACCCACTTGTCCCCCGAGCAGAACTCGTTACAGAGTCGTTCGGGGCGCGACGTCGAAGTGCGAAGCGACCGATTCGCCTCGCCGTCAGTGAAATAGACTGACCGGCGGCTCGCGCCACGATGTTTCATGAGTACCACGCTCGACCAACGAGGGTCTTTGAAAGGGAACTCCTGATGTCCGATCAGAAGCGGAACACCCGGAAGAGCCCAGCTCGCACACCCAAAACGCCCTCGGCGAATCGGGCGGCCGCGGCGGCACACGCCGAGCGGATGCTGGACTTCTACCGCGAAATGCTCTTCATCCGTCGTTTCGAGGAGCGCGCCGCACGAAGCTACACCCAGGCCCTCATCGGCGGTTACTGCCACCTGAACCTCGGCGAGGAGGCCACCGTCGTCGGGCTGATCTCTCCGCTGCGCCCAACCGATTACCTCTTCACGAACTATCGCGAGCACGGCTACGCGATCGCGCGCGGCATCGATCCACGACGCATCATGGCCGAACTCTACGGACGCGTGGACGGCGTCTCCAAGGGCTGGGGCGGCTCGATGCACATGTTCGACTTCGAGCACCGGCTCCTCGGCGGCTACGGCATTGTCGGCGGCCAGGTTCCCCTAGCCACCGGGGCGGCCCTGGCCATCGACTACCGCGGCGGCGACGAGATCGTGATGTGCACCATGGGAGACGGCACCACCAACATTGGGGCCTTCCACGAGTCGCTCAACATCGCGGGGCTGTGGAATCTTCCCATCGTCTACGTGATCGTGAACAATCGCTTGGGCATGGGGACGACGGTGGAAAAATCCTCTGCCGAGCCCGAGCTCTACAAGCGAGGTACCGCGTATCGCATCGAAGCCTCGCGCGTCGACGGACTCGACCCGCTTGCGGTCGCCGAGGCGTCCGCCCACGCGATCGAGGTGGCGCGCTCGGGCCGACCCTACCTGCTCGAGGTGGTCTCAGAGCGACTGCGGGGACACTCCGTCGTCGACCCGGCGAAGTACCGCTCCGCCGAAGAGGTCGCGAGCCTCAAGGAGCACGACCCCGTGCACACGATGGCGGCTCGCCTGGTGGCCGAGGGGATCTCCGACGACGTGACCCTGGCCATCCTCGACCAAGAGGTCCTCGCCAACATCGAGGAGATCAGCGCCTTCGCCGAGGCCAGCGCCTT
>JAJXTB010000002.1 GCA_021784205.1 Actinomycetes bacterium
GAAATAGGCTCTCTGCCATGTCCCAACGCTCACGCAACCTTCCGCGGCGCTCGTGCCTGTCCACCCCCGGCTCCTCGGACCGATTCCTCGCCAAGGCGCCGACCGCGGTCGCCGACATGACCTTCCTTGATCTGGAGGACTCGGTCGCGCCCAATGAGAAGGTCGCCGCGCGCGCCAAGGTCGTCGCGGCCATCCGCGACCAGGACTGGGGCGAGCGGGTGCTGTGCGTGCGCGTCAACGCGTGGGACACGCCCTGGACCTACGGCGACGTGATCGAGGTGGTCGGCAACGCCGGCGATCGACTCGACGAGATCATGCTGCCCAAGGTGCAGACGGCGGCTGAGGTCGTCGCCATGGACCTCCTCTTGACCCAGGTCGAGCGAAACGCCGGACTGCCCGTCGGCCACATCGGCATCGAGGCCCAGATCGAGACGGCGCGGGGCTTGATCAACGTCGACGAGATCTGTGCGGCATCCCCGCGGCTCGAGACGATCATCTTCGGCCCCGCCGACTTCGCGGCTTCGATCGAGATGCCGGTGCTGACCGGCGGTGTCGCCATTCCCGAATACCCTGGCGACCACTTCAACTACGTGTTCTCGCGGATCCTGATGGCCGGCCGGGCGAATGGCCTCCAGGTGATCGACGGCCCCTTCCTCAAGATTCGCGAGCTCGATTCGCTGCGCGAGTTCGCCCAGCGCACTCGGGTGCTCGGGTACGACGGCAAGTGGGCGCTGACACCGGACCAGGCGCTCGTGCTGAACGAGGTCTATTCGCCCACCCAGGAGCAGTTCGACAAGGCCTGGGACATCCTCGAGGCGTACCGCGTGGCGACCGATGAGAACAACACCGGGGCCGTCATGTTCGGGGACGAGATGATCGACGAGGCGAGTCGCAAGATGGCTACGAAATTCCTGACCAGAGGGGAACGAGCGGGGCTGAAGCGTTCCTCAAAGTAAGCGGTCTTATTAGGAGGTCTTCCTACTAAGGTGACGGCGTGTCGACCGCGCCCACCATTGAAGGCACTCGTCTGGGGCGAGTGCGCGCGTCGTTCTCGCCACTCGAGCGCCGTCGCATGGCGTCGATGTTCGGCGTCGTCGCGCTCTTGCACGTCGTGGGCTTCGCGCTGTTGCTGGTGGCCGCGACGCGGCACTTCGGGATCGACTCGGGCAAGACACTCGGCGTCGGCACGGGCGTCCTCGCCTACACCCTGGGTATGCGTCACGCCTTTGACGCGGACCATATCGCCGCCATCGACAACACGACGCGCAAGTTCATGGCCGACGGCAAGCGACCACTCTCGGTTGGTTTCTTCTTCTCCCTCGGCCATTCGTCGGTGGTCTTCGCACTCACAGTGCTGCTTGGCTTGGGCGCGCGCGCGCTGGGCTCGCAGGTCCGCAACACCCACTCGCCGTTGCACCACTACGGCGGACTGATCGGCACGGTCGTCTCGGGCAGCTTCTTGTACCTCATCGCGATCTTGAACCTCATCATCCTCGTGAGCATCGTTCGGCTCTTCATCGCGATGCGCCAGGGCCGGTTCGACGACTCCGAGCTGGAGAAGCACCTCAACGCGCGGGGCTTCATGATGCGCTTCTTCGGCCCGCTCGCGCGGTCCATCGACGCGCCGTGGAAGATGTACCCGCTCGGCGTGCTCTTCGGCCTGGGCTTTGACACGGCCACCGAAGTGGCGTTCCTCGTCCTCGCGGGAACCTCGGTCGCCGCGGGGCTGCCGCTGTGGGCGATCCTGTCACTGCCCATCCTCTTCGCCGCCGGCATGAGCCTGCTCGACACGATCGACGGCTCGTTCATGAACTTCGCGTACGGCTGGGCGTTCTCCAAGCCGGTGCGCAAGGTGTACTACAACATCACGATCACGGGACTCAGCGTGTTCGTGGCGCTCTACATCGGCACCCTGGAGTTGGCCCAGGTCTTGGTGGGTGAGTTGAAGCTCACCGGTGGTTTCTGGTCCTTCGCCGCGTCCTTCAACATCAACCAGGCCGGCTTCACGATCGTCGGCCTCTTCGTCGTCATTTGGCTCGGCGCCCTCGGGTTCTGGCGCTACGGGCGCGTCGAGGAGCGCTGGGAGCGAGCGGCCATGCACGCCCAGCGCGCACGCGGCGAGAAGGTCAACCTGCACTCGGCGGGCATCACGCTCGGGGCCGTGCACCAGCCCTTCACGATCGACGACTAGGTCAGTCCCGGTCGAGCAATCGTCGCGCGACGACCTTGAGACAGAGCGTCTCGTCGGCTCCCTCGAAGATTGACAGGACCCGCGCGTCGACGAAGTAGCGGCTGACCGGGTACTCCTCGGCGTAGCCCATCCCGCCGTGGATCTGCAGGGCCTCGCGCGTAACCCACTCGGCTGCCCGACAGACGTACGCCTTGGCCATTGAGGCTTCCATCGAGCCGCCGCCGTCGCCCATCTGGCGGGCGACCGCGAGGGCGAATTGGCGGGCGCTCTGGATGATCGTGGCCATCGTGCCGAGCTTGGCCCGGGTGAGCTCGTACTCGATGATGGGTGCGCCAAAGACGCGCCGTTCGCGGGCGTAGGCCAACGCGGCCTCGTAGGCCGCCTGCATGACGCCCACGGCGCGCGCGGCCGTCTGGATCCGGCCGTTCTCGAAACCCGCCATCTGGTAGTAGAAGCCGCGGCCGAGCCCGGCTTCGCCACCGACGAGGTTCGCCTCGGGCACGAACCAGCCCGAGAAGCTGACCTCGTAGGAGTGCATGCCCCGATAGCCGAGGGTGTCGATCGGTCGACCTTCCAGGCGGCCGCCGCTGTCCTGGGTAAGCACGAAACCGTGGCTGTCACCGCGTTGCTTCTCGACGAGGAAGAGCGAGAGGCCCCGGTGCGCCTTGGATCGGTCGGGGTCGGTTCGCGCGAGCAGCACGAGCACGTCGGCGCGCGCGGCGAAGGTGCACCAGGTCTTGGTGCCGTTGATGAGCCACCCGCCATCGGTCTTGGTGGCGGTCGTGGTGATGTTGGCCACGTCACTGCCGTAGTCGGGTTCGGTCACCGCGATCGCGGCGAGCACCGAGGCGTTGGCCACGTGCGGTAGCCAGCGCTGCTTCTGTTCCTCGGTGCCGCCGGCGAGCAGGGCCCGCGTCAGGATCTCGGGACGGGTGATCAGCGAGCCGCCGACGCCAAGGCTCGCTCGCGAGAGCTCCTCGGTGGCGACCACCATCGCGACGTACTCCGAGGCGCCGCCGCTCGCGTCGCCGCCGTAAGCGGTCGGGATCGAGAGACCGAAGCCCCCGAGGTCGCGAAGTCCCTCGATGATCGACTCGGGGATGTCGCTGTTGGTGCGGTGGATGTGCTCGGCGTGGGGACGAATCTGGTCGTCGGCGAAGCGCCGGAAGTAGTCGCGAACCATCTCGAAGTCCTCGCCGAGGTGACTGTCACCGGGGGTCTCGGCGAGCGCGGCGAGACGACTGGGCTCGCGTTGCTCGGCGACGAAGGAGCCGAAGGGCTCGAACCAGTCACCAGCGACCCCCCAGCGGTCCTCGCGTCCCAGCACGCGCTGGGCGAGGTCGTTGAGGGCGAGACCGAGAAAGGCGGTGGCGAGTCGTGACTCGGTCTCCCCGTAGGCCGCGTACTCGAGGTTGGCTCGCGCGGTCGCGATGGCGCTCGCCGCGTGCGCGAGGTCGTAGGCGAGCGACTGCTCACGGTCGGGACCGCCGAGGTCGCGCAGTCGCGTCGTCGCGCCGTCGACGACGGCCTGTGCGCTTGCCACCAGGTCGGCGAGCTGGTCCAGGTTGGGGGGCGTTGACATACATGCAAACTACCGGGTGGAAAAGGTCGGGTCGAGTGGCGACGTTAGGCTGGGCCGATGGACGTAACGATGCTCTTGGCGGACTCGGCCCAGGTGGCCGACGGGAAGTTGTACATCCTCGGCGGCGGCTGGTCGGTGACCGGACCCGACCCCGTTCCCTCGGCGGTCGCGGTCAAGGTCAGCGTCGACGCGCACGAGTTCGACCTCAGCCACCACTGGGAGCTGTTCCTCGAGGACGCCGACGGCCGGCTCGTCCAGTTCGAGACCCCCGAGGGCATGCAGGGCATCGAGGTTCGCGGCGACTTCTCAGCGAGCGAGCCCGTCGGCGTGCCCCACGGCACGCCCGTGGACGTGCCGATCGCGGTGAACTTCGGGCCCATCCCGCTCGCACCGGGCCAGCGATTCACCTGGCGCATGGTGATCGACGGCGAGAGTCTGCCCGGGGCGACTGCGTCGTTCACCACTCGGCCCCAGCCGAGTGAGTAGTCGTTCCCACGAGCCAAGGAGATAGGTGCCATGACCACGTTTGATCGACCCTTTGGCCGCTACCTCGAGGACTTCACGCCTGGTGACGTGCTGCGCCACTGGCCGGGCAAGACGATCACCGAGGCCGACGACCACTTGTTCTGCATGATGACGATGAACCACCACCCGCTGCACACCAACGCGTGGTTCGCCGAGCACGAGAGCGTCCAGGGTCGCAACGTTGTGGTGGGCAATCTGGTCTATTCGCTGGTGCTCGGCATGAGCGTGCCCGACGTGTCCGGTTCGGCCATCGCCAACCTCGAGGTCGAGAGCCTCATCCACCGGTTCCCGACGTTCCACGGCGACACGATCTACGCCGAGACCCGGGTGCTGGACGTCACCGAATCGACCTCCAAGCCCGACCGGGGAATCGTGCGCGTCGAGACCAAGGGCTTCAATCAGGACGGCCGCGAGGTCTGCTACTTCCGACGCAAGGTCATGGTCTGGAAGCGGGACTTCGCGCCCGTGCGACAGCGCCCCTACGGCGAGTCGGTCTGGGACTGACGGCGCACCCCTTTACGCGCTCGCTACGGGCGTGCGCGCCGTCGATCGCCCGCGACCTGCCCTGGATCGGCTGTGGCGATCCGTGGGCCGTGCTCGTGAGCGAGGTCATGCTCCAGCAGACCCAGGCCGGGCGCGTCGTCGAACCCTGGCGCCGATTCCTCGAGACCCTGCCCACGCCTGACGCGTGCGCGAAGGTGCCGCGGTCGACGGTCATCGAGTTGTGGGCTGGGCTCGGGTACAACCGGCGTGCGGGGTACCTCCAGGACGCGGCGCGCGCCATCGTGGACGAGTTCGACGGGCTCGTGCCGCGCGAGCCCGCGGCGTTGCGCCAGCTTCCTGGGGTCGGGCACTACAGCGCGAACGCCGTCGCGTCGTTCGCCTTCGGTGCGCCGGTGGGCGTGCTCGACACCAACGTCGGGCGGATCCTTGCGCGCGCGATCGCCAATCGCCCGCTCGGGCGCGCCGAAGCCCAAGGGTTGGCCGACGATCTCGCGCGCGGCACCAACAGCGCCGCGCACAACCAGGCGATGCTCGACCTCGGCGCCCAGTTCTGCACGGCTACGCCACGCTGCGAGACGTGCCCGGTGGCCCGACGATGCCGCTGGCGAACCGAGGGCGGCGTGGATCCCGCCTCGCGCAGCGCCGCCGTCTCGGTGCGACAAAGCGCCTTTGCGGGCTCGGATCGCCAGGTGCGCGGTCGCATCGTCGCCGCGTTGCGCCAAGGGCCGGCCCCTCTCGAGGCCGTGGTGGCTCGGGTGTCAGAGACCCCCGAGCGCGTCGAACGGTTGGTTGCGTCCCTGGTCGCCGACGGACTGGTCGAGCATCGCGGCGACGCCGTTCGACTGGTCGGCGACCCGAGGGTACGGATCGGGTGAACGGCCCCGGTAGTGTCCCGATGTGACCACTCCCTCGATCAGCGACTTCAAGGAGGCGGTGGGCCGTTTTGCCACCGGTGTCGTCGTCGTGACCGCCCAGACGCCCGAGGGACCGGCCGGCTTCACCTGCCAGACCTTCGGCTCGCTCTCACTCGAGCCCCAGCTCGTGACCTTCGCCGCGGCCGTCGACGGCCGGTCGTGGCCGCTGGTGCGCGCGCACGGCATCGTGGGCATCAACATCCTGGCTGAGGGCCAGATCGAGGCGGCCCGTCGTTTCGCCACGAGGGGTGCGGACCGATTCGCCACGGGCGAGTGGACGACGGGACCGGCCGGCTCGCCGCTGCTCGTTGGCGCGATCGCGCACGTCGAAGGGCCGATCGTCGCGGTGCGCGCCCACGGCGATCACGAGGTGGCGATCGTGCGGGCCGACTACGTGGCGGCCCACGATGGCGAGCCCCTGGTCTTCTACCGCGCCGGCTTCAGCGCTCTCGCCTAGGGACGTCCAGTCACTACGCTTTTTCGTGGTGGGCCACCGTGGCCGGCCGCGACGCTGAAGCGGAGTGCGATGACCGTGGCGATTGCAGTGGTGGTGGCGCTCGTCGCCGTCAGCCTGATCGCGGTGGGCGCGTTGCGCTGGCGCAAGTACCGTCGCGACGAGCGTCGGCTCAGTTCCTCGGGCACCCTGCTCGGCCCGCCCCCGTCGCCCTACCAGCCCGCGAAGCGGTTCCGACTCCTTGACGGCGAGACGCCGACACCGCACCACGAGCCGGCCCCACTGCGCCTCGAGGCGTCCCACGAGTACGTGTTCGGCGAGGCGGAGCTGTCCAGTCCCGAAGAGCCCGCATCGATCGGACCCCACCGCCACGACGTGCAGTGGGCGTTGAACCGTTCGGCCCATCGCAGCCCCTTCGCGTACCGTCGTCGTCTGATCGTGGTGGCACTGGTCGTCGTCGCGCTGATCGTCGGCGCGCTGCTGGTGGTGCGTCACCCGTGGTCAAAGACGCCGTCGCAGTCGGGCGCGCCGGTGACCCACGCGGCACTGGCCAGCCCGCCGTGGTCGATCACGCCGGGCTCGCTCACGGTGACGCGCTTGGACCGCGGGTGACTCAAGCGTCGATCTCGCTGATGACGAAGGCGAGGATCTGGGCCTCGTCGTGCCAGGAGTCGTAGCGGCCGGACGGTCCACCGTGGCCCGCGCCCAGCTCGGTCTTGAGATAGGCGACGTTGTCGGGGTTGGCGTCACGCAGCCGCAGCACCCACTTGGCCGGCTCCCAGAACCCGACCCGCGAGTCGTTGAGTCCGCCGGCCGCGAAGAGGTGGGGGTAGACCCTCGCGCTCCCGTCGTCATTGGTCGCCCGGACGTTGTCGTAGGGCGAGTACGACTTCATGGTCCGGTACGTCGTCGCGCTCGCGTCGGGATCGCCCCACTCCTCCCACTCGCCGACCGTGAGCGGGAGCGACGCGTCGAGCATCGTGGTCAACGCGTCCACGAAGGGCACTTCGGCCACGACGCATCGGAACAGCTCGGGCGCGAGGTTCATCACCGCCCCCATGAGCAGGCCCCCGGCGGAGCCGCCACGGATCGCGAGGCGCCGTGGCTCGGTCCAGCCGCCGTCGACCAGGTCGCGCGCCACGGCGACGAAGTCGCTGAAGGTGGTCGGCTTCTGGGCGAGTTTGCCCATCTCGTACCACGAGCGGCCCATCTCCCCGCCACCGCGCACGTGGGCGATGGCGAAGATGACGCCGCGCTCGAGCAGCGAGAGCCGGATGGACGAGAAGCCCGGGTCGATGGAGATCTCGTAGCTGCCGTACCCGTAGAGCAGCATGGGCGCCGGACCGACCGGGCTGATGGAGCCATCGTCGTGCTGGCGCACGACGTCGCGGCGCGCGACGATCGAGACGGGGATGCGCTGGCCGTCGCTGGCCTCGACCCAGTGGCGGCCGGTGACGTAGGCGTCGCGGTCGTAGCCGCCCCGGACGATTTGGCGCTTGCGCACGAGCAACTCGTGGGTGGCGAGGTCGACGTCGGCGACGAAGACGGGCGTGACCATCGAGGTGATCGCCACGCGCAGCGAGTCCGAGTCGTACGTCGGGTTGACCCCGAGCGAGACCGTGCTCGGCCGATCGACCCCGTCGACCAGCCAGGATCGTTCGATGAGCCCCTCGCTGAGCGAGTCAGCGCCGTCGAGGGGGACGATGCGCACCGTCGCGCAGCCATCCTCGCGCTCGCTGATGGCCAGGCACGTGCTAAAGGCGTCGACGCCGTCGATCCGAATACCGGGTCGGTGCGCGACCAGCTCGCGCCACGCGTCGTCGGCGACGGGTCGTCCCAGCAGGCGGAAGTCGGTCGCGTCCTCGTTGGTGATCTTCAGCCACCAGCGCGTGCCGTCGGCGGCCACGAGGTGCTCGACGCCGTACTCGATGCCCGTCCGTCGCTCCTCGAGGACGAGCAGGGGGTCGGTCGGGCGGTCGGCCGCGAGGTAGCGGACCTCGGTCGTCGTGGAGGATGCGATCGAGAGCACGATCACCTCGTCGTCGCGCGAGCGACCGACCGAGACCGTGAACTGCGCGTCGTCCTCTTGGTAGATGAGCGAGTCCTCGACCGCATCAGTGCCGAGCCGGTGGCGCCAGACCTGCCACGGTCGCATGGCGTCGTCGACGCGGGTGTAGAAGAAGTAGTCGCTGGTACTCGACCAGGCGAAGCCGTAGTAGACGTCCTCGAGGGAGTCGGCGAGGGGGGCGGCGCCGGTGAGTGAGCGGACCGTGACGTGGTGTCGCTCGTTGCCCTCGAAGTCCACGCCGACCGCGACCCACGCGTCGTCGGGGCTCACGTCGAGCACCCCGACCGACAAGAAGTCGTGGCCCTGGGCCTCGTCGTTCTCGTCGAGGATCACCTGCTCGCCGGCGAACGTGGTGAGCGGGTCGACCACGGGCGGCGTGGGATCGTTGGCGTCGACCGGGACGCGACAGCTGATGGGGTAGTTCAGGCCCTCACGGGTTCGCTCGAAGTACCACCAGGCGCCGCGGCGAACCGGCACCGAGATGTCGGTCTCCTCGATACGCCGCTTGATCTCGTCAAAGAGCGTGGCCTCGAGCGGGGCGAGGTGCTCGAAGGACGAGGCGAGGTAGTCATTCTCCGCTCGCAGGTGCGCAATGACCTCGGGGTTGTCGCGATCCATGAGCCAGTAGTACGGGTCCTCGCGGGTGTCGCCGTGGCGGGTGATGGCAAAGGGTCGCTGGGGAACCGAAGGGGTGATTGGCACCGTCCCACTCTGCCAGTATTTTCTGACAGGGCGGGGACGGTAGTTAGTACTATGGGCATAGGGATAATGCCCAGAGGAGCGACATGACGATCGACAACTTGGATTTCAGTCGGTACCAGTTGGGATGGTCCGACGAGCAGATCCCCGTCTTCAAGCCCAAGAAGGGCATCAACGAAGCGATCGTGCGCGAGATGTCAGGGATCAAGAGCGAAGAGCCGTGGATGCGCGACTTCCGACTGGCCGCGCTCAAGCGCTTCGAGAAGAAGCCCATGCTGCCGTGGTTCGCCGACCGCATGCCCGACCTTGACTTCAACGACATCTACTACTACATCAAGCCGACCGAGGGCCGGGTCGACCGCTGGGAAGACCTGCCCGACGCCATCAAGACCACCTACGAGCGCCTCGGCATCCCCGAGGCCGAGCGCAAGTACCTCGCGGGCGTCACGGCGCAGTACGAGTCCGAGGTGGTCTTTCACCGCAATCGCGAGGACCTCGAGCGCCTCGGCGTGCTGTTCTGTGACATGGACACCGCGGTGCGCGAGTACCCCGACATCGTGCGCAAGTACTTCGGCACCGTCATCCCGCCCAACGACAACAAGTTCGCCGCGCTCAACTCGGCGGTCTGGAGTGGCGGGTCGTTCATCTACGTGCCCCCGGGCGTGAAAGTCGACCAGCCGTTGCAGGCCTACTTCCGCATCAACACCGAGAACATGGGCCAGTTCGAGCGCACGCTGATCATCGCCGACGAGGGGTCCCAGGTCCACTACGTGGAGGGCTGTTCGGCGCCGGTGTACTCCACGGACTCGCTGCACTCGGCCGTCGTGGAACTCGTCGCGCTGCCGGGCTCGCGCATCACCTACACGACGATCCAGAACTGGTCGAACAACGTCTACAACCTGGTCACCAAGCGCGCGCGCGCCGAGGCCGAGGCCCACGTCGAGTGGATCGACGGCAACATCGGCTCGCGGCTCACGATGAAGTACCCGTCGGTGTACTTGATGGGCCCCAAGGCCTCGGGCGAGGTGCTGTCGGTCGCCTACGCGGGTCCGGGCCAGGTCCAAGACGCCGGGGCGAAGATGGTGCACGCCGCACCCGAGACGACCTCGACGATCGTGTCCAAGTCGATCTCCAAGGACGGCGGGCTCACGACGTACCGCGGACTGGTGAAGGTCGACGAGGGCGCGACCGGCGCGAAGAGCTTCGTGCGCTGTGACGCGCTGATCCTCGACGAGCTCTCGACGTCTGAGACCAAGCCCTACATGGAGGTCGGCGAGCAGGACGCCTCGATCGGTCACGAGGCGACCGTCTCGAAGATCGGTGACGACCAGCTGTTCTATCTCATGAGCCGCGGCCTGACCGAGAGCCAGGCCATGGGCATGATCGTTAACGGGTTCATCGAGCCAGTGACGCGTACGCTGCCCATGGAGTACGCGGTCGAGTGGTCGCGCTTGATCGAGCTACAGATGGAAGGTTCGGTCGGCTAGTCGCCGGCTCGCGACGGCCGTGGAAGGATGATCCGGTGGGGATGCGCGAGGAGTGCAAGCACTTTCAGAGCCGTACGTACCGCTCCGGCGAGGTCGCGCGGTTCTGCGTGCTCGGCAACGCGCCCGATCAGCCGTGGTCGTGCCCCGAGGGGTGCGTGACCTTCGAGCGGCGGTTCGCTGACGTCGGGTGGGCGCACGGTTCACTCGTTGACCGCCCCGTCGAGGCGCCGCCGGAGACCGAGGTGCCCATCGATGACCGGCGCGCGCTACTGGATCGAGCGAGCGAGATCGTCAACGCCGTCGCGCCCGAGCTCGTGAACGAGCGGCGCCGCCAGCTCGACGAGGCGGAGCGGCGCAACCGGCGCAACTGGCGGTTCTGGCGCCGCTAGCTGCCCGTGAACGTGGGCGGGCGCCGTTCGATGAAGGCGGTCATCGCCTCGGTGAGGTCGTCGCTGCGCAGGTAGAGCGTGTTCCAGGTGGCGACGAACTCGAGCCCCTCGGCGACGGTGCGGCCATCGTTGGCGGCGAGGACGGCCTTGGTGCCCTGTACCGCGAGCGGCGAGTTCGCCGCGATCTGCTCGGCGAGTTCGTAGGCGGCGGCGAGCACGTCGTCGGCGACGCGGTTGACGAGGCCAATCGCCGCCGCTCGCTCCGCGTCGATGTCCATGCCGGTGTAGGCGAGCTCGGCCACGTGACCGGCCCCGATGATCCGCGGCAGCCGCTGGAGGGTGCCGAGGTCGGCGACGATGGCGACCTTGGTCTCGCGCACCGAGAACGTCGCCGATGGCGCGGCGAGCCGGATGTCACAGGCGGTGGTGAGGTCGACCCCGCCACCGATGCAGTACCCATGGACCGCGGCAATCACCGGGATCGGCAGGTCGGCGATTGAGTTGACGGCGTCTTGCATGGTGCGCACCGCCTCGTAGCGCGCGGCGTTTCGCGAAGCGGGTGACGCCGCGTCGCCGTTGCCCATGAGGCCCCCGGCCATCTCCTTCAGGTCGAGTCCCACCGTGAAGTGCGGCCCCTTGGCGGCAATGACTAGCACGCGAAGGTCTCGCTCGGCGCGCACCGCGGCGGCGGCGTGCGGCAGGTCCTCCCAGAACGCTCGACCCATCGCGTTGCGCTGCTCGGGCCGGTCCAGCCACAGGGTGGCGACCGCACCGTGGCGCTCGAGGGTCAGCACCGATGAAGTGAATGCCATGTCGTCTCCTCGCTCGATCGAAGACTAGACGGGGGTCGACCCGGCGACCGGCCCATTACACTGCTAACGCTCGTTCCTATGACATCCTTCGCCGAATCCGCAACCTCATTCATCAGTACTCGCCCGGATTCGGAGCTTCGCGGTCGGGCCTGGTCGAACTTCGAATCCGTGGGACTACCCACCACCAGCGACGAAGTCTGGCGCTACGCGCCACTGTCGGAACTGGACCTCGAGCACTTCGCCGTACCGGCGACGCCGACGCTCGTGCCGCCGTCGGAGTTCGCCACGGCCCTCGGCGCGCTCGCCGCGAGCGTCGTTCGCGTCGTCGACGGCTTCCTCGTCGACATCGGTGAACCGATCGACGGCGTCACGGTCGACCTGAACCCGACGATGACGACGATCGGCGGCGACGACCCGGTCGAGCGCTACGCCAGTGACGCCTTCGCCCTGGCCAACGCCGCCCTGTGCCCGGCCACGGTCGTGGTGACGGTAGCGGCGGGCACGGTCGTCGACGACCCGATCGTCATCATCCACTCGGCGAATGCCTCGGCGTCGTTCCCGCGCACGCACCTCGTGCTCGAGCGCGGCGCGAACGCGACCGTCGTGGAGTACTACGAGGGTGGCGCTGACGCACTGGTGGTTCCCGTGAGCGAGTACCGCGTCGAGGACAACGCGTCGCTGCGGCTCGTGACGTACCAGCGACTGGACGCCACCGCGTGGCACGTGGCCCGCACGACGGGCCTGCTCGAGCGCGACGGCCGACTCAGTCAGGCGGTACTCGGCATGGGCGCCCACTACGACCGGTCGCGCAACGACGCGGACCTGCGCGCGACGGGCGCGCAGAACGAGCTGCGCACGACGTTCTTCGGTTCGGGCTCCCAGGTGCACGACTTTCGCACCCACCAGTTCCACCGGGCGCCGCGGTCGCGCTCGACGCTGCTCTCCAAGGGCGCGGTCGCGGACACCTCGCGCTCGGTCTACACCGGGCTCATCGAGATCGAGAAGGGCGCCAAGCGAACCGACGCGCGCCAGACCAACCACAACCTGCTGCTCTCGCCCAACGCGCATGCCGACAGCGTGCCCAACCTCGACATCCGTGAGAACGACGTCGTGTGCGCGCACGCCTCGAGCGTGGGTCCGCTCAATGCCCTCCAGCGGTGGTACCTCGAGTCCCGTGGCGTGACGCGCAGCGACGCCGAGCGGCTGATGATCCAGGGGTTCTTCCTCGAGATGCTCGACGCCCTGCCCCCGGCGCTCGCCCGCCTGGTCGAGGGCGACGTCGCGCTGGCGCTGCAGTCCGTTCCGGTGATTGCGTGAGCGCCCAGGATGTCGGGGCCGCCGACGAGTTCGCGAGCGGCGAGGCCCGCCAGGTCCGGATCGGGGCCCGCACGTTGGTCATCGTTCGCATCGAGGACGACTTCTACGTGCTCGACGACCGGTGCAGCCACGAGGACTACAGCCTCGCCCAGGGCGAGGTCGACTGCGAGGACCGGACGATCGAGTGCGCCCGACACGGTGCGATGTTCGACCTCACCGATGGGACACCCCAATCGTTCCCCGCGACCCGGCCGGTCGCTCGCTACGACGTGGTGGTGCGCGACGGACGGCTGGAGGTGACCTTACCGTGACGACTTTGACGATCTCGGGCCTGCGCGTGGCGGTTGGTGGCAAGGAGGTCCTGCGGGGCTTCGACCTGACCATGCACTCGGGCGAGGTGCACGTGATCATGGGCCCCAACGGCTCGGGCAAGTCCACGCTCGCCCACGCGCTCTCGGGCCACCCCGCCTACGAGATCCTTGGCGGATCGGCCACGATCGACGGCGTCGAACTGCTCTCGCTCTCGGCCACCGATCGCGAGCGCGCCGGGCTGTTCCTCGCGATGCAGCAGCCGATGGAGGTGCCGGGCGTGCGTCTCATCGACGTACTCGAAGCCGCCGGCGCCGATCCCGCGGGACTGCACGAGCGCATGGCCGACGAGTCGCGGCGGGTCGACTTGCGCCCCGAACTGCTCGAGCGATTCGTCAACGTGGACCTGTCTGGGGGCGAGCGCAAGCGTGCCGAGATGGTCCAATTCGGCATCTTGCAGCCGCGCTTCGCGATCCTGGACGAGATCGACTCGGGCCTCGACGTCGACGCGCTCGGCGCGGTCGCGCGCCGCCTGGCCGCCTCGACCAGCGAGTGGGGGTGCGGCGTGCTCGCGATCACGCACTTCCGGCGCCTGCTGCACGAGCTGACGCCCAACGTGATCCACGTCGTGAGTGGTGGCCGCGTCGTGGCCACGGGCGGGCCCGAGCTCGCCGAGGTGCTCGAGCGCGACGGCTACGAGCCGTTCCGCGAGTCGGCGCCGCTGTAACGGGGTCGCGGAGTACAGTTGACCGATGGCTGACGGACGTCACAGCGCCTCGCGAGGCCGCGAGAACCGACGATCCGAGGCGACCAAGGGCTCGCTCGCGAACGAAGAGCGCCTTCGCGCCCTCGGACAGGCGGTCGAGCAGCGTGCCAACCCGGGTCGATCAGTGCGCGCCGCCAAGCCGCGCCGCCGCCACCGTGGCCGGCGGATCGCGATCATCTCGAGCGTCGTCGTCCTCGCCCTGCTCCTCGCGCTGGTCGGCGGCGGCTACCTGTACGCCCAGTGGCGCTTCGGCCAGATCCCCAAGGTCAACGTCGTGGGCGAGCTACCTCAACTCTCGGGGAGGCCCTTCAACATCCTCGAGATCGGCTCGGACTCCCGCGCGGGACTGACCGGCCAGGTGGCCCGTCAGACGGGCGCATCGACCAACTCGGTGGCCGGCCAGCGCAGTGACGTGGTCAAGATCATGCACGTCGATCCGGCCGCCGACAAGATCACGATCCTCTCGATTCCGCGCGACACGATGGTCACGCTGCTCGCCAACCAGGCCCTGTTCGGCAAGTTCAACCGCATCAACGTGAACTACGGCAACGGCCCGTCACTGCTCGCCCAGACGATCACGGCGAACTTCGGCATCCCGATCAACCACGTGATCCAGGTGAGTTTCGCTGGCCTGATCAACGCGGCCGACGCCATCGGTGGGGTCTACCTCGACTTCCCCTACCCGGCCAAGGACGCCTACTCCGGGCTTAACATCGCGCACCCGGGCTGTCAGCTCATCACGGGCTTCCAGGCGCTGGCGGTCGCGCGCAGCCGCCACTACCAGTGGTTCCAGAACGGCGTTTGGAACTACGACGGCACGAGCGACTTCGGCCGCATCGATCGTCAGAACGCCTTCTTGCGCGCCATGATCAGTCGGGCCAAGAGTCTCTACAACCCCTTGACGATCAACTCGTTCCTCGCCAAGATCCCTCAGGGCATCACCCTCGACAGTGGGTTCACGCTGAACGAGCTGATCGCCTTCGCGGTCAAGTTCCACAGCTTCAACCCGGCGAACATGCTGACCTACACCCTGCCCACGGTGGCGGCGACGGTCGCACCGGTGGGCGACGTGCTGTTCACCCAAGAGCCCGAGGCCCAGCAGCTGCTCGTGAACATCTTTGGCTCGTCGCTGCTCACGCCGACCAACCCGCCGCCCAACGCGCAGCTGCAGACGCCGCTGCCGCCGGTGGTGGCGACCACGACCACCACGACGACGGTGGTCTCGCCGTCGACGACGCGACCGGCCACCTCGACGACCAAGGCCTCGACCGGTACCAAGACCGTCACGAACCCGACGGCGGTCGTGCCCTATTTCGACCCGGTCCCCTGCACGCCCTAGGCGTCAGGCCTCGTCGAGCCCCTGGCTGAGCGTGTTCCAGGCCAGGGTCGCGCACTTGATGCGCACGGGGAACTTCACGACGCCCTGCAGTGCGGCGAGCTCGCCCATCGTGCGGATGTCGGCCACGGGCGCCTCGCCCTGGCCGTCGAGGGACGACTCGTGCACGGTCATCAACTGCTTGAACCGGTCGATCGTGGCACGCGCCTCGGCCACCGTCTTGCCCTTGACCGCGGCGCTCATCATCGATGACGACGCCTGGGAGATCGAACAGCCGTGGCCGGTCAGCTTGATGTCCACGATCACGCCGTCTTGGACGTCGAGGTAGACGACGAGCTCGTCGCCGCAGAGCGGGTTGAAGCCCTCGGTCCGGATGGCCGACGGCGACGTGAGCTCGCCGCGGTTGCGCGGCGTGCGGTAGTGGTCGAGGATGATCTCGCGGTAGAGGTCGTCGAGGTTCGCCATGGTCTAACCGAACATCGTCACGGCGCTGCCCAGCGCCTCGAGCAGGACGTCGGTGTCCGTGGTGAGCGAGTACGGGCCGAAGGAGGCGCGGGCCGTGGCCGCGAGCTTGAAGCGGCGCATGAGGGGCTTGGCGCAGTGGTGTCCGGGGCGCACGCACACGCCGAACTGGTCGAGCACCTGGGCCACGTCGTGGGGGTGGACCCCGTCGACGTCGAGGCTGAGCACGCCGCCGCGGTCGACGTTCTCGGCGGGGCCGATGACCCGTACCCGTCCGTCGAACTCGTTGGCTAGGCGCTTGAGCGCGTCGCTCGTCAACTCGTCCTCGTGGCGCGCCACGTTCGCTAGGCCGAGACCCTCGAGATACACGATGGCGGCGCTGAGCCCGGCCGTCTCGGCGATCGGCGGGGTCCCCGCCTCGAAGCGGGTCGGCCCGCTCGCGGGCACGTAGCCGTCCACGCGCACATCGGCGATCATGCCGCCACCGCCAAGGAATGGGGGCATGGACTCGAGAATCGCCGCGCGGGTCCACAGGACGCCCAGGCCGGTCGGTCCGAGCATCTTGTGCGCGGAGAAGCAGAAGAAGTCGACGTCGAGGTCCACGACGTCGGTCGGCTGGTGGCCGACGGACTGGGCGGCGTCGACCGCGACCAGGGCTCCGTGGTCGTGGGCGATCCGGGTCAGCTCCTTGACCGGATTGCGGGTGCCGAGCACGTTGGAGGCGGCGGTGAAGGAGAACAGCTTGACGCCATCGAGCAGGCGGTCAAGATCGCTCAGGTCGAGGCGGAAGTCGTCGGTCACGGGCACGAAGCGAACCTCGATGCCCGTCTGCTCGCGCAGCTGGAACCACGGCACGATGTTGGCGTGGTGCTCCATCTCGGTGACCAGGACCACGTCACCGGCCGTGAGGTTGGCCGCGCCCCACGACTTGGCCAACAGGTTGAATGACTCGGTCGTGTTCTTGGTGAACACGATCTCGTCGAGGCCCTGGGGGGCGTTGATGAACCGTGCCGTGGCCGCCCGCGCGCCCTCGTAGACGTCGGTCGCCTCGACGGCGGTCTGGTACACGCCGCGATGCACATTGGCGTGGCGCAGCTCGTAGTACCGAGTCATCGCCTCGATGACGGGACGCGGCGGGAGCGTCGAGGACGCCGAGTCGAGGTAGGTGATCGGCCGGCCGTTGATCACGCGGCCCAGCAGCGGTGTGTCGCCACGCACGCGGCGGGCACTGTAGGAGCTCATCGCAGCGCCCCTCGCCACGCGTCGTAGCCGTCGTGCTCGATGGCCGCGGCCAGTTCGACGCCGCCGCTGTGCACGATCTGGCCGTCCACGAGGATGTGGACGCGATCGGGCTCGATCTCTTCGAGCAACTTGACGTAGTGGGTCACCACCACCACGCCCATCGCCGGGTTCTCACCGCGCACCGTGCGTACGCCACGGGCCACGATGCGCAGGGCGTCGATGTCGAGCCCCGAGTCGGTCTCGTCGAGCAGGGCGACGACTGGTTCGAGCAGGGCCATCTGCAATACCTCGTTGCGCTTGCGCTCGCCGCCCGAGAAGCCGTCGTTGAGGTGCCGCTCCGCGAAGGCGGGGTCCATGCCCAGTCGGTCCATCCATTCGGCGAGATCGAGTCGAACCTCGAGCACCGAGAGCTCGCTCAGCCCCTTGCGCGCGACGATGGCCTGGCGCAGGAACTGGATCACCGAGACGCCGCTGATCGCCTCGGGGTACTGGAAGGCGAGGAAGATGCCCGCGCGGGCCCGCTGGTCGGGGGACCAGGTGGCGATGTCCTCACCATTGAGCAGGATCTGCCCGTCGGTCACGCGGTAGCCGGGGTGTCCCATCACCACGTTGGCCAGGGTGGACTTGCCCGCGCCATTGGGTCCCATGAGCGCGTGGACCTCGCCGGGATTGATGGTCAGGTCCACACCGCGCAAAATGACGGTGTCTTCGGCTACGGCGTGGACGTTTCGAAGTTCGAGCAACGGGGCAGACACAAGTCGAGCCTATCGTTCACGGCGATATTTTCGGCCGGTCACCAGCCGCGCGCGACCCACTCGGCGAGGTGTGGTCGCTCGACGCCAACGGTCGTGGGTGCGCCGTGTCCGGGCAGGACGAGCACCTCGTCCCCGAAGCGACCCAAGAGCCGTTGGTCGATGGAGGCGATGATCGTGGCGAAGTCGCCGCCCTCGAAGGTCGTGGCGCCCGGACCGCCCGGGAAGAGGGTGTCGCCGCTGAACAAGATTGGACTGCCCTCGACGGCAAAGCAGGTCGAGCCGGGTGTGTGACCGGGCGTGTGGATGACCCGCACGCGCAGCTCGCCAACCTCGAGAATCTGGTCGTGGACGAGACGCCGGTCAAGGGCGGGAAAGAGTGCTTCGTCGTCGGGGTGTCCCCAAACGGTGCGCCCCGAATCGCGCAGGCCGGGAATGGCTCCGACGTGGTCGTGGTGACCGTGGGTCTCGAGCACGTCGGTGACCCCGAGGTCGTCAGCCAGGGCGAGGAGTCGCTCGGTCTCGTCGGCGGCGTCGATCAGCACGGCCGTGGCGGTGCGGCGGCACCGAAGGACGTAGACGTTGTTGGCGAGCGGTCCGACCACGACCCGGTGGACGTCTAGCGCCGCGCTGCCCCAGATCACGCTCGACTCGTGCACCCCATCAGGATGCCACGCGACGTCGCGGAGGGGAGTTCGCTAGTCTCGCAAGTGCGGTAACTCACCAGTAAGCGGAGATCGAGGGTGGCGATGAACTTTGGATTCACCGAGGAGCAAGACGAACTGCGCAAGATGGTCAAGCGGTTCTTGGACGAGAAGTCACCCGAGACCGAAGTCCGCCGACTCATGGCGACGCCCGAAGGCTACGACCCCGCCGTGTGGCGCCAGATGGCCGAGGAGCTCGCGCTGCAGGGACTAGGCATTCCCGAGCAGTTCGGGGGACAGGGCTACGGCCCGGTCGAGCTGTACATCGTGTTCGAGGAGATGGGCGCCGCCCTGCTGTGCGCACCATACTTCTCGACGGTGGCACTCGCGGCCAACGCCGTGCTGCTAGTGGGCACCGACGAGGACCGCGCGACCTACCTTCCCGGGATCGCCTCGGGCGACACGATCGCCACCGTGGCCCTGACCGATGACGCCGGCCAGTGGGACCTCGCCGCGACGTCCGCCACCGCCACGAACGCAGGCGGTACCTGGGCGTTGAACGGCGTGAACAGCTTCGTCACCGACGGCCAGAGCGCGTCGGTGATCTTCGTGCCGGCCATGACCGAGGCGGGCCTGTCGCTGTTCGCCGTCGACGCCGGCGCTACGGGGCTCGAGCGCGAAGCGCTGCCCACGATGGACCAGACGCGCAAGCAGAGCCGGCTCACGTATCACGACGTGCCAGCCCGTCTGGTCGGGGTTAACGGCGGCGCGCTCGCCGGGCTCGAGACCACACTGCAGATCGCCGTGGCGGCCCTGGCCGCCGAGCAGGTCGGCGGCGCCCAACGCGTGCTGAGCAACGCCGTCGAGTACGCGAAGAATCGCGTCCAGTTCGGGCGCCCCATCGGGTCGTTCCAATCGATCAAGCACAAGTGCGCGGACATGCTGCTCGACGTGGAGTCGGCGAAGTCGGCCGCCTACTACGCGGCCTGGGCGGCCCAGGAGCGCAACGACGAGCTACCAATCGCGGCGAGCCTCGCCAAGTCGTTCTGCTCGGAGGCCTACTTCCACTGCGCCGCTGAGAACATCCAGATTCACGGTGGCATTGGCTTCACCTGGGAGCACCACGCGCACCTGTACTTCAAGCGGGCCAAGAGCTCCGAGCTCTTCCTCGGTGATCCGGCGTACCACCGCGAACTGCTCGCCAACCAGCTCGGCATCTAAGGCCTCGTGCTCGTTCACGAACAGCTGGCCAGCGACGCGTCGCTGCTCGACCTGCGCATCGCGTCGTCCAGTGCCCGACCGGCCGTCGGCCACGTGCTCGTGCTCGTGCACGGCCTGCCGCGCGCGACGGGTATGGGCCGCCAAGCGGCCGGCTTGCTGCCCGAGCTCGCCGAGCACCTCGCCAGCGAGTCGGGTTGGACGGTCGCTACCGGAACGCTGTCGGGCGTTGGCGGGAGTACAGGGACCTTCTCGGCCAGTCAGTGGCGTCGCGACCTGGGCGCGATCATCGGGCGAATCGACCAGGACGGTGGACGGATCTCGCTGGCGGGTTTCGGCTTTGGTGGTGCGCTCGCACTCGCGGTGACCGCCGACGACGAACGCGTGCGCGGCGTCGCCACGTTCGCCGCGCCCGCGCACCTGGAGACCTGGTGCGGCGCGGCCGCTCCGTTTCGCCAGTGGATCATCGGCGCGGGCGTCGTCGGGGACGAGAAGGACCTGCTCGCCGCAAACGACCTGCGCGCCGACGTGCTGGCCGTGGACCCGCTCGGCGCCGTGGCGAAGGTCCCGCCCCGCCGCTTGCTGGTCGGTCACGGCACGGACGACCTGGAGGTGCCCGCGAGCGACGCCCGGGACCTACTCAGCGCGGCCGACGGCCGCGGCGAGCTTCGCCTGATTCAAGGTGCCGGCCACCAGCTGCGGGCAGATCCCCGGATGGTGGCCACCCTGCTCGGCTGGCTCGACCGGCACCGCTAGTTCGCGGCGTCGATGGCCTCGTCCAAGGCGCGGCGGATCGATGCCGCCGCGTGGAAGGGGTCAGGCGCATTCGTGAGGGCGCGGACCACCACGAAGTGGCCGAGCCCCGCGCGAACCAGTGAGGCCACGTTGTCGGCGTCCACGGCGCCGGTCACGAAGACTGGCTGATCGCTTCGAAGGGTGCAGTCGAGCGCGTACTGGATTCCGGTGCCCGTGCGGCCGGGCTTGGTCGGTGTGGCCACGATCGGACCGGCGCTGCGATAGGTCGTCGGCTGAGCGAGCGCACGCTCGAACTCGTCGGGGTCGTGGGTCGACAGCCCGACGATCGCGTCAGGACCGAGCAGCTCACGACACACGGCCACGCTCAGGTCCTCCTGGCCTACGTGGACGCCGTCGGCCCCCACCTCGGCCGCGAGGTAGGGCGAATCGTTCATGATGAATGGCACGCCGAAGTCCCGGCAGATCGCCGCCATCACTCGGCCCGAGACTCGGCGCTGGTCGTCGTCGAGATCTTTCTCGCGTAGTTGGACCACGTCGACGCCACCGCGCAACACTGCGGGGAGGAAGTCGGCGATGTCGTCCCGGTGACCCACGCAGAGGTAGAGGCGCCGTGAAGTGAGATCATGCACCCGCCCACTCTAAAACCGACGTGGCGCGCCGTCGGATCGGTGCTACGGGTCTCGCGGACCGCTCGCCGTCGTCCATTACCCGGCGGGTCCGCCGACTCGGGCAGAATGGACCCATGCAGATTCCCGCGAAGGCCGAGTACGCCATTCGGGCGTTACTCACCCTGGCGGCGAGCAAGACGTCCGTGAGCGCCGAACACCTGGCCGCCGAACAGCAGCTGCCCGCGAAGTTCCTGGGAGCGATCCTGTCGGACCTTCGACGCGGCGGACTGGTCACCAGCCAGCGAGGCCCCGAGGGTGGGTTCCGGCTGGCCCACGACCCCGACGAGATCATGATCGCCGACATCTTGCGCGTCGTGAGTGGCCCAATGGCCGGCGTGCGCGGGATGCGCCCCGAGACGCTGAACTACGGCGGCGACGCCGAACACCTGCGTGACGTCTGGGTCGCGGTGCGCGCGGCGTTGCGCGAGGTGCTCGAGCACGTGACCCTCGGCCAGGTCCTGCGTGGCGATCTCCCGGCCGCGGTGACCCGCTTCACCGCCGACGAGGACGCGTGGATCACGCGCCAGCTGTGATCCGAATTCACACCGACGGCGCCTGCCGGGGCAATCCCGGTCCGGGCGGCTGGGCGTGGGCGCGCGGCACCGACGGTTACGCGAGCGGCGCCGAGCCCCAGACGACCAACCAGCGCATGGAGCTGCGCGCGGTCCTCGAGGCCCTGCGGGACAATCCCGATGACGACGTCGAGATCGTGAGCGATTCGACCTACGTGGTGAAGTGCTTCAACGACCACTGGTACGTCGGCTGGCTTCGCCGTGGCTGGAAGAACTCCCAGGGCCAACCCGTGGCGAACCGTGACCTGTGGGAGCCCCTGTTCGACCTCACGCTGCGCGGTGAGCGAACCGTCACCTTCTCCTGGGTGCGGGGTCACGCGGGCGACCCGATGAACGAGTTCGTTGACGAGCTGGCCACGGCCGCGGCCGACCGTCAACAGGGTCAACGGCGCTAGCGCGCGGCCGTGACCGCGGCGGCGTCAGAAACATTAGGATTTCGTAGGTCTCAGTGACGAAATCTACGAAGGGAATCCGCCGTGACGAACGAGGTCCAGCTGTTTGACGTTGTGATCATCGGAGGTGGCCCCGGCGGCTACGCCGCTGCGCTCTACGGGGCCTCGGCCGGTCTCAACGTCGCGCTGATCGAGCGGGACAAGGTGGGTGGGACGTGCCTGCACCGTGGCTGCGTACCGGCCAAGGAGTTCCTCGAGACGGCCCACGTGCGCCGGACCATCGAGCACGCGAGCACGTTCGGCATCGGCACCGGCGCGGTGTCAGTGGACTTCTCGGTGAGCCAGGCCCGCAAGAACGAGGTCGTCGACAAGCTGCACAAGGGCCTGTCGGGCCTGCTCAAGGGTCGCAAGGTCACCATCTACGAGGGCACGGCGCGACTCGACGCGGACCAGGTCGTACGGATCCTCGACGGGGCCGACGCCGGCGTCGAGGCGAAGGGGACCAACGTCATCCTGGCCGCTGGCTCGGTCCCGCGGACGCTGCCGGGCTTTGACGTCGACGGCCAGATCGTCCTGACCTCGGACGAGTTCTTGGACCTGGACACCTTGCCCGCGAGCGCCGCAGTGATCGGCGGCGGGGCGATCGGCTGTGAGTTCGCGTCGATGCTGTCGGACATGGGCACTGCCGTGACCGTGCTCGAGGGTTTGCCGACGATCCTCGCGGGCTGCGACAGCGAAGTGGTGAGCGTCGTGGGACGCTCGTTCAAGAAGCGCGGAATCGAGGTCCGTGCCGGGGTGAACGTGACCGGACACACGCCCGCGAAGGGCAAGACGGCCGTGCACGTCGAAGGCGGTGACGACGTCGTGGTCGAGGTCGTCGTGCTCGCCGTCGGACGACGCCCGCGCAGCGAGGGTTTGCTCGGTGACGGGACCGGCGTCGAGGTCAACGAGCGCGGCTTCGTCGTCGCGAACTCCTCGATGCGCACCGCGAACCCCAACGTCTACGCTATCGGCGACATCGTCGCCAACACCCCCCAACTCGCCCACGTCGGCTTCGCCGAGGCGATCGTGGCGATCAAGACCATCCTGGGCGAGCCCGTGGTGCCCGTCGACTACGACCGTGTGCCGTGGGCGATCTACTCGAATCCCGAGGTCGCTTTCGTGGGACTGACCGAAGCCGCCGCGAAGGAGCGGGGCTACGAGGTCGTCGTGAAGAAGGACCCCTTCGGTGGCAACAGCCGCGCCCAGATCATCGGCGAGACCGAAGGCGTCGTCAAGATCATCGCCGAGAAGCGCGCCGACGGCACCGCGGGCCAGATCCTTGGTGTGCACATGGCCGGTCCATGGGTGACCGAGCAACTGGGGGCCGGCTACTACGCCGTCAACTGGGAGGCGACGGCCGAGGAGGCCGCCGCGCTCATCCAGCCGCACCCGTCGCTGTCGGAGACCTTCGGCGAGACGCTGTTGGCCCTAGCTGGGAGGGGGCTCCACGTTGGCTGACGTCACGCTGCCGTCACTGGGCGAATCGGTAACCGAGGGGATCATCACTCGGTGGTTCAAGAAGGTCGGCGACTCGGTCGCCCGCGACGAGCCGCTCTTTGAGGTCTCGACCGACAAGGTCGACTCCGAGATGCCCTCGCCCGCAGCGGGCGTGTTGACCGAGATATTGGCCGGCGAAGGTGACACCGTCGAGACGGGCTCGCGCGTCGCTGTCATCGACGAGAACGCGGTCGCCGGATCGGTGGCGCCGGCAGCGCCGAGCGCGCCGAGCGCCCCCGCGCCGAGCGCCCCCGCGCCGAGCACCCCCGCACCCCTTACGAGCGAGGCGCCCACCACGACGCCGGGCGAGTCGCGAACCGCTGGGGTCGTGATGTCGCCGGTCGTGCGGCGAATCCTCGCCGATGGCGGGGTCGAGCCAGCGAAGGTACACGGGTCGGGGCCGGGCGGCGCGATCACGCGGCGAGACGCCGAGCGGGCCGTCGCCAACGGGCCCACGGACGAGGAAGTCGTGCCCCTGTCCAACGGCCTTCGCCGGATGGGCCAGCACATGACCTTGTCCGCCCAGAGCACGCCGCACGGCTTCGTCGCGATCGAGGTCGACGCGTCGATCTTCGACCAGTTGGATTCGCTCGGCCGGCGCACGCGCGACGGCGTCGAGATCTCGGACCAGATGGTGATGGGTCTCGCCGCGGTTCGCGCCCTGGGTGAATTCGAGTTCCTGAACGCCACGTTCGCGGGCGACGAGCTCGTCGTGCACCGCACCGTCAACTTGGGATTCATGCGCGAGGTACTGCGTGACGGCATGCTCGTGCCGGTCGTGCACGCGGCTGCTGGTCTGACGCTTCGCGCCCTGGCGCGCCGCGTCCACGAGCTCTTCGAACGCGTCTCGACGCGCCAGCTCACGACCGACGACCTCATGGGTGGCACCTTCACCCTGGTCGGCCCGACGGGGCCGAACTCGCTGTGGACGAGTCCGATCATCATCCAGCCCGAGGTGGCCGTGCTCTCGATGGGGGCAGTGCGCCGGGTTCCCGTGGTTCTCGAGGACGGCGTGAGCGTCGGTGTGGGGCGTCGCGTGGTCATCGGACTCTCCTTCGACCACCGCGTCTGCGAACCCTTCACCGCGACGGCCTACCTCGAGCGGGTGGCCGAGTTGCTCGCGGGACTCGATCTGGAGAGCGAGCACTAGATGCTGCGTCGACGCCACGTCGGGCGGGTCAGCTTCCGCGAGGCGAACGACCTGCAGCGCGCGTGGATGGAGGCGGCCGACGACTACGTGCTCGTCATGGAGCACCCGCCCACCTACACGCTGGGCATCCGCGCGGTTCCCGAGCACTTCCTCGTCCCGGTGTCGAGCCTCGACGCCGACGTCGTCGAGGCCGACCGCGGCGGGGACGTCACGTACCACGGTCCCGGCCAGGTCGTGGCGTGGGCCATCGTGACCGTGGACGACGGTCCGGCGGCGGGACGCGAGCACGTGGGTCGTCTCGAGGACGCCGTCATCGCCACGGTCCGCCACTTCGATCCCGAGGGCCGACTCGGCCGGGTCGGGCGACTCGAGGGCTACCCCGGCGTCTGGGCCCGGCTCGACGAGCGACCGGTCAAGATCGCGGCCGTGGGCGTACGCACCGAGCGCAACCGCGCTGGCTATCGGCGCACGCTGCACGGTGTCGCACTCAACGTCGACGTCGATCTGCGGGCCTTTGATGCGATCGTGCCGTGCGGGATCCCCGACAAGCCCGTCGGCTCGATGCGCTCCCTCGGTCTGGACGCGTCCTTCAGCGAGGTCGAGGAGTTCCTCGGTTCGACCCTCGACACGGTGCTCGGCGGCGCGGGCTCGATCGCGGCGGTCGACCGCAGCGGGGCGACGACCACGTCGGAGCGGCCACTGCTGCGCCGCCTGCGCAAAGCAGGGGTCGACCCTGACGCCGGCGTCGAACTGCGCTCGCGCAAACCGTCGTGGCTGCGCATCGAGGCGCACATGGGCCCGGAGTACCAGTCGCTGCGCAAGCTGACCGACGGACTTCGCCTCGTCACGGTCTGTGAGGAGGCCGGCTGCCCGAACATCTACGAGTGTTGGGCGTCGGGGACGGCCACCTTCATGGTCAACGGCGAGCGGTGCACGCGCGCCTGCGGGTTCTGCCTGATCGACACGCGCAAGCCCCTGCCCCTGGACCCGACCGAGCCCGATCGGGTCGCCGAGGCGGTGGTGCGACTCGGGCTGAGTCACGCGGTCATCACGTGCGTCGCCCGCGACGACCTCGCCGACGGCGGCGCCGGCGCAATCGCGGCCACGGTCACGGCAATCCGCGAGCGCTCGCCCCAGACGACGGTCGAGGTGCTGATCAGCGACCTGAAGGGCGACGTCGAGAGCCTCCAGCTCATCCTCGACGTTCGACCCGACGTGGTCAACCACAACGTCGAGACGGTGGCGCGCCTGCAGCGCGCCGTGCGCCCGAGCGCGGGCTACCTGCGGTCGCTGACCGTGCTCGCGCGCGCCGGCGCGCAGGGCCTGACCACTAAGTCGGGAATCATGGTCGGTCTCGGGGAGACCGCCGACGAGGTCGAAGAGACCCTCGCGGACCTGGCCGCGGTCGGCGTGTCGATCGCGACGATCGGCCAGTACGTGCGCCCAACGGCCGAGCACGTGCCGGTCGCACGGTGGTGGGAGCCCGCCGAGTTCGAGGACCTCGCCGAGCGTGGCCGTCGCGTGGGACTGGGCCACGTGCAGTCGTCACCGCTGACGCGCTCGAGCTATCACGCGGGCGAGGCGTTGCGCGAGGCCACGCCGCTGCCGTTGCCCGCGCGTCGTTAGGCCCGTCAACGTTCGCCCGTCCGCGAGGGCGCTAGTACTGACTGGTGTTGGCGACTGACGGCGTGGCGTTGCCCGCGGGACCGGCGCCAAAGGACGCGAAGATGTTCATCGTCGCCCGGCGGATCACGTTGGTCACCCCGGGGATGGCGGCCGGCACCCAGAAGTTGCCGAGTTTGGGTGCGTTCGAGAGGTCAAAGACCCAGTGGCCGGTGCCGCTGGCAAAGACCCCGCCCTGCCCGGGCTCGGCGACGTAGGTGACGTCGCTCGTCCCGCCGCCCACGGCGGAGTGGGCGAGGATCTGCACGTTCGGTGGGTTCGTGACGGCGGGGTTGTAGTGATTGAACTCGCCGCCGAGGGCGCCGGCAAGCACCGACCCGTCTCGGACCCCGCAGCCGCGCCAGAGCCACGACGTGGCGTCGACGACGCTCAGTGACCCGGTGCCGTCCACGCCGCCGTAGATTGAGCCGGTGAAAGTGCTCTCGGGTGTGTCCGACGGGTACTGGCTCCAGTTGACCGTGGCCAGTGAGGGGTTGGTCGCGGTGATGGGGTCGGCCGTCGAGCGGTAGTTGATCATCAGCCGATCAGGGCCGTTCACGCCCGGTTCGAAGCGGATCTTGCGATAGCAGAAGTTCGCTCCGAAGAACGCCACGTTGACCCCGTGGGTGACCGCGTTGACGACGTTCGCTCGCATGGCGGGGGAGTAGTACTCGTCGTGACCGAGCGACAGCAGCGCGCGGTGACGGGTCAGGGTCGTGCCGCGCTCGTGGAGGTCGATGTCGGTCCAGTAGGTGAGGTCGAGTCCCATCTGCTCGGCCAGGAACAGCAGCGGGAACTCGTTGCCGACGAAGTCCGCCGCGCCGTTGGCGAAGGCCCGGTCGTAGGGTCGATTGAAGGACACCCGCACGGCGCGGTTCGCGTCACTGATGGTGATGCTGCCCACCGGCGTCGCCTGGCGATAGAGACTGAACCCGCCCCAGGTGTTGTAGGCCTGCCAGGTGGTGACCGAGCTCATGTAGACGAAGGCCGCCGTCGAGGAGTCGTCGCGCACGAGGAACGGGATGAATCGGAACTGGTGCTCGGCGTTCTCGAGGCGCACGAGGTACTGGCCCGGGAGGTAGCGCGCGTCGGTGATGACCCGGAACGACGCCGGCCACTGACAGTCCACGGTCCCGTACTGGTCGGGCGGGGGCATCGGCCGGGCGGCGCCGGTGAGGCCGACGCGCGACTCGATGAGCCGCGCGCCGAGTCCCTGGTAGTAGCCCATCCGGTAGACCTTGATCGAATAGGTCGGCGAGGTGGTGCTCACGAAGAAGGTGATGGGCTGGCCGAGGTCGACGCTCGTCGCGCTGGCGTAGCCCTCCAGGTCGCCGGCGGGCGCCGCGACGCCGCGCAGCCACGTGCCATCGCCGGGCCGAACGTTCTCGCGACGCACCCACTGGGCGGTGGCGGTGCTCGACGCGGCGCTGAGGGAAGCGTCGAGTGAGGTTGCGGTCGCGATCGTGCCAGCGAGCACACCGATGCCGCGCAGGACGTCACGCCGGGAGGGACCGTGCGTCACCCCAAAAGTCTAGGTCGGACGCCTCGCGCATCCCCGTCGCCCGGTCAGGCGATGAAGTACTTGGCCGAGGGGTGATGGCAGATGATCGCGTCAGTCGTCTGCTCGGGGTGCAGCTGGTATCCCTCGGACACCTCAACGCCGATGCGCTCGGCGCCGAGCAGCCGGGCGACCTTCGCATTCTCGGTGAGGTCCGGGCACGCCGGGTAGCCCCACGAGTAGCGCCCGCCGCGGTACTGCTGGCGGAACAGGCCCGCCAGGCTGGGTCCGTCCTCGTTGGCAAAGCCCAGTTCCTCGCGGATGCGCCGGTGCCAGAGTTCGGCGAGTGCCTCGGCCATTTCCACGCCGAGGCCGTGCAAGAGCAGGTACTCGGTGTAGCGGTTCTCGCTGAACAGCTCTTGGGTGCGCGCCGAGACCCGCGGACCCATGGTGACCAGCATGAAGCTCGCGTAGTCGCGGTCGGGGCTGTCCACCGGGCGAAAGAAGTCGGCGATGCACAGATAGGGGTCGTGGTCTTGGCGTGGGAAGGCGAAACGCGTCGCCTCGGTGGTTCGGGTGTCGTCGGTGAAGATCACCAGGTCGTTGCCGTCGGCGGCGGCCGCGAAATGTCCCCAGACCACTTGGGGGACGAGCAGGTCGTCGCGCTTGACGATCGCCAGCTGCTCGCGCAGGGTCGCGCGGACCCGCTCCTTGAAGGCGGGGTCCCCCTCGTCGTTCTCGGGGCGAAAGCCCCACTGGTTGCGAAACAGCGCGGTGAGGTTGAGGTACTCGCTGATCTCGTCGATGGCGATCCCCTTGGCGACGCGCGAACCGAGGAACGGCGGGACGAAGAGCGGGTTGTCGAGTGCGACTGCCGGGCTGCGCACGGGCAGGTCCGTCGGGGCAGTCGCCGCGTCGGTGGGCAGGCGACGGTTGACCTTGCGCGTGGACAACTCGCGCCCGAAGTCGGCGTCGTCCTCGTTGTTCTTGCGGATCTCACCGAGCCGGTCGAGCACGCGCAGGCCCTCGAAGGCGTCCTTGCCGTAGAAGACGCGGCCCTGGTAGACCCCGCGCAGGTCGCGCTCGACGTAGGTGCGCGTCAGCGCGGCGCCGCCGAGCAAGACCGGCACGTCCGCCATCCCGCGCTCGTTCATCAGCTCGAGGTTCTCGCGCATGATGAGTGTCGACTTGACGAGCAGCCCGCTCATGCCGAGCGCATCGGCGTGGTGCTCGTCGACCGCCTGGAGCATCTCGTTGATGCCGACCTTGATGCCCAAATTGATCACCTCGTAGCCATTGTTGGTCAAGATGATGTCGACGAGGTTCTTGCCGATGTCGTGGACGTCGCCCTTCACCGTGGCGAGCACGACGCGGCCGCGGCCACCCTGGTCGCTCTTTTCCATGTGGGGCTCGAGGTGCGACACGGCCGCCTTCATGGTCTCGGCACTCTGCAGGACGAAGGGCAACTGCATCTCGCCGGTGGCGAAGAGCTCGCCGACTTCGCGCATGCCGTCGAGCAGTATCTCGTTGACGATCGCGAGGGGCGACTGACCTTCGGCGAGCGCCTGATCGAGGTCGGCTTCGAGTCCGGTGCGTGCCCCGTCGACGATGCGTCGGCGGAGCCGTTCGTCCAGGTCGAGGTCGTCGAGCGGGCTCTTGGCGACCTCGGTCGCCTTCGAGCCGTCAAAGACCGCGAGCAGCGCGGTCAGTGGGTCATAGTCATCTCGGCGCCGGTCGTAGATGAGGTCGAGGCAGATCTGGCGCGCTGCGTCGTCGATCCGTGCGAGCGGCAGGATCTTGGAGGCGTGCACGATCGCGGCGTCGAGGCCGGCCTGGGCGCACTCGTGGAGGAACACGCTGTTGAGCACCTGGCGGGCGGCGGGATTGAGCCCGAACGAGATGTTCGAGAGGCCCAGGATCGTTCGCACGCCCGGCAACTCGTTCTTGATTCGCCGGATCGCCTCGATGGTCTCGATGCCGTCACGGCGCGACTCGGCCATGCCGGTGGACAACGGCAGGGCGAGGGGATCGATGAAGATGTCGTTCGCGTCGAGCCCGTAGCGCGTCACCGCCAGATCGGTGATGGCTCGGGCGGCGCGCACCTTCCACTCGGCGGTGCGCGCTTGGCCCTCTTGATCGATGCAGGTCGCCACGACGGCCGCGCCGAACTCGGCGGCGAGGCTGAGAAAGCCGTCCAGTCGCGTGCCGGGCCCGTCGCCCTCCTCGAGGTTGACCGAATTCAAGATCGCCTTGCCGCCCAGCCAGGTCAGGGCTTCGCGCGCCACCGCCGTCTCGGTCGTGTCGACCATGATGGGCACCGACGACTGGGTGGCGAACCGGCTCATCACCTCGGACATGTCGGTCACGCCATCGGCGCCGGTGTAATCGACGCAGACGTCCAGCACGTGGGCGCCTTCGCGGATCTGATCGCGCCCGATCGTCACGCACGTCTCCCAATCGCCCGCGAGCATCGCGTCGCGGAACTTCTTGGAGCCGTTGGCGTTCGTGCGCTCGCCGACCAGCAGCACCGAGCGGTCCTGCTGGTACGGGGTGGTTGAGTAGATCGAGGCGACACCCGGTTCGAGCACCGGCTCGCGCCGGCGCCGTTCGAGGGGGCGGACTGCCTCCACGACGTGGGCGAGGTGCTCGGGCGTGGTGCCACAGCAACCGCCCACGACGTTGATCCCGTACTCGGTGACGAAGCGTGCGTGGTGCTCGGCGAGCGCCTCGGGCGAGAGGTCGTAGTGCATCGCGCCGTCGAGCACGCTGGGTAGTCCGGCGTTGGGCAGGCAGGAGACCGGCATCGGCGCGGTCTCGGCGAGCTGGCGCAGCGGCTCGTACATCTCGACGGGACCGGTCGCGCAGTTGATGCCGATCACGTCGATGCCGAGCGGCGCCAGGGCGGTGATCGCCGCGCCGATCTCGGTGCCCGGGAGCATGCGCCCGGTCAACTCGATGGTGACCTGGGCCTGGATCGGCACGATTCGCCCGTGACGCACCATGGCGCGATGGCACGCGGCGATCGCCGCCTTGCCGGCGAGCAGGTCGAACATCGTCTCGACGAGCAGGAGGTCGACGCCACCTTCGAGCAGGCCGTAGGCGAGTTCCTCGTAGCTCGTAACCAGCTCGTCATACCTGATCTGACCCAGGGTGGGGAACTTGGTGCCCGGTCCGATCGAGCCGGCGACGAAGCGCGGGGAACCGGGGCTGGCGTAGCTGTCGGCGGTGCGCCGGGCGATCGTGGCCGAGGCGACGGCCAGCTCGTGGGCTCGCTCGGGGATGCCGTACTCGGCGAGCACGGTGGAGAACGACCCGAACGAGTCGGTTTCAATCACGTCGACGCCGACGTCCAGGAACGACCGGTGGAGCCGCTCGATGGCCTCGGGCTTGGTGATCGTGAGAATCTCGTTGCAACCCTCGAGGGCCTCGCCGCCGAAGTCGTCGGCCGTCAGGTTCTGTAGTTGGAGGTTGGTTCCCGTCGCCCCGTCGTACACGAGGACCCGATCGGCGAGAGCGGCCAGGTACGCGTTGTCCGCACCGGGTTTGGCGTAGGGGATGATCAGGTCCATGCAGTGGCCAGGCTACCGGTGGCGCCTTCGTTCACTACGCTGAATTCGTGAAGATTTACACCCGCGGTGGCGACGACGGCACGACCGGTCTCTACTTCGGCGGGCGCGCCGCCAAGAGTTCGCACCAGATCGAGGTGAACGGTGCAGTCGACGAGGCCCAGGCCGCGCTCGGCTGGGCGCGATCGCTCAGCGAGCCCGATGGTCGATTGAACGAGCTGCTGGTCTCGCTCGAGCGCGACCTGTGGGTGCTCATGGCCGAGGTCGCGACGATGCCCGAAAACCGACACAAGCTCATCGCGGAGAAGTCGTTGGTCACGCCGGCCATGGTGACGCGACTGGAACGCGAGATCGACGAGCTCAGCGCGGCGACGCCAATGCCCCGCGAGTTCGTGGTTCCTGGTGAGAACCGGGTATCGGCCGCACTGGACGTCGCGCGAACGGTCGTGCGTCGGGCCGAGCGAACCGCCGTGGGCTACCAACTGGCCGATAGCCACGTCGTGGCGTACCTGAACCGGCTGAGTGATCTCGTGTGGACCATGGCCCGCTGGGCGGAGGGACCGAGTCACCGTACGGCTCGCTCGCAGTGAGGAGGATTTATGTCCCGTAGTGTCCACGTCGTCTCGAAGGCCGACGCATTGGCCCGTGAGACCGTGCTCGTGCCCGTCGTCGTGCGCGACGGCGCCGTCGTGCTCGACGGTGCCCTGCCCTCGGCCATCGGCACGGTCGAACTCGCGCCTCGACTCGACGAGTCATGGTGCCACCGCCACGGCCTAACGAGCCAGGCCGGAAGCAGTGTCGTCCTGCGGGGCTTTGGCCCGACGACCGTCGTCCTGGTGTCGGTCGGCAGCGCTGAGCCCGAGGGCTACCGGGTTGCCGCCGCCACCGGGGTCCGGTTGGCCGGTGAGGATGCGGTCGGCTTCCTGCTCGCCGTGGACGGCGTTGCCGACGCCCGGCTCGTCGCCCAGGCGGTTGCGGAGGGGGCGATCCTTGGTTCGTTCGACTACAAGGACGACGCGGAGCGACCCTTCGACCTCGCGGCGCTGGCGTCGCCGCTGCCCACCGTCGCCGCACACGACGCGATCGTGGCGGGCGCTCGTGACGGGTCGATCGTCGCCGAGTCCGTCAACTGGGCGAGGCGGCTCATTAACACTCCGGCGGGCGATCTGCCGCCTCGCGAGCTCGCGAGTCGCGTGATCGAGCGCCTCGACCGGCATCCGCGAGTCGCGGTCGAGGCATGGACCGAGTCGCGGATCCGCGCCGAGGGTCTCGGCGGCTTGCTCGGGGTCGGTCGCGGGTCGGCCGAGCCGACGCGACTCGTACGGGCCACCTACGATCCCGAACCCGGTGCGGCCCTGCCGCACGTTGCCCTGGTCGGTAAGGGCGTCACGTTCGACTCCGGGGGCCTATCGCTCAAGCCGGCGGCGTCGATGATCGGCCAGAAGACGGACATGTCTGGCGCGGCGATCGTCCTCGGCGCGATCTCGGCGTTGCACGAGCTGGGCGTGCGAGTCCGCGCCACCGCGTTCGCCCCGATGACCGAGAACCTCACGGGGGATAAGGCGACCAAGCCCGGGGACGTGCTCACCATTCGAAACGGTCGCACCGTAGAGGTGCTCAACACCGACGCCGAGGGGCGTCTGATCCTCGCCGACGCGCTGAGTTTGGCGGCCGAAGTGGCACCCGACGTGATCATCGACATCGCGACCCTGACCGGCGCCCAGCGCGTCGCGCTCGGTGACGAAGTCGCGGCCGTCTACGCCTCGGACGACGACCTCGCGGCTGCGGTGTTGGCGTCGGGTGCGCGCAGTGGCGAGCAGCTGTGGCGGATGCCGCTCACCGATTCGTACGAATCCCAGCTGGACTCGGACGTGGCCGACATGAAGAACATTGGCAAGGTCGGCGTTGCCGGCTCGGTCGTCGCGGCGCTCTTCCTGCGTCGCTTCACCGACGGGCGGCCGTGGGTCCACTTCGACATCGCCGGACCTGGTCGCTCGGACGCGGCAGGCGGCTACGTCAACGTGGGCGGTACGGCCTTCGGGCTGCGTACGATCGTCGACTACGTCACGGGCCTCGCTCGGGACTGACCTCGAGTCGTCGAACGCGAGCGTGGCGCGTCGGCACCGAACGGTCGAGTGAGGGCGATCGGTGGTCGAGTCCGTCGGGGCGCCCGACCAAGACCGATGCGAAGAGCGACTCCTCGGGTGCCCCGACCCACTCGAGGACCTCGCGGTCGTGCCGGAAGTTGCCCCACAGCGCCGCCGACCATCCGCCCTCTTCGAGCAGGAGCAGTAGCGCCATGGTCGCCATGGCGGCATCGGTGTGCCAGTACGGGACGGGCCAGGCCGTGATCGCCGACAGGCCCGAGGCCCGTTTGTCCTCTTCGGCGTACCGATCGAGGTAGTCCTGGGGTCGCGACGTGACCAAGACGACGGCGCCCGCGCGCGACAGGCCCGCTGCGCGCGGGGACTCTTGCCGCCACTGCGGGTCGGTGGCTCGCTCGAAGTACTCGCTCACCAGGTCTGCGCTGATGGTGTGCATGCGCACACCGGCGCTGTTGCCCGCCGTCGGTGCCCACAGGGCGGCCGCGCAGGCGTCGTCCAGCCAGCGCGGATCGACGGGGGTGGCGTCAAAGGAGCGGACCATCCGCCGTCGAGCCAAGAGTGTTGCCAGGTCCATGGTCGGAGGTCTAGCACGCGTGATGACGTGAATCTCGACCAGGCCAGTAGGATTTCGCCAAACGAAGGAGCGACCCGTGCCTACACCACGCGATCTACTCAATGCGGCGAAGCAGGCCGTTCGTGAGGTTGAACCGAGCGAGGTTGCCGCCCGCCTCGACCACTATCGGACCTTGGACGTCCGCGAGCCCGACGAGTACGAGCAGGGGGCGGTGCCCGGCGCCGTGCACATCCCTCGCGGGACCCTTGAATTTGCGGTCGAGTCGCGCCTCACGGACAAGCACGCACCGATCGCGGTGTACTGCGCCGGCGGCGTCCGCTCGGCGTTCGCGGCCAAGACCCTCCAGGAACTGGGCTACACCGACGTCGTATCGGTCATCGGTGGGTTCAACAAGTGGAAGGACGAGGGTCTCACCTGGACGACGCCGCGCGCGCTCAACGCCGACCAGCGCAACCGCTACCAGCGCCACCTGCTGCTGCCCGAGGTGGGCGAAGCGGGCCAGATGCGACTGCTCGACTCCAAGGTCTTGCTGCTCGGCGCCGGGGGCCTCGGCTCGCCCGCCGCGCTCTACCTCGCCGCGGCCGGCGTCGGCACGATCGGCATCATCGACATGGACGTGGTGGACGCGTCGAACCTGCAGCGTCAGGTGCTGCACAACATGGACCGCATCGGCATGCGCAAGGTCGACAGCGCCAAGCAGACCTTGCAGGCGATCAACCCGGACCTGCACGTTCGGACCTACGACGTGCGACTGGGCGCGGACAACGTGCTCGACATCATCGATGGCTACGACGTGATCGTCGACGGCACCGACAACTTCCCCACGCGCTACCTCGTGAACGACGCGGCGCTGCTCAAGGGGATCCCGGTGGTGCACGGCTCGATCTTCCGCTTCGAGGGCCAAGTGACCATCTTCAACCCCTACGTCGGACCGTGCTACCGCTGCATGATCCCCGAGCCGCCGCCGCCGGAGCTCGCACCCAGTTGCGCCGAGGCCGGCGTCTTGGGCGTGCTGCCGGGCATCGTTGGTTCGATCCAGGCGATCGAGACGATCAAGTTGTTGCTCGAGCTCGGTGACCCACTCGTCGGACGTCTGCTGACCTATGACTCGATGGACCAGAGCTTCCGAACCTTCAAGGTTCGCCGCGACCCCTCGTGCCCGGCGTGCGGGGAGGACGCGGGTCCGATCGTCATCGCCGAGTACGACGACCTCTGCATGCCCCACGCCACGGTCGGCGCTGCCTAGTCGGTGATCGCCGAGTTGGGATGTGGCACGGCTCAACCGTGACGCATCACGACCAGGGTCCCGGCTACCCGGTCGTGCAACGTCTGCTTGAGCGGATTGGCGAGGGGGAACAGCACGTCCACGACGACGATCATCATCACGATCGATGACGCGATCGGATTGTTGGCGAGGGCGATCGCGCTGTAGGCGGCGACGAATCCCCACCGCCACACGGCTTGGCGACGGGTGATGGTCCCACCCGTGGACTGGTCGCACACCCGCGTCGCGACCAGCCGATTGCCCAAGGTCTGACCGCGCGGCGAGGCGAGCATGAAGACTTGGTAGAAGCCCTGCACGGCGAAGCCGGCGAGCACGCCGACCAACGAGCCCGCGACGAGGCTCACCAACCAGAGCACCACCGAACTCGGCACGATCAAGACGGCGTTATCGGTGAGCGTCGCGCCGACGCGACGCCACCAGCCGCTGAGGTTTTGGGGCGAGCCGGTGCGCCGCCCTTCGAGCGCGGTGCCGCACACGGTACAAAAGGTCCCGCTCGATTCGCTTCCACAGCTGGGGCAGTACATCGGACCATTGTTGCCGATGGCGTGAGGTGGCGCCATCGATGGGACCCGCGAAACCGGCGGTCTAATCTACGAGTCGTGAGTGATGACCTTCGAATGACCGATTCGGGCATAGAGGTGCGGCCCGTGTACGGCGCTGATGACGTGGCGGCGTTCGATCCGGCGAGCGAGCTGGGCGAACCGGGTGGGTTCCCCTACACCCGCGGGGTTCACCCGACGATGTACCGCGGACGGCTGTGGACGATGCGCCAGTACGCCGGATTCGGCACGGCTGAGGCGACCAACGAGCGCTTCAAGTTCCTCCTGGGCGCTGGACAGACGGGACTCTCGTGCGCCTTCGACCTGCCGACCCAGATGGGCTTTGACGCCGATCACGCGCGCGCCGAAGGCGAGGTCGGCAAGGTCGGCGTCGCCATCTCGTCGCTCGAGGACATGCGGCTGCTGCTGGCCGACCTGCCCCTCGATCAGGTCACGACGTCGATGACGATCAACTCCACCGCCTCGACGCTCCTGCTGCTCTACCAGCTGGTCGGCGAGGAGCAGGGCGTGCGCGGCGACCAGCTGCGCGGCACGATCCAGAACGACATCTTGAAGGAGTACGTTGCGCGCGGGACGTACATCTACCCGCCGCGGCAGTCGATGCGCCTGATCGTCGACACCTTCTCCTACTGCGCGCGCGAGATGCCCAATTGGAACACCATCTCGATCTCGGGCTACCACATCCGCGAGGCCGGATCCACGGCCGTCCAAGAGGTCGCCTTCACGCTCGCCAACGGGATCGCCTACGTTGAGGCCGCCCTGGCCGCGGGCCTGGCGCTGGATGACTTCGCGCCGCGGCTGAGCTTCTTCTTCAACGCTCACAACAACCTCTTCGAGGAAGTGGCCAAGTACCGCGCGGCCCGACGCATCTGGTCGTCGGTCATGCGCGATCGCTTCGGCGCGCGCGACCCCAAGTCGCTGATGCTGCGCTTCCACACCCAGACCGGCGGCTCGACCCTGACCGCCCAGCAGCCCGAGAACAACATCGTGCGCGTGACGCTCCAGGCGCTCGCGGCGGCCCTCGGTGGCACCCAGAGCCTGCACACCAACGGGTTCGACGAAGCCCTGGGACTGCCAACGGAGCGCGCGGCCAAGCTGGCGCTACGCACCCAGCAGATCGTTGGCTACGAGTCCGGGATCGCCGACACCGTCGACCCGCTCGCCGGTTCGTACTTCGTCGAGTCGATGACCAACGAAGTCGAGCGCCTCGCACGCGAGTACATCGCGACCATCGACGAGATGGGTGGCGCAGTGGCGGCCATCGAGGCGCGCTACATGCAAGAAGAGATCGAGGCCGCCGCCTACGACTTCGCACGCCGCGTGGATCGCGGTGAGAAGGTCGTCGTCGGGGTGAACCGCTTCGCCGATCGTGAGGAAGCGGCCAACGACGTATTCCCCATCGACGAGGCCCAGCAGCGCAGCCAGACCGAGCGGGTGCGGCGCCTGAAGCGCGAACGCGACGCCGACGCCGTCCGGGTCGCGCTCGAAGACCTCGACCGCGCCGCTCGCGGCTCGAGCAACGTGCTGTACCCGATGAAGCGCGCGCTCGCGGCCATGGCGACCCTCGGTGAGGTGGCCGACACCCTGCGCGGTGCCTTCGGGGTGTACCAACCCAACTAGCGGCTGATTGGCTCGAGGAAGTGGGTGACTTCGGGCGGGGTCACGTAGAACGGGTGGGTGGCGGTGCGCCACTGCTCGAAAGCGCCCGAGGCGCGAAAGTCCAGGTGGGCGGCGACGCTGGACCACCGAACGGTGAGCAGGTACACGGACGGGTCCTCGTGTTGGCGCCGAATCTCCGCGCCGTGACAGCCGGGTGCGGACTCGATGATCGCGAACGCCGCGAGCATCGCGGCCTCGAAGTCGTCGGTCCGGTGCGGGTCGACGTGGACGATGGCGTGCTCGTTGATCATCGGTCCTCTTGGAGTCGATGGCGAAGCGGCACGTCCTCGGCGACGAGGATCGCCGTGTGCGCCAGGGCCACGGCACCGTCGACGACAGCCGCGTCGGCGGCCTCGCCGACGCACGCGGCGGTGAACTCCGGCTGATGGTTCACGGCACCGTTGGTCGGGATGCCGAGCAGCGGGTGGATCGAGGGAACCACGAGCGAGACGTTCGCCATGTCCGTCGAGAGCGTCGGGGCGGGCTCGCCGCGATCGTCGAGCTCGAAGGTGCGGCCCAACGACTCCGCCGCGCTGCGGTAGTGGCTCAGGACGTCGGGGTCCGACTCCATGTGCGAGAAGGGGTTGCCCAACTCGGTAATCGTGAGCGACGCACCGGTTGCGAGCGCACCGGCCTGGAAGCAGCGGGTCGTGCGTTCGCGTAGTTCGGCCAGGCGCGAGCTCGTGGTCGCGCGGCACATGTAGCGGCCGACGACTCGCGACGGGATGATGTTGGCGGCCGCACCGCCTTCGACGACGATCCCGTGGAACTGGTCGCCCGGCCGAAGTTGCTGGCGCAGCAGGCCGAGTGACACCTGGGCGATGGTCAGGGCGTCGAGGGCGTTGACGCCCTCCCACGGCGCCGCCGAGGCGTGGGCGTCACGGCCGTCGTAGCGGACCTCGAAGTGATCGACGGCCAGACACGCCGCGTCGAGTCGATCGCTCGGCCACGGGTGCACCATCATGGCGACGTGGACGTCGTCGAAGTAGCCCGCGTTGATGAGGTCGATCTTGCCGCCGCCTCCCTCCTCGGAAGGGGTGCCGAGTAGTACGACCGTGAGATCGAGTTCGTCGGCCACGGCCGCCAGGCCGATGGCCGCCCCGAGTGAGGCCGCGGCGATGATGTTGTGCCCGCAGGCGTGGCCCACGTCGGGCAGCGCGTCGTACTCGGCGCACAGCGCGACGTGCAGTGACCCGCTCCCCGCGGTGGCGCGGAACGCGGTCGCCAGGCCAGCGGCGCCGCGCTCGACGTCGAATCCGTGGGACTGCGCCGCCCGGGCGACTGCTTCGGCGCTCACGAACTCCTCGTAGCCGAGCTCGGGGTTCGCGTGGATGTAGTGGCTGACCTCGAGCAGTGCCGGCCGGGCCGCCGCAATGGCCGCCGTGGCCCGATCGCGCGGGGTCATTCGACGACGGCGACCACGTCGCCGGCGCTGACGGCGTCGCCCGGCTTGACCTTGATCGCGGTGACTACGCCCGACTTCTCCGCGCCGACGGCGTTCTCCATCTTCATCGCCTCGAGGATGACCAGGGTCTCACCCGCACTCACCGACTGGCCGACCTCGACCGAGACCTTCACGATGGTTCCCTGCATGGGCACCGAGACGGTGCCCGAGCCACTGCCGACCACGCCCGCGTGGTGCTGGCGACGCGGCTTGGCGGCCGTGCTCGTCGGCCGGGCTAGCCCATCGTCGCCACCGGCGAGCCAGAGCGCGACTGACACCCGGCGCCCGTCGACCTCCGCGACGACGTCGCGACGCACGAGCTCGTCCGACTCGCCGCCACCGATCCCGGGACTCGTGATTCCCGAGAAGTCGAGTGTCTCTTCCACCCACTTGGTGGAGTGCGTCCCGTTCACGAAGTCGTCGCTCGACAGGATCACCGTGTCAGCCGGCAACGTCGTCGCCACGCCCTCGATGACGGTCTCTTCGATCGCACGCAGCATCCGGCGACGGGCGCGGTCTCGGTCGGGCGCCCACACGATGAGCTTGCCGATCAGGTTGTCGTAGTACTGCGAGATGGCGTCGCCGGACTCGTAGCCGGCGTCGAGGCGAACCCCGGGTCCTGCGGGCGGCCGCAGCGAGGTGATGGTGCCCGGTGAGGGCGCGAAGCGTCCACCGGCGGGGTCCTCGGCGTTGATCCGAATCTCAATGGCGTGTCCGTCACGGCGCACGTCATCCTGTCCGAAGGGAAGCGCCTCGCCGGCGGCGACGCGCAACTGCCACTCCACGAGGTCCAGGCCCGTCACCAGCTCGGTGACGGGGTGTTCGACCTGGAGTCGGGTGTTCATCTCGAGGAAGTAGAACTCGCCGTCCTGGTAGAGGAACTCGACCGTGCCGGCGTTGACGTAACCGCAGGCGCGCGAGACCTTGACGGCCGCTTCACCCATCGCTACGCGGACGTCGTCAGGGAAGTTGGCGGCCGGCGACTCCTCGACGAGCTTCTGGTGGCGGCGCTGAGCCGAGCAGTCGCGTTCGCCGAGCCAGAGGGTATTGCCGTGGGTGTCGGCGAGGACCTGCATCTCGATGTGTCGGGGCCAGGTCAGGTACCGCTCCACGTAGCACTCGGAGCGACCGAAGTAACTGAGCGCCTCGCGCTGGGCGCTCTCGAAGGCGGCCGTGGCCTCATCGGGGCCCGACACGACCTTCATGCCGCGTCCGCCGCCGCCGTAGGCCGCCTTGATGGCGACCGGCCAGCCGAACTCGCGGCCGAAGTCGACGACCTCGTCAGGGTGCTGGAGTGTCTCGTTGCGCCCGGGCACGCCCGCGACGCCAGCGCGCTCGGCGGCGAGTCGCGACGAGATCTTGTCGCCCATCACCTCGATGGCCTCGGGCGGTGGCCCGATGAAGGTGACCCCGCGCGAGGTGATCGCCCGGGCGAAGTCGGTGTTCTCCGAGAAGAAGCCGTAGCCGGGGTGCACCGCGTCGGCGCCCGAGCGCTCGATGATCGCCAGGATCGCCTCGGTGTTGAGGTAGCTCTCGGCGGCGGTCGACCCACCCAAGGCGTAGGCCTCGTCAGCGAGACGAACGTGCAAGGCGTGGCGGTCGAGCTCGGAGTAGACGGCCACGGTCGCGATGCCGAGCTCACGGCACGTGCGCATGACCCGCACGGCGATTTCGCCACGGTTGGCGATTAGGACCTTCTGTAGCACGCGTTCCTCCGTCTCAGCACTGTCCTTTTCTACCACTCGGCTTCTGCGCACCCAATCTCGAGCGGGCGACATTCTGCAAGTTCGTGCAGTCTGATGAGTAATCATCGCACGGGCACGACCGCGTGCCGTGGCTCGAGCACGCGGTCGTCGCTCCGGCGAGCGCAGCGGTCGGCGCCGAGCCGCGAAGTTGCGCAACGTGATCCCGGTCCGACGTCACGCAAATCCGATGACCGAGCTCTGAGCATCAGCGCGGGCTCGGCGCGAGCCGACGGCGTGTGCTGGCTCGGGTCTGTGCCCGCACGCCGCGCCGGGGTCGCGAGACAGGCGTCAGCCGCACCCAGGGTGGCGTCACTATGTTGGACGGTGCGTTGCGCGGACGCGTGCATCGCGCGCTCGAGATGAAAGGGGAACGGGGTTTCGGATTCGCTGGTCGGATCACGCCCCTGGTAGCCAATGGATTCGATCGTCTGGCGAGTCGACGAGGTCACGTCAATCGATTCGACCAATTCCTGGTTAGTGGAGCAAGCCCGTAGCGGCGCACCCGAGGGACGCGCCATCCTCGCGGGTTTCCAGCGGGCCGGACGGGGTCGCCTCGACCGCACGTGGGAGGCACCGGCGGACAGCGCCCTCCTGCTCTCACTGCTGCTTCGCCCCGCGGCGCTTCGCGGCGCGTCGTGGGCCGCCTCAGCGGTGGCCCTCGCCGCACGTGCGGCGCTCGTTCGCCTTAGTGGGGTGCGCCCGCAACTCAAGTGGCCCAACGACCTCGTGGTGGACGACGAGAAGCTCGGCGGCCTACTAGCCGAGCTCGCCACCGACGACCCGCCGGCGGTCGTCGTCGGACTGGGAGTGAACTTGACGGCGTACCCACCGGACCTCGCCGCGACGAGTGTGCGACGCCGCTCGGGCGTGACACTGTGGCCGCGCGCACTCGCGGACATCGTGTTCGAGGAGGTCGAGTTTCGTCGTCGGCTCCTTGACGACGAGCGGGGACTGGCGGCGCTTCGCGACGAGTATCGCGGCGCGTCGGCGACACTGGGTCGATCTGTTCGCGTCACGCTGCTCGAGCGCACCGTGGTCGGTGACGCCGTCGACGTCGACGACGATGGCGCGCTGGTCGTCGACGTCGACGGCGATCGTCGGGCGTTCCGCGCCGCCGACGTGGTGCACCTGCGTCCCCAATCAGCGGTAGGTGGCGCATGAGTACGGTGCGGGTGCTCGTCACCGGTGCGGCGGGCCAAGTCGGGGTCGACCTGGTCTCGACCTTGCGTGGCGAGGTTCCCCCGGGCGCCGACGCACGTTGGCAGCCGGATGGCCTCGCGGTAGGGAGCGATGAGTTCGACGTGCTCGGCGTGACGCGTCACGAGCTCGACCTCGCCGATCGCGACGCGATCACGCGCGTGCTCGGACTCACCAAGCCCGACGTCGTCGTCAACCTCGCCGCGTATACGGCGGTTGACCAGGCAGAACGTGATGTTGAGGCGTGCTACGCCGTCAACGCGACCGCGACGGGTTTGCTCTCGGAGGCGTGCGCCGCGCTCGGGGCGCACTTCGTGACGATCTCCACCGACTACGTCTTTGACGGGGAGAAGGGGTCGGGCTACCGGGAAGACGATGTCCCGAACCCCCAGGGCGTCTACGGGGCGTCTAAGTGGGCCGGCGAGCAGCGCTGCCGTGTACAAGACACCATCGTTCGAACGTCGTGGGTCATGGGCGTGCGTGGCAAGAGCGTCGTGCACGTCATCGCCAACCGCGCGGAAAGCGGGTCGACGGTGCGTTTCGTGGACGACCAGACTGGCACGGTGACCTGCGCGGCTGACCTCGCGCGGGCACTCGTGACGGTGGTGCGTGAGCGTCCCGGCGGCGTGTGGCACGTCGCCAACGAGGGAACGACGACCTGGTTCGACCTGGCCCGCTTCGTCGGACGCGAGCTCGGGCGCGGTGATGAGTTCGCGACGCCGATCACGACCGCCGAACTGTCGCCGGCGCCGCTCGCGACGCGCCCCCGGCGTAGTGACCTGGTCACGGCCAAGTGGCGTTCGCGCTGGGCGGCGTTGCCGGACTGGCACGAAGGCGTTGCACGGCTCTTGCGCGACCGGGCGGCATCGTGACCCTGCCTGTCACCGCGGTCGTCGTCGACTTCCACGCCGATGAGGCACTCGTCGGCTGTGTTCGGTCCCTACAGGCCAACGACGTCGATCGGATCGTCGTGGTCGAGAACGGCCGTCCGGGCTCGACCAGCGCGTACGTCGACCTCGACGCGGTGACCCTGGTCGAACCCGGGCTCAATCTGGGCTACGGCCGAGGCGTCAACCGAGGCGTCGCCGCCGAGGCGACGAACCCTTACTTGTTGGTCGCCAACCCCGACCTCATCGTGCACGAGGGCGCCGTCGCGTCGATGGTCGCCTACCTCGACGAGCACGCCGAAGTCGGCGTGGTCGGGCCGACCATCGAGCGGCCCGACGGGTCGCGCTACCCGTCGCTGCGAGTCTTTCCCAACGTGTGGCTCGCTGGTGCGCACGCGGTCCTCGCGCCCTGGTGGCCGGGCAACCCCGCGACGGCGCGGTACCGCGCGCCGAGGCCCGACGGGACGGTGGACTGGGTGTCGGGAGCCTGCTTCCTGATCCGGCGCTCGGTGCTCGAGGCCGTCGGGGGCTTTGACGAGCGGTACTTCATGTTCGCCGAGGACATGGCGCTGTGCTGGCGGGTGTGGGGCGCCGGGTGGACGGTCGCCGCGGTGCCCGACGCGGTCGTGACCCACGTCGAGGGGCTGTCACGCCAGCGCGCCTCGCGGGCCATGATCGTCGCGCACCACCAGAGCGCCCTGCGATTCGAATGGCAGACCGCCCGGGGCTGGCGCCGACTGCTGGCCCCGGTGGCGAGCCTGGTGCTCGGGGCGCGGCTCGCGGCGATGCTGGCGCTCGACTCGTGGACGCGACGGGCGCGGCCGTAGACTGGTCCGGGGCTACGGATGGTTCTGTGGTTGAAAGTCGAGGCCAGCCGCGGGCGAAACGACCCACGTAAGGCGTCTTGTTGACGCCGAGCATGGCGCGGTTTAGAAGTCAGTCCTGCCCCTTCGCGGTCACCGTGGCCGCGCGGGGAGCCGGTGAAGTGCACGAGAACGACGTCGGAGAGCTTTGGCTGCCGGCGGCGCGTGTGGACACCGCCGCAGGCAGGTGTGGGGTCAAAGACCAGGTCAGACACCCGTAGCCCCGTAAGGATCGTCCGTCTACCGGTAGGGTGAAACACGACATGAGTGTGTTCAGCAAGATTTTGAGGGCCGGTGAGGGCAAGCGCGTGCGTCAACTCGCTGAGCTGGTTGGGCCGATCAACGAGTTATCGGACGAGATGGCGGCCTTGAGCGACGCCGAGCTGCGGGCCAAGACCGACGAGTTCCGACGCCGTCTGGCCGACGGTGAGACCCTCGACGACCTCTTGATCGAGGCGTTCGCGGTCGTGCGCGAGGCCGCGACCCGGGTGTTGGGCCAGCGCCACTACGACGTGCAGCTGATGGGCGGCATGGCGCTGCACTTCGGGTGGATCGCCGAGATGAAGACCGGTGAGGGCAAGACCCTCGTCTCGACCCTGCCCGTGTATCTGAACGCCCTGACGGGCAACGGCGTGCACGTCGTCACCGTGAATGACTACCTCGCCACCCGTGACGCGAACTGGATGGGACGCCTGCACCGGTTTCTCGGGCTGAGCGTCGGGCGCGTGGGGCCCGACCTGCCCGACTTCGAGCAGAAGCGCGAGGCCTACGAGTCGGACGTCACCTACGGGACGAACACGGAGTTCGGCTTTGACTACCTGCGCGACAACATGGCTCGGCGCCGCGAGCACATGGTCCAGCGCGGCCACAACTTCGCCATCGTCGACGAGGTCGACTCGATTCTGATCGACGAGGCCCGAACGCCCCTGATCATCTCGGGTCCCGCCTCGGACGTGACCAAGCTGTACTACCAGTTCGCGTCGATTGTTCGCACCCTGGTGCGCGACGAGGACTACGAGGTCGACGAGGAGAAAAAGACCGTGGTGCCCACCGAGTCGGGCATCGAGAAGGTGGAACGCCAGCTCGGCGTGACCAATCTCTACGACGCGGTCGCGACGAACTACGTGCATCAGTTGGGCCAGGCCCTGCGCGCCAAGGAGCTCTTCCACCGCGACAAGGACTACCTGGTCGACGCGGGCGAGGTGAAGATCGTCGATGAGTTCACGGGCCGAACCCTCGAGGGACGGCGTTGGTCCGACGGGCTGCACCAGGCGGTCGAGGCCAAGGAGCGGGTGCGGATCCAAGAGGAGAACCACACCTGGGCGACCGTCACCCTGCAGAACTACTTCCGCCTCTACGAGAAGCTCGCGGGCATGACCGGCACGGCCGAGACCGAGGCGAGCGAATTCGGCAGCACCTACAACCTCGCCGTCGTGCCGATCCCGACCCATCGGCCGTCGCGCCGAGTGGACGAGGCCGACCTGATCTTCAAGTCCGAGCAGGACAAGTTCAACGCGATCGTCGAGGATGTGCGCGCTCGAACGGACATCGGCCAGCCGGTCCTGCTCGGTACGGCGTCCGTCGAGAAGTCCGAGCTGCTCTCGCGAGCCCTGTCCAAGGCGGGCATCGCCCACGAGGTCTTGAACGCGAAGCAGCACTTCCGCGAAGCCGAGATCGTGGCCCAGGCGGGGCGCAAGCACGCCGTGACGGTGGCGACGAACATGGCGGGACGAGGCGTGGACGTGATCCTGGGCGGCAACGCCGAGGGCCTGGCGCGCCGCGACGTCATCGCCCAGGGGATCGCGACCGACGCCGAGGAGTACGACGCCGCGTACCAGGCGGCCCTCGCCCGCTTCACCAAGATCTGTGACGCCGAAGGCGACGAGGTCCGCGCGGTCGGTGGCCTCTACGTACTCGGCACCGAACGCCACGACTCGCGCCGCATCGACAACCAGCTGCGGGGCCGCTCCGGGCGCCAGGGCGACCCGGGTGAGAGCCGTTTCTACCTGTCCCTCGAGGACGACCTGCTTCGCCTCTTCGCGACGGGGGCGGTGTCGTGGGTGATGGAGCGGGCCATGCCCGAAGGCGAGGCCATCGAGGCGAAGATGGTCTCCAAGGCCATCGAGCGCGCCCAGAACACTGTGGAGGCGCGCAACGCCGAGATCCGCAAGGACGTGCTCAAGTACGACGAGGTCATGAACGAGCAGCGCAAGGTGATCTACGCCCGGCGCCAGCAGGTGATCGACGGCGAGGACATTCACGACTCGACCATCGAGATGATCGAGCGCCAGATCGCGGCGGTGGTCGAGACGTACCTGGAGAGCGAGTTCCCCGAAGCCTGGGACCTCAATGCGCTCCTCGTGGATCTGCCGACCTACTACCCGACGACCATCACGATGTCGGACCTCGAGTCCTACACCGATCGCGACGAGGCGGTAGAGGCGATCGTCGCCGACGCACTGACCGAGTACGAGGCCAAGTGCGAGGCGTACCCCGGTGGTCTGGACACGGCCAAGGAGATCGAGCGCGACGTGATGCTGCAGATCCTCGACCAGCGGTGGCGCGACCACCTGTCGGACATGGACTACTTGCGTGACGGGATCCACCTGCGTCAGGTCGCCCAACAGGATCCGCTGACGGCGTGGCAGAAGGAGGGCTACGTCATGTTCGAGCACCTCCTGGACGCCGTCGAGACCGACTTCGTCCGCTACGTCACCCACGTCGAGGCGACGGCACCCGAGGAGGAAGCGAGTCTCCAGGACGACGGACTCGAGCGAGCGGTGACCAACGTCGCCGAGGTCGCGCCGGGCGCGGTCGAACTGCCCTCGCACGCGGGCACCGCCTCGGCCACCGCGACCAAGCCCAACGAGAAACTCGGTCGCAACCAGCCGTGCTGGTGCGGCTCGGGCCGGAAGTTCAAGCAGTGCCATGGCCGACCCTAAGGCGGAGAACGCGCTGCGCGAGGCGCAGGCGTCACTCAGCGTGCTCGAGGAGCGGTGGAACTCGGCGCGCGACTACCTGAAGATCGACGAGCATCGGGCTCGCCACGCGCTGTTGAACGAGGAGGCGTCCTCGCCCGACCTGTGGAACGATCAGGACCACGCCCGCGCCGTCACGACCGAGCTCGGTCGATTGACGAGCGAACTAGAGGCCTTCGACCAGCTGCGACGCAGCCTCGATGACTGCGCGGTGTTGAGCGACTTCTCGACCGAGTCACTGGGTTCGGGCGAGGCGGACTGGACCCTGCTCGACGAGCTGCGCGCGAACGTCGCCGCGGTGGACGACGCCCTCACGGCGCTCGAGACCCAGAGCCTGCTGAGCGGCCCCTACGACCACAACGACGCCATCGCCGAGCTCCACGCGGGGGCCGGCGGGACCGACGCCCAGGACTGGACCGAGATGCTGCTGCGCATGTACGCGCGCTGGGCCGAGCGCCACGGCTTCGGGGTGGAGGTCGACGAGATCACCGAGGGCCAGGAGGCGGGTCTCCTGTCGGCCACCTTTATCGTGAAGGGGCCCTTCGCCTACGGGTGGCTCTCAGCGGACCGTGGCGTGCACCGACTCGTTCGCATCAGCCCCTTTGACTCACAGGCCCGGCGCCAGACGAGTTTCGCCAGCCTCGAGGTGACGCCCCTGCTCGATGACGACGCGCACGAGGTGGACATCGACGAGAAGGACCTGCGCATCGACACCTATCGTTCCTCGGGCGCCGGCGGACAGCACGTCAACAAGACCGATTCGGCCATTCGGATCACGCACCTGCCCACGGGGATCGTGGTGAGCTGCCAGAACGAGCGCAGCCAGCACCAGAACCGGGCCCGGGCGCTACAGATCCTGACGGCGAAGCTCGCCGAACGGGCCCGCGAGCAGCGCCGCGCGGAAATGGACGCCCTGTCGGGGGACCGGTCAGACAACGCCTGGGGCTCGCAGATCCGCAGCTACGTTCAGGCGCCCTACCAGTTGGTCAAGGACCACCGCACCGATGTCGAGACCGGCAACGTCGACGCCGTACTCGACGGCGATATCGACGCCTTCATGGAGGCCGAGCTGCGACGCCAGCGCACCAGGAGCTGAACGCGTTGACCGGGCTGGCGGTGACGATGACGTCGCGACGACGGGGCGAAACTAGAATGCTCGAAGAGATTCTGGGTGTCCGACCACCGATCAAGTGAACCCGAAGGGGCAGTGCCGTGATTCGTTTTGAGAACGTGTCGAAGACCTACAAGAATGGGACGCCCGCGCTCAAGGACATCTCGCTGGACATCGAGAAGGGCGAATTCGTCTTCCTCGTCGGCGCGTCGGGTTCGGGCAAGACGACCTTCCTGCGCCTCTTGCTGCGTGAGGAACTGCCCGATCGCGGACGGATCCTCGAAGCGGGTCGCGACATCAGCGAACTCTCCAAGTGGCGCGTGCCGTACCTTCGGCGCAACATCGGCTGCGTCTTCCAGGACTTCCGGCTCTTGCCGAACAAGTCGGTCTTCGAGAACGTCGCCTTCGCCCTCGAGGTGATCGGTCGGCCCCGTTCGACCATCGAATCCCAGGTGCCCCAGATCCTCGAGCTCGTCGGCCTGGCCGACAAGGCGAAGAACCTGCCGGGCGAACTCTCGGGTGGCGAGCAGCAGCGCGTGGCGGTGGCCCGGGCGTTCGTCAACCGACCACTCATCCTGCTCGCAGACGAGCCGACGGGCAACCTCGACCCCACCAACTCGGAGTCCATCATGGCGCTGCTCGAACGGATCAATCGGACCGGGACCACGGTGGTGATGGCGACCCACGACAAGGCGCTCGTGGACCGGATGCGCCGGCGCGTGATCGAGCTTGACCACGGCGAGATGGTTCGTGACCAGGTGCGTGGCGTCTATGGCATCGACGAGCCGATGGAGATCCGCTGATGCGCGTCTATCTTCGATACGCGGTCAAAGAGACCCTGGCCAACCTCTGGCGCAACCGGATGATGACGATCGCGGCCGTGTTGACCGTCGCGGTCTCGTTGTCCCTGGTGGGCGCGGCGCTGCTGCTCAAGCAGAGCGCGGCGCAGGCGTCAGCACAGTGGGAGCAGGGAACCCGGGTGACGGTCTGGATGCAGCCCAACGCGAGCGCGAGTCAGCTCGCCAACGTCAGGAGCCAACTCGCGACGATGCCCATCGTGAAGGACTGCACGTTCAACACCCAGGCCCAGGACTACCAAGAGGCCAAGCGCATCCTGCCCCAGTCCGAGTGGTCGGTGCTGTCGGTCTCGAACGTGCCGTCGTCGTTCCGTTGCGTGCCCACGGTGCCCTCGGACGCCTTCGTCGTGATGTCGACGTTCAAGAACGAGCCCGGCGTCTACAACGTCACCGCGCCCGAGCAGCAGATCCGACAGATGAACAGCGCGATTCGAATCCTGCAGATCGTGTTCCTGGCGCTGGCCGGCGTGCTGCTGCTCTCGGCCACGGTACTCATCTTGAACACGATCCGCATGGCGATCTTCGCCCGGCGTCGCGAGGTCTCGGTGATGAAGTTGGTGGGGGCGACCAACTGGTTCATCCGCATCCCCTACATCACCGAGGGATTCATCCAGGGCCTGCTGGGGTCGCTCGTGGCCGTGCTCGCGGTGACCGCGCTGCATACCTGGTACCCACTGCACAACGAGTTCCAGCTGGACACAACGGCCCTCGTGGGCACCAACCTCGTGGTGCTCATCGTGGGCGTCGTGATCGGCTCGGTCGGCTCGGGTCTGGCGATCCGCCGCTTCCTAGACGTCTAGGGACCTATTCGCGGTCCGGGTCGAAGTCGATCGCGAGCGAGTTGACGCAGTAGCGAAGGCCAGTCGGCGTCGGGCCGTCGTCAAAGACGTGACCGAGGTGCCCGCCGCAGGCGGCACAGAGGATCTCGGTGCGGACGCGACCGAGTGAGTGATCCGGTCGCTCCACGATGGTGCCCGGCTCACACGCGTCAAAGCTCGGCCAGCCGCAGTGCGAGTCGAACTTCTGGTCCGAGGTGAAGAGTCGCTGCCCGCAGCCGCCGCACGTGAAGACGCCAGCGTCGTCCACGTCGAGCAGCGACCCCGAAAAGGGCGGCTCGGTCGCGGCTTCACGCAGGACGGCGTAGCGGTCGGGGTCGAGCACGGCTCGCCATTCGGACTCGGATCGGTTCACGAGATACGACATGGGTCTCAGGGTATCCGGAGACGGCGTCGGCGGTTACAAGTACTTCGAGTGCGGCGCCTCGGGCAGCGGCCGGGGGAACTCGGGCTTGTCGTCGAGCATTCGCGTGAAGGCTTCGGTCAGTCCGGCCGGGTCGAGACCCAGCTCGGCGAGCAGGAGATCCGGTCGGTGGTGCTCGAGGAAGGCGCGCGGCACGCCAAGAATCCTCGTCGTGGGAAACGACTGCCCGAGCTCTTGGGCACGATCACGCACGGCGGCGACCATCAGCGTGCCGGCGCCGCCGTGGCGGGTGCCGTCCTCCACGGTGATGATGCGCTCGTGAGCCAGCGCGTCATCGATCATCGACGGGTCCGGTGGCAGGACGCGCACGTCGTAGAGGGTCACGCGACCGCGGCTTGACCCCATGGCGGCGATCGCCGCCATGGCACTGGGTGCCATCTTGCCGACGGCGAGCACGCACAGCGACCCGTCGCCGCGCAGCACTTCTCGTGCCTGGAGGCCGCTGCCGATCGCGCCGTCAAAGGGCTGGGGGAGCGTCTTGGGGAAGCGAAGGGCCGTGGGCGTCGACATCGAGAGCGCGGTCGCGAGCATCCCGGGAACCTCCTCGGCGCTCGAGGGCGCGAAGATGGTCACGTTGGGGATCGCGAGACACAGGGCGATGTCGAGGAGTCCGTGGTGACTCGGGCCATCGTCGCCGGTGATCCCCGCTCGGTCGAAGACGAAGACGACCGGGAGGTTCAGCAGGCCGACGTCGAGGTGTGCCTGGTCGAAGGCGCGGCTGAAGAACGTGGAGTACACCGCCACCACGGGCTTGAGCCCGCCCATCGCCATACCGGCCGCGGCCGTAACCGCGTGCTGCTCGGCGATCCCGACGTCAAAGAACCGCTCGGGGAACCGCTCCTGGAACTGCATGAGCCCGGTTGGCCCGGCCATCGCGGCGGTGATGGCGACGATGCGGTCGTCGACCCCGGCGAGAGTCACGAGCGCGTTACTGAACGCCTCGGTGAAGGACTGCGGCGGCACCTCCTCGTCGTTCAGTCGAGGTGGCAGTTTGAAGTCGTGCATCCGTAGGTCGTCGGTGACCGCCGGTTCATAGCCCCGACCCTTCTGGGTCATGACGTGAATCAGGATCGGCCCATCCCACTTCGCGGCGCTGCGGATCGTCGTCTCGAGGGATTCGATGTTGTGCCCGTCGATCGGCCCAACGTAGCGGACGCCGAGGTTCTCGAAGAACGTGTGCGGCGTCACGAACTCGCGGACGACCGAGGTGAACCCGTCGATCCCTCGGTAGGCCGCCTTGCCCACTCGGGGCAGGTGGGGAACCAACCGGCGCAGCCGGTCGCGCATGGTCAGGTACGTCCGATTGAGGCGCAGGTTCGTGAGCGACTCGGAGAGCTTGGAGATGGTCGGCGCATAGCTTCGTCCGTTGTCGTTGAAGATGATGACGACGCGCTGGTTGGAGTGGCCGAGGTTGTTCAGTGCCTCGTAGGCCATGCCGCCGGTGAGCGATCCGTCGCCGACGACGGCGACGATGTGCCGTTTGCCGCCGTGGCCGATGAGCTCCTTGCGCTGCTCCATCGCGACGGACAGTCCGTGAGCGTAGGAGAGGGCGGTCGAAGCGTGCGACGATTCGATCCAGTCGTGGGGACTCTCGGAGCGGTTGGGGTAGCCCGAGATTCCGTCGCGCTGGCGCAGGTGCTTGAAGCCGTAGCGCCTACCGGTCAGCAGCTTGTGCACGTAGGCCTGGTGGCCAGTGTCCCAGAGCAAGATGTCGTTGGGCGAGTCAAAGACTCGGTGCAGCGCGATAGTCAGCTCCACCACGCCGAGGTTCGATCCGAGGTGCCCGCCCGTGGTGGTCACCGTCTCGATGATGAAGTTCCGGATTTCGCCGCTCAACTCGTAGAGCTGGTCGTAGGAGAGGCCCTTCAGGTCTGCCGGACTCTCGATCGACGGAAGTATCACCCAGTCAGACTACCGGCCGGTACGACTCCAGTACCGATCGACCAGTCCGCAGCCGGGGGGGTCGCGAACCGCCACCGGTGTCCCGGCCACGGCCAGCGCGGCTGGCGTTCGACCGCGGACGATCGGCTAGTCGGCGCTCGCGCTGGGCGTCGACGTTGCCGTGCTTGAGCGGCTGTCGTTCTTGTAAAATCCGCTGCCCTTGAAGACGATGCCCACGGCCGAGAAAACCTTGCGCAGCTCGCCCCCGCAGAGTTCGCACGTTGTGAGCGCCGGGTCCGAGAATCGCTGGACGGCCTCGACCCGCTCATGACACGCTTGGCACTCGTATTCGTAGGTTGGCATACGTCGGTACTCCCGCAGACGAGATAACCGATCCAGTGTACCGGAGGCGTCGCGGGTCTCAGCCGTGGCTCGGTAGCATTGCGCCGTGGACGACTTCCACCAACTCCGACGAACACCCCACGACGGGACATTCCCGCGCGAAATCGGGCCAACCGAAGTGATGGCGAGACGCGCGTTGGCGCGTTGTCGCATCAACATGCTTGCGACCACAACCTCGGCGGTCGCGGCCAACGCCGTCAACAAGGGCGACGTGCTGGCCACGGCGCGAGTGGCCGGTATCCAGGCCGCCAAACAGGCGGCGACGCTGCTGCCCATGTGCCACCCCGTCCTCGTCGGCAACGTCTACGTGAATTTCACGATCGCCGACGCGCACATTGACGTCGAGGTGAGTGTTGACACCATCGACCGAACGGGCGTCGAAATGGAGGCTCTGGCCGCCGTGACGATGGCCGCGCTGACCGTCTATGACATGTGCAAGTCGATCGACCGCACGATGACCATCGAAGCCGTTGCCCTGTGGGAGAAGTCGGGCGGTCGAGCCGGTGTGTGGCGCCGCGACGACGAGCCGTCTCGGTCGTGACGGACTTGCCCGTCGGTTGCCCGGCGATCACGAGGATCCAACGATGATTCGAAACGCGGTCGAAGAGAGTCGCGAGCGTCTGGTCGCGCTGGCGCTGCTGCTGCAGAGTGCCACCCAGCAACGTCCGCTGACCCAAGAGACCATCGTGTCTGAGCTCCTGATCGACGAGTATCCCGTGAAGTCGAGCGGCCCGCGCAAGGTTCGCGCCTACCAGGGCGGCGACGTCGCCACCCGGCAGAAGTTCGAACGCGACAAGGCGAAGATTCGCGAGCTGGGCATGCAGATCGAGACGGTCGTGCTCGGTGACGGCAGCGTCGGTTACTGGGTCGAGTCCGATGCGATGTACGCACCGCCACTCGCGCTGACCGAAGCCGAGCAGCGCGTGGTTCGACTCGCGTTGCGCCTCTGTGGTTTCGGTCGCTCCGGCGCATTCAGCCTCTTTGACGAGGGTCCCGCGCCCGACACCGGGCTCGAGTTCTCGAACTACTACAACCCCGTGTTGCGGGCCTTGCGTCTGGGCCGCGTCCTTGCCTTTGACTACCAGTCCTCGGCCAACAAGTTACGGGTGGTTGAGCCGCTCGCGCTTCGCGTGATCAACGGTGCCACCTACCTCGTCGCCCGGGTTCGCGGCACCGCCGAGGTCAAGGGCTACCGAATGACTCGCATCACCTCGATGCCCGTGGTGCGTTCCGAGTCCTTCGAGTCCGATGACGCCATTCGCGCGGTTGCGGCCGCGTGGCGCCCCGAGTACTCGCGCACCCTCAAGCCCGTCGACGTGGTGGTCGTGACCTCGGCGGACTACGCCTCACTACTCACGCGTGAGTACCCGAGCGCTATCGCCGCGACCAAGAAGGGCGGGCTGCGCGAAGTAGGGCTCTCGTTCGACAACTTGCGCGAGGCGCTGCGCTTCGTGGTGAACGCCGGCGCTCGGGTGCGATTGGTGAGCCCCAAGATCCTGAAGGTCGAATTGGCGACGTGGCTCGGTGGCGTGAATCGGGGCGCCGTGCCGGCACTCGACGGGGTGAGGTTCGACCCGGTCACGACCACTGACGCGCTCGGTCAAGCCCTGCAGTTGCTGCACGCCGTGCACCTCAGCGGCGACGGGCTGCGCATCAGCGAACTGTCGAGGCGTTTCGACCTCCCAGCGGACGTGGTCCGACACGTGATGGACCGACTGGTGTCCTTCGAGCCGCTGCACGGACGGTACGGCTTCCCGGCCCACGTGATCAAGGAGTGCGACGACTGGGAGAATGAGGCCGAGGACGACTCGCTCTACCGGGCCGAGTATGGCGTCGAAACTGACGCGGCCGACTTGGCGACCCTGACCTGGCGCGAGTTGTTCGAACTGAACATCGCCCTGCGAGAGGCGTCGCGTATCTATGACGCCCCGGAGGTGCACTCGGCGATCGAGAAGATCGAGTCGGCGATCGGGTCCCAAGTTCGCGTCGAAAACACGAATTCCGAGCAGTTGCTCGACGTCGTGCGCGGCGCCATCGAGTCGGGCGAGCGGATCAAGATCCACTACACGCCCGCGACCGCGGACGAGTCCCAGGAGCGCACCATCGAACCGCGTGAGATCCGCGTACTCAACGGCCACGCCTACGTCCGTGCGTTCTGCCTGACGCGAGGGGCGTGGCGGACGTTCCGCGTCGATCGAATTAATGACGTCGTGGCCAAGTCGCCAGCCGACGAACCACGCGCCGCCGACCCGGTGCCGAACTGGCTCACGGCCGTTGGCGAGTCGGGCAGCGACGTCGTGGTCGTGGTCGAGGCGTCGTCGCGTTGGATCTTCGAGCCCCTGCCGAACGCCCAATGGCGCGCGCTCGACGACGGACGTCACGCGGTGCGGTTCCGGGTTGCAGATCGGACGTTCCTCGACCACCTCATGGTCCAGGCCGGACCGGGCGCGGTCGTCGCGACACCCGAATTCGCCGACGCCGGTCGCGATCTCGCCCGCCAGATACGAGCTTTGCTGTCGTAGCGACCGTTGGGCCGCGGAGGTCCACGATGATTCACGTCTTCGTACGTCGGTCGACCGACGTTGACTACTTGGTACAGGATCGCGGCGACGAACTGGCCGGCGTTCGCCGCGGCGACGCGGGCTGGTGGCTCCGAGGCAACGGAGACGCCCAGTCGAGCCTCGACGTGGCGAGCGTGTTGCAGACGAGTGCACGGGCCAGCGTCGTTGGCTATGACATCGTCGTGGCGGCGCCCCGCCCGCTCTCGATTCTCGTCGCCCTGGACGAGTCGAGCGCGGCCGACGTCGTCAGCGCCCATCGTGAGGGGGTCCTCGCTGCGCTGAACTACCTCGAGGACCGCGCGCTCGTGGTTCGCCATCGTTTCGATGACGGGGCGTACCTTCGCCCCGCCCGCTGGGACCGAGTCGTCGGATTCACCCACGGAATCAATCGCGCGGGCGAACCGCACGTGCACGACCACGTCCTCGTCGGCGCTCGTCCCAACAACGAGTCGACGGTCGCTGATTCGCGTTCGCTGTTCGCTCACCTGCCCGCAGCTGACGCGATCTATCGGGCGACCTTGCGCTGGGCGGTCAATCAGCGAACGTCGCACACCGCGTGGCGCAACTTCGCCGGCGTCGAGGGTGTGTCGGGCCTGGATGAGGGCTACCGGGCCATTTGGGGTGGCCACGCCGGCGATCGCGGTGCGAAGGGTACGTGGTCTCGCGACCAGGTGGTGGCGCGATGGCACGCGGACCTGGGCCAATTCGAGCCGATCAGCGCGCCGGTGGAGCCACCTCGTCGTAGCTTCGACGCCCACGGGTATGCGGCGGCCTTCGAGGGGGCGACTCGAATTACGCGCCGGGATCTCGTTCGGGCGTTCGCCGACGCGTCGACCTTCGGGGCCGAGGCGTCCGTGGTCGGAGCGGCAATCGACGCCGTGCACCCACACCTGCGCACCGCGCACGGTCTCGACGAGCGGCCGTTGCGTCTCGTCCAGGCCCGCCGCCTGGTTCCCGAGCTGAGTCGGACACTCGCCCACGAGCGCGCCGCAATCGACGAGGACCGCTACCTGGACCGGGCGAGTATCTCGGGACTTCGCGAATCGCGAAATCGCTCGGAGCGGTGAGCCGGGGTGAGGGCGATCCATCGCATCGAATTGTCACTGTCTATGCCAAGCGCCCAGCCAGGTCGCCCAGTGGCCAAGTCGCCAATGGTGGCTCGGTCGCGTTCGACCCAGCTCGTCGCGTAGGTGGTGTTTCGCCGCCGGCCCCGGTGGATCGACGTCGTGGGCACCAGCGTGCGGCCCGCGAGACGTTGCAGCAGCTCGAGGGTTTGGCGGTCGGCGATGCCGGGCAGGACGACGGTCGTTGGGAACAGTGAGACGAACCCATCGGCAATCGCGCCCCATCGGGCGCGAGCTTGGCTCAAGTCTTGGAGACACGCGAGCGTCAAGACTCCTTGCCCACCGCCTTCGGAGACGATGCCGGCGAGCCGCGGCAGCGGCGCGACGTTCGCCAACTCGTCGAGCGCCAAGAGCAACCTCGCGCCGTCGGCGTGCCTGTCGTAGGTCGCATGAACGATCTGTTCGATCAGTCCGACAATGAGCGGTGTGGACACCGCTTGGAATCGACTTGGCGACACGATGTGTAGTTGATGAGGGGCGCGAAGAAACTCGTCGACGTCGAGCGGTGCGCCGCGGGCAGCGGCGCGAGCCGCGTCAGTGCGCAGACCGGCGAAGAGGCCCGATGCCGTTGACCAGATTCCTGATCGTTCTCGCTCGTCGGTCTCCATGATTCCCTGCAGCAATGCGACCGAAGCGTGGCCATCGCCGTAGCGATCACGCAACGTGGCCAGCGCGTCGTCACCGTGGCGCTGATCTATCGCGGTCGCGAGCTGGCCGAGTGAATCACCGCGAAGCGCCGTCGCGTGAATTAGCGGGGCGACCAGGGAGAAAGCCCGTTCGGTCCAGTGATCATCGCTCCGCTCGCTGTGCGATCGTCTCGCGACGTCGACGAGAGAACGCGTGGCGAGCACGGCGCCGTCCCAGTCATGCGATTGGTTGACGGGCGAGTAGCCGATGCGCGTCACACCTCGAGGCGTTGGCACCGTGCCTGACGGATCGAAGAGCAACGTTGCGCCGTCGCTTCGACGGTTGGCCATCGCGGTCACCACGTCGGACTTAGTCGACGTGACAACGACCGAGCGAGTCGTGAGCAAGAGATTCGGAATGATGATCGATGACGTCTTGCCACTGCGGCTCGGACCGATCACCAACGTCGATCGTTCGTCACCACTCGTCGCGTCGCCGTGTTGAGTTCGTCCGAGATAGATGGTGGCGCTCGAAGTCACAAAAAACAATTGTCGCGGATTGCGTCGAAATGCTTGACATTGGTGGATGAACCGAGTGAACTTTTACTTGTTCTTCTACGGAAGCGTTAGACGAAATACGAATCGTCGCCGATGACGACAGCGAACATCGTCTTTCCGCATAAGAACCGTGCACTGCGATCGGCCATCGTACAACTGGGAAGTTGGCAGATGGACGGACGAGTTCACGCTCTTCAACGCGGTTCCTTATTGCAAAATGCAAGTCGACGTAACCGTCGATGAAGGCCCCAGATTGATTCAATGTTGAGTCCCAAGGAGGGAAAGTGGCAACAGCCGCCAAGAAGGCTCCGGCCAAGAAGGCAGTAGCCAAGAAGGCACCGGCCAAGAAGGCCGCCGCCAAGAAGGCTCCGGCCAAGAAGGCAGTAGCCAAGAAGGCACCGGCCAAGAAGGCCGTCGCTAAGAAGGCACCGGCCAAGAAGGCAGTAGCCAAGAAGGCGCCGGCGAAGAAGGCACCGGCGAAGAAGGCCGCAGCCAAGAAGGCACCGGCGAAGAAGGCCGTAGCCAAGAAGGCACCGGCGAAGAAGGCTGCCGCCAAGAAGGCTCCGGCCAAGAAGGCTGCCGCCAAGAAGTAGCCGCCAGCTTTACAGTGCGGTACCAAGCGAATGGGGGGCCGTCGGCCCCCCATTCGCTTCGATTGCGGTCAAGTCCTCGGGCACGTCGACGTCGAATCGCCATGGGCTGTCGGTGATCGTAACGACCTCTAGTCCCAGGCGCTGGGCCTCCCGCGCATGGCGACGCGCCGAGCCGGGGCCGTAGTGGAAGCGGAATGGCAGGCCGGTGGGCAAGGAGAGAACGTTCGTGCCCGTGCCGTGCCGGTCCGCGACAATCGTGACCGTCGCGGTGGGTTCGAATCGACCCAATCCATCGGGGAAGCGCAGGTCGCCGTGGGCGATGGCGATGCGATGGTAGTCGTGCGCAAGGTGTTCATAGGCGAAGGTAACGGCAGCGTTGAGCCCGGTGTGGGGCGAACGAAGCACCGCGGCGCCGTTGGCGACGGCGAAACGTTCGATGTCGTCGGTCTCACACACCACGACCACCGGTAGAGGTTTGCAGCTCGCCAACACGGCGCGCGCCAGCTGCTCGGCGATGGATGCCACGTTCGAGGTGCCCGCCGCGCGTAGCCGGGACTTGGCCGAATCGAACGATCGAAGGGGGACGACGACGACGCGCCGGGGGGCGGGAGCGAAGTGAAGGTCTCCATCGAGTGGGTCCACCTCGCCACTGTACGGCCCGATGGATCGAGCCTCCACCCTCAGCGCCACTCGTAGGATGTCGATCACGACTAGCGGAGGACCGGGAAGTTCAGTGAACGTCGTGCCACCAACCCTCGATGTCGAGACCCAGCTCTTCAGCGATGGCTACCCGTGGATCGGGTCACTCGACGAAGTCGGCACGGGCAGTGCCGTGGGGCCGTGCCACTGCGCCATTGTCGTCATTGGTCCCTCGTGCGGCCCGTTTCCATCGCGGCTTCGCGACAGCAAACTGCTGAGTGCGCCGGCACGCGAGTCATTGGTTCCCGAGATTGAGCGCTGGGTGAGCGACTACGCGATCGGATCGGCCAGTGCCCAAGAGATCGACCAGTTCGGACTCACCGCGGCGTTGGGGTTCGCCGGCCGGCGTGCATTGGCACAGCTGAGCGTGGTGCCGTCGATCGTGCTGCTCGATGGTCAACGAGACTGGCTGACCGACAAGCGGCCCAGCCTTGCCGGGGCCGATCTCACTGCGGTGCGCGTCCCTCGCGTCATCACCCGGGTGAAGGCCGACCGGCACTGCGCGAGCGTGGCGGCCGCGAGCGTGCTCGCGAAAGTTCGTCGCGATGCGCTCCTCAGCGAACTTGCGATGCAGTATCCGGGCTACGGGTGGGAGCGGAACAAGGGCTACGTGACGGCGGCTCATCGCGACGCGATCATTCGCTTAGGACTGACCCCTGAGCATCGGCGCTCCTGGAACCTGCTGGGCTGAACGGCGACGGCACCGTCGCTGTACAGCCTCGGCCGCGCGTCGCGTGGGACAATACCCCTATGCCAAAGTCCAAGGCCATCGTGGCCGCCATGCTCCTGGTCGCTGCGATTCCGCTGACCATGGCCGCTACGTATACGAGTGCGTCCGCTGCGCCGACCTCGATGACCGTGGCCGAAGCGCCGGGTGCGACTCCGAACTACATCTTTCCGTTCATGAGCTGCGCGTACGACACGTCCAACAACGTCAGCTACCTCCAACGCCTGCTCTACCAGCCGCTCTACTGGTTCGGTGCTGGCTCGTCGACCGCCGAGGTTCCGTCGCTGTCTCTCGCCTCTGACCCCGTGTTCTCCAGGTCGCGCACCACGGCGACGCTCACGGTCAAGCCCTGGCGATTCGCCGACGGACAGTACGTCACCGGTCGTTCGGTGATGTTCTTCCTAAACCTGTGGGTTGCCGACCCCACGGGATTCTGCCCGTTCGAGCCCGGCCTTGGGATCCCGGGCGAGCTGCGGGGCGCGACGGCCGTGGGCAACACCGTCCATCTGTATTTCACGCGTCCGGTCAATCCAACGTGGATGGTCAGTGACTTCCTCTCGCTGGTCACACCGCTTCCTGAAGCGTGGGACCGCACCTCGGCCAGCACGGCCGCGAACTGTTCGGCCGGTGCTCCCCGAGTGGCGGCCACGGTGGCCACCTGCAGAGCGGTGGGGGCGTACCTCGAGTCCATCGCGACGGCGACGACGACCTTCACGAACGGGTTCTGGCGAAGTGGGGTCGACGGACCCTGGATCCTCAGTGCGCTCGATTCGTCGGGCAACGCAACCTTCAGCGTGAACCACGGCTACTCGGGGACCGTCCACCCCCACCTATCGACGTTCAGCGAAGTCGCCTATCGATCGGCGACCCAGGAGTTGCGCGACCTCGAGTCCGGGGCGCTCAACGTGGGCAACCTCGATTTCAACTCGCTCACGAGCGCCGCGGCGCAAGTGAATCCCACGACGAACGCCGTGCAAGCCATTACGCCAACGGACACCGTCAGCGCCGTCAGTCCGTGGTCCATCGGGTACATCCCGTTCAACTTCGGGGCCGCTGACAGCGAGCGGGCGATCGTGGAACAGCCGTACGTTCGAGCGGCGATGCAGATGGCGATCGATCAGGCATCGATCGTACGCAATCTATTCGGCGGCTACGCCGTCCCGGGCAGCGGACCGCTTCCGGTGGGCGCGACGACGGCCTCGGGCACTTCGACGCCGGTGACGAACACGTACGACCCGTCGACCGCCGCGACGAACTTGAAATCCCACGGGTGGCAGATGAGTGGTGGCGTGCTGGTCTGCGAGAATCCCGGCGGCGGCGTAGCCCAGTGCGGAGCGGGCATTGCCGCCGGAACCTCGATGACCCTCACACTGCTGCTACCCAATACCTCGCCACTCTTCGTGCGCGAAATGGACGTGCTCGTCACGGACTGGAAATCGATCGGTATCGACGTCAACCTCCAGTTCGCCAGTTTCAATCAGGTGGTCACCACCTGTTCGACGTCGGCGTCGGCCCAACTGTGCACCTGGGATACGGGATGGTCCTACGCGCCATCGGCCCTGCCAACGGGTGAGGCGCTCTTCGCGACGACGGGTCTGGCCAACGTCGGCGCATTCAGCTCGACCTCGGTCGATAACCTAATCAGGCAGACGCTGCAGGCTCCCGTGTCACTCGCGCGCTACGCCGCCGCGGTGTCCACGCAACTACCGGCCCTCTTTATCCCTCAGGCCGACGTGCTCGCCGAGACCTCCAAGAACCTCCAGAGTGTGGTTGGGCTCGCTCCCAATCCACTCGGTTCGTTCACGCCCGCGTACTATCACTGGTAGGCATAGCGAACGATTCCCATTCGACGCCGCCGTCGAGCGGCGGGGGTGGCGTGCGGTTCAATTCCGGCTACGCGCGGGACTCACTCGAAGAGCCTTTTGCCGACATTCGGGCACGAAATTCTCGCGACGCTTTAGAATCGGTATTCTGGAACATGCCATTGACCAGGGAATTTGACGGATCGCACGAGCACCTTGCGCCACAAAAGTGGTTCACGCTGCTGCTAGCATTCGCACGTGCTGCAGTACATCATTCGTCGACTTGTTCAGTCATTTGTCGTGCTCCTCATCGTCATGTTCTTCACCTTTTCGCTGCCGTATTTTCAGCAGGGGGGAATTCTCGCGCCCGCGTACGCCATCATGGGTACGAACGCCACGAAGGCGCGCGTGGCCTATTGGGGGCAGACACACGGCATGAACCACCCGTTCATCGTCCGGTTCTGGAACTACTTTCTCCAGACGTTCGTGCACTTCAACCTTGGCACCTCGTACAAGCAAAACATGACCGTGTGGCAGATCATCTCGCTCTACGTGCCGCGCACGGTCTGGCTCGCCGGTGCGGCACTGCTGTTCACCGTGCTGATCTCGATTCCCCTCGGGATGTACCAGGCGGCCAAACGAAACTCCTTCGTGGACTACGCCGCCACGGGCTCGGCGTTCATCCTCTACTCCATGCCCTCCTTCCTCCTCTCGATGCTGATCATGGACGCCTTCAGCTTCCACTGGCCCCATCTGCCGAATTCGCCGCCGTCCGGTGTCGCACCGTGGGCGATGTTCACCGACCCGAAGGGCTTCATTTTGCCGGTGGCGGCACTGACCCTGCTGTCGGTAGCGGGATTGAGCCGGTTCATGCGTGGCACCGTCCTCGAAGTCCTGGTGCAGGACTACATCCGAACCGCCAAGGCCAAGGGCTGCTCGAACCGGCGCGTCCTATTCCGTCACGCGTTTCGTAACGCCCTTGGACCCATCGTGACGATCCTGGGACTCTCGATTCCGGCGCTCTTCGGTGGCGCCCTAATCATCGAGAGCGTCTTTAACTACGAAGGGCTGGGAATGCAGACCGTCAACGCGGCGGTGAACGTCGACGTGCCGACGGTCTTGGGCATCACCCTGCTCGTGACCATCATGACCTTGCTCGGCAACTTGATTGCCGACGTCGCGCTGGGATTGATCAATCCCCGCATTCGAATAGAAGGAAAGAATTCGTGACCGTCGTGGCGAGTTCCCCCAGTAGTCCCGTCGCGCTCGAGACCGATGTCGTCATCGAACCGCTGTGGCGACAGAGGCTTCGGATCTTCGTGCACAACAAGTTGGCCGTTGCGTCTTTGGCCTACGTGGTCCTCATCACGCTCTTTTGCTACCTGTGGCCGATCTTCCACCCCACGAATCAGACGAATCAAGCCGCTACCTTCAACGTCACCTGGAACGCGCCGCCATCACTGCACAACCCCCTGGGCACCGACTCGAGTGGCTTCGATGAACTGGGTCGCATCGCCTTCGGCGGCGAGTACTCGCTGGCGCTGGGCTTCTTGGCGGGAGTCATCACCATCGTGGTTGGAACCATCTACGGCATGGTGTCAGGATTCTTCGGTGGTGTTACCGACACGGTGATGATGCGACTGCTCGACGCCTTCTTGTCCATTCCCTACCTCTTCTTGCTCATCGCACTCTTGACGATCTTCAATCGGACCACGATGCTCCTGATCTTGGTGATCGGGCTGACTGGTTGGTGGGGCAACGCTCGAATAATCAGAGGTGATGCCCTGCTCATTCGAAACCTCGAGTACTCCCAGGCGGCGCGGTCCATGGGCGCGAAGCGCATGCACATCATTCGCCGCCACGTCTACCCGAACTCGATCAGCAACATCGTGACCGTGGCGACGTTCTCCATCGCTGACGCCATCTTGTTCCTGTCGGCATTGGGTTTTCTTGGACTGGGCATCGTGGCGCCCCAGACGGACTGGGGCACGATGCTCCAGCAAGGGACTGAGCAGCTCCAGAACGGCTACTGGTGGGAGATCTATCCGGTTGCGGCCGTCTTCATCCTCGTTGTCGTGTCGATCAACTACATCGGTGACGCCCTGCGCGACATCTTTGAGGTCCGGCTCATCGAGCGCTAGGGCGGTTCACGGCGACGTTGTCGTCACGAGCCACGAGCTGTGTCGTATTGCGCGGTGGTACGTGGCGGCGGGCGGGAGCGTGACGAGGTGGGTCCGGAGAGGCTCTCACAGCCAGTCGAGCGTTTGACCGTGCGCTCCGCCAAGGGCCACGGGGACGCCGTCTCGCGCAACGACGAAGGGTGTCGGGTTGTTGTCGTGCGCCGACCGGCTCACTGGCGCAATCGTGTCGATGACGCCCGATCCTTCGTTGGAGATCCACGTCGCAGGAATGGACCGGACTTGGTCCACGAAGGCGCGTCGGCGGTCGACGTCGAGGTAGGTCAGCACGGCGCTGTGAAAGATCACCAGCGTCGCGTCGCGGGGAGCCGTATTGGCCACGCCGCGCAATAGCTCGACGAGATCGCCTTCGACGAGTCGTGGCGGATCCGACCTCGCGATATCGATTGCGCGCTCGAGCCGGGCGAGACGGAACGCTTGATCGGGCCATACCAGTGCCGTGAGCCATCGCGTCGCCGCCTCGTCGCGAACGTCAAGTGGGTGGAGATCGATTCCCGCACGCCAGACGACTGTTGGCACGGCGTCGGGCAGCGGAGGCGTTCCCCGCGTGGCGCACGCAAGCAGCACCTCGCTGGCGCCCTCGGGCGGATCGACGCGGTGCGAGGCGTCATAGAGGTAGCTGTAGCAGTCTGGATAGAGGCAAAGCCCGGCGGAGGCGCCGACTTCGAGCAGCGCCACGGGCTGGGGCAGACTCGCGAGGATGGGGAGCAACACGGCGCAGCGCCCCGGCTCGTTGGTTTGGGTCCGACGCTCGAGCGCAATGTCGGCGATGGCGGGCCACTGGGCGAGTAGGAACTCGCGAAACGTGGCGTAGGAGCCAGGCTCGGCACCGAGGAATCGGCAGGCGGCGAACACCAAGTTCGGTTGCCGGCACCGTGGGGGCAGCCCTTCGATGAGGGCCAACACCGCGCGATCCTGGGCGATCGAACTCGCCCACTCGAAGTAGGTGGGCGAATAGCCCTTGACCTCGCGCTCGGCGAACACTGCGTAGGTTGTGGCACTGTCCACGAGCCGAGGTTAGGAGCACGACCGCCAGGACCGATCGCTCGACCCGCGTCGAGGACGCCGCGGCGATTGAACGTTGGATCCCGAGGGTCACGAACCTGGGCGACCGCGTGGCAAGGCCGACGATGTGGAGCCCGTGCGTGATGTCCGTACGAGACGGAGTGAGTGAAGCCTGTTCGGACGGCATCGTCGATCGCGCTCGGGGCAGTCGGGTCGTGGGCCTTTCGCCGACGTTAATGGGTCTCAGACGTGGGGGACTGACGTCACGAGAGTCCTCGGTATCGCCACCTCACGCTGGCGTCGCTCAGCGGATTGAAACCGGCGTCTGGAGCGGGAAGTGGCACGCCGCGCGGTGAGAGTCGCCAAAGGACTCGAACTGGGGCTCCTCGTTCGTGCAGATATCTTGCGCTCGCGGGCACCGGGTCCGGAACCGGCAGCCCGACGGCGGGTCCACGGGAGAGGGGAGTTCGCCCTTCACCTGGCGACCACGGCGCTGACGCGATGACTGCGGGTCGGGGACCGGAACCGCGTCCAAGAGGCCCTGGGTGTAGGGGTGGGCCGGCCGGCGGAAGACGGACTCCGCGTCACCGATCTCGACCAGCTTGCCGAGGTACATGACACCGATGGAGTCCGCCATGTAGTAGACCACGGCGAGGTCGTGGCTGATCATGATGTAGGAGAGCCCGTGCTCGCGCTGGAGATCCTTCATGAGGTTGAGGATCTGGGCCTGGATGGAGACGTCCAGGGCCGAGACGGGCTCGTCGGCGATGACGAGCTTCGGATTGAGCGCGATCGCCCGGGCCAGGCCGATGCGCTGGCGCTGGCCACCCGAGAACTCGTGGGGGTACCGGTCGGCCGCCGAGGGCTCGAGTCCCACCGTGAGCAGCAACTCCGAGACGCGCCGGCGCTGCTCGGCCTTGGTGCCCTCGCTGTGGATGGCCAAGGGCTCGCGGACGACCTCGCCGACCTTCATGCGGGGGTTCAGCGACGAGTACGGGTCCTGGAACATCATCTGACGGTCGCGGCGCTCCTGGGTGGTCGGCTTGTGTCCCTTGCCCGACACCTTGGTGCCCTGGAACGAGATGGTGCCACCGGTGATGTCCTCGAGGCCAACGATCATGCGGCCGACCGTCGTCTTGCCACAGCCGGACTCCCCGACGAGTCCGAAGGTCTCACCTTCTTTGATGGTGAACGAGATGTCAGACACGGCGTGGATCGCACCGACCTTGCGACGGATGAGTCCGCGCTTGATCGGGAACTCCTTGACGAGGTTCTCCACCCGCAAGATCTCGGTCTGCGAGCCGGCGGTCGAGGAAGCAACTTCGTCGACTCGGGTCTCGATGCGGGGTCCGTCAACGGGGTGAAAGCAGGCGAAGCCGTGGGCGTCTTTGACGGTGAAGTCGGGGTCATTGACCCGGCAGTCGTCTTGGGCGTACCGGCAGCGCGGCGCGAACCGACACCCGACGATCTCCTTGGTCAAGTCCGGCGGCAGTCCCGGAATCGAGGTGAGGTGCGTCTTGGACGCGGTCTCGATGCTGGGCATCGAGGCGAGCAGCGCCTGCGAGTACGGGTGGTGCATCGACGCGAACAGCGTGTCGGTCGTCGCCTCTTCGACCTTGCGCCCGCCGTACATGACGACGACGCGGTTGGCTCGCCCGGCGATGACGCCCATGTCGTGGGTGATCAGCAACACGCCCATGTTGAGCTCGCTGCGGAGCCGGTCGAGCAGGTCCAAGATCTGCGCCTGGATGGTGACGTCGAGCGCCGTGGTGGGCTCGTCGGCGATGAGGAGCTTGGGCGAGCACACGAGGCCCATGGCGATGATGACGCGCTGGCGCAGTCCGCCCGAGAGTTCGAACGGATACTGGCTGAGTCGCTCGGCGGGGCGCGGCATCTCGACCATCTCGAGCACTTCGATCGCTCGTCGACGGGCGTCGGCGTCACTCGCACCGGTGTGAATCTTCAGCCCTTCGGCGATCTGGGCTCCGATCTTGGTCGTCGGGTTGAGCGAGCTCATCGGGTCCTGTGGGATGAGCGCCACGGAGCGTCCGCGTTCGCGTTGCATCTCGCGCTCGGAGAGGTCGAGGAAGTTCACACCGTCGAACACGATCGAGCCAGCGGTGATGTGACCACTGCCGGGCAGGAGTCGCATGATGGCGAGTCCTGAGGTCGTCTTACCGCATCCCGACTCGCCAACGAGCCCGACGCATTCGCCGGGCTCGATATCCATCGAGAAGTCATCAACTGCAGTAGCGAATGACTGACGAGTCGTGAATTGGACCTTCAAATTCGAAACCGAAAGCAACGGCGACATGGGAAACGAGTCTAGCCAAAGACGGGCGCGACCTAAGGGCGGAATAGCGATTCTGACCTTGATTTCAAGGGTTTTTGGACAATTGTGTGGGATGGGAAAGAGCGTTCAAAGGGACTGGCTCCAAGCAGCGCCACGGGTCGATTCCTGGGGCGCTAGTCCGGCGGTGTACCGTTCTTCGACCGTGCGACGCGGACGCACGGTGGGGCCGCTGAAGCTCGATCCTCAGCATCGTAAAAGAGCCCCCGGTCTTTGCAGACCGGGGGCTCTTTTACGTCAGCGTGTGACGGCATTTTGTCTAGAAGTGCAGGTACTCCGGCATGAAGTTCTGCAGAACGCTTGGAACGAGCGCCGATGGGTCACCCTTGAGGGTCTTGATGAACTCACCAATTGGCGTCTGCGTCGGCTGGTAGAGCGTCGGGACCTGGTACGCCGCGTACTTGGCGTACTGGGTCAAGGTCGAGTTACCAGAGAACGTTGCCTTGATGATGCTGTCCATCTTCGGGTTCGAGTAGCTGCCGTTGTTGGAGCCGGCACCCGTCATGAGGAGCTCCTCACCCGACGGGTAGTAGTCCGGTGCGTAGATCCAGCCAGCACCCCAGGTGCAGATCTCCCACTTCTGGGTACCCGACTGACCACAGCCACTGATGACGTTGTTGAAGGTGTTCGTCGACGTGGTGGTGTTGATGCCAATCGTCTTCCAGTCAGAGACCTCAGCATTCACCGTGTCGGTGACCGCCGGCGCGCCCGAGACGTACTCAAGCGTGAGGTTCAGCTTCGTTCCGGCCTTGACGCCCGCTCCACAACTCGAGGAGGTGGTTCCGGGCTTCACGCAGGTCATCACGCCGCCTTCGATCTTCCAACCGTGCGACGTCAACAGCGACTTGGCCTTCGAGAGGCTGAACGGATACGGGTTCGACACCGGCTTGGCGATCGACGTCGGCGTGCCGTAGGGAACCGGGCTGAATGTCGGGATACCGTAGCCCTTGAAGATCTTCTGGATGATCCCGTTCTGGTCAGTCGAGGTCTGCAGCGCCTGGCGGAAGTACAACTGCTTGAACACGGCCTGGAGCGGGTTGCTCTTGGCGAAGTTCAGCGGGTCGTAGTTGTACGCCCACGAGAGACCCGAGGTCAGGTTGTACTTGCCCGCGAGTGCGGCAATGTTGGGGCCGGCCTTGCCAATCGCGGGTGCCGGCGAGGTGATCTGTGTCGAGTCCACGTAGCCGAGGTCGATCGTGCCCGCGCGCAGCGCGTTGAGCTCAGCCGCAGCGGAGGCGAACGGCACTTCCTTCACCATGGCGACCTGGGCCTTCTGGGGGCCCGAGTACTTGGTGTTGGGCACGAAGGTCACGTTGCCCAGGGTGTCCATGGACTTCAGCTTCCACGGGCCGTCAACACCGCTCTGCCACATGGCGTCGGTGTAGGTGCTGATCTTGGAGGACTGGCCGTCGAGGTACTTCTCCACTGCCTTGCACGCCGCGTCAGTCGACTTGGCGCCAAAGGCGCCAGTGGCGCACGTCGAGGTCTTGCCCGGAGCCGTGATGTCCCACGAGTTCGGGAATGGCGTGATCTCAGACAGGTAGTTGTAGAGCAACCATCCCTGGTTGATCGGCTTGTTGAACGTCATCGTGACCGTGTTGCCCTTGCCGACCGCGCTCGTCACCTGGTCCGGAATGCCATAGCCGGGAACGTACCCGGCGTAGGACTTCGGGTCGGCCTTGTAGAGGTTCAGGAAGAACATAACCGACTGGGCGTTGACCGTCTGACCGTCAGCGAACTTCCAGCCCTTCATCTTGATGACGAGCTTGGTGTTGTTCTTGCTCCACTGCGGCGAGTACGCCAGGGAGACCTTGGGCACATAGGCAGGGGAGGTTCCCATACCGAACCAATACATCGGGCGGAACATCAACATTTGGAACTGGTTAAGCGTTGAGACAGAGAAGTTCGCGAAACCGACATACGGAAAGATGTAGTTCGGAGGTGTTTGGGGCGCTTCGGCGAACGTAATCGTTCCCTTTGGCGCAGAGGCACCGCTCGGGCTCTGACTTGCCAGTGTTAGACCCAGCGCCAACGAACTGGCCGATAGGGCCAGCGTCGCGCCGAGTCGCAAACTTCGACGAACATTCATTGAATCAACCTCCCCTAGTGGGTACATCGCTGTGCCCAGTTCTCGCCACCCTTTTGTGACGATGCCCTCACCTTATCCCACTCTTATGTTCGATCGGGGTGGCAGGAGCAACAATTCACAGCGAAAACTAACTCGGCAGAAAGGCCTCCTGACCTGCTCGTTACGAGCGTGTTAGTCGGTGGATGGCCCAGGTCGTGCTCGCGAGTGTGACCACGCACGGGCTCGAACATCGCGGTACGAGGGTGCGCCTACGGTCTCGCCTCGACCCGCGCCGTACTGGTGGGTAGGGCGATAGAGAACTAACGAACTTGTCTTTCGGTCACCGCAGTGCCGCAGCGAGCAGCTCAGTCGTCGTCGGGTACAAGAAGTTGAAACCTCGTTCAACCAGTATCGCCGGCGCGACCCGCTGGCTGGCCAAGACTGCGCCGTTGGCGAGGTCGGACCCGAGGACGAGCGCGAGCGCAAACGCTGGAACGCGAAGGACCGCCGGGCGCCCAAGCACGCGCGCGAGTGTCCGTGTGAAGTCACGATTGGTGACTTGATCAGGAGCGGTCAAGTTGACTGGCCCGTCGTGCGGGCGATCGATCAGCGAGAGAATCGCTCGAACTTCATCTTCGAGGGAGATGGGACTGATCCACTGGTTTCCGTTACCCAGCACACCGCCGAGGCCCGCTTTAAAGAGGGGCAACTGGCGCTTCAGCGCGCCGCCGGCGCTGCTCATCACGATACCGGTGCGTAAGAAGGACACCGTCGTTCCGTTGTCTCTCGCCGGCTGGGCGGCCGCCTCCCAGGATCGGCAGACCTCGGCGAGAAAGTCATCGCCACGCACCGAGGTCTCGGTGAGCAGTTCACTGCCTCGTGAGCCGTAGTAGCCGATCGCCGAGGCGCTGGCGAGGATCCCGACGCCGCCGGGCAAGTTCTGGATCGCCCGTAGCACCAATGCCGTAGAGGCGAGGCGGGAGTGCCGGATGAGCGCCTTACGTTCGGTGCTCCACCTTCGATCACCGATGCCGGCGCCGGCGAGATTGACGATGGCGTCAAGACCGCCCACGCGGCGCAGGTCACCGTCGTCGATGACGTCGGCGTCTGGGTCCCAGCGAATGGTCTCACCGGTGCCACCACCACCCGAGGGCCGGACGAACGTGACCACGATGTCGCCGCGTTCGCGCAGGGCGGCGGCGGTCGCTCTCCCGATCAGGCCGGACGCACCCGTCAGGCCGACGCGCATCGTTCCATCCACGTTTGCTCGATGAGTGAGGCCAGTTGGTCCGGGTGACTGAGGTGCGCGCCGTGCCCGGCGTTGCGAAGTTCGACCGCTTGAAACAGCGGGTTCGCCCGACAGAGGATTTCGGTCAACTGGCGGTAATAGGGCGCGCGCGCCCAGTCGCCAAAGGCGTAGACGCTGGGTATCTCGATGTCGGTGACCTGAAACGGCGCGGGTTGGCTCAGTACCGCCAGATCAGCGACGAGCGCCGGACCATCGAGTCGGCGCGACTCACGCTCGGCGACGCTCAGTCGCTCCCACGTCTCTACCGAGACGATCCGCTTGAAGAACCGCTCCGCCTCGTCTGACGGATTCGATCCGGGGGCGATCCGACGATGGTCGTGCGCCAACACCCACGGCAAGGGCGCTTCAAAATTGATCAGCTGGGCGAAGAGCGATGGGTCGCGCAGAGCCGCCCCGAAGCTGACGACGCCGCCGAAGCTGTGGCCGAAGACGATGACGGGTCGCCGAGCCGCCTCACTACTGGCCAGGGCGATCAGGTCGTCGATGTGCTCTATGAGCGTCGCGGGTCCGGCCCCCCTTGATCCCTGATAGCCACGCCGGTCGTAGGCGACGACGTCCATGTGTTCGAACCGTCGAGCTAGTCGCGCGAACGAACCGCCGCGGTCGAGGCCCCCGTGCACGCAGACGAGCGTCGCCACCGGAGCCTCGACACGGCGCTCGGCGACGGCGAGACCAGTGACGGGCGACGCGGCCGCGCGCAGTCCGCGAGGTGGGTCCGCTGAGGTCACGTAGGCAATCTACCGTCTGAGGTTGGCTCGTCGACCAATCGAAAAGGGTCGCGTGGGCCCTAGGCTGGTGAGGTGACGACGCCACCCTCGAACCCTTCATCCTCACCAGTAAAGGGGTCCTTCGGACCCAACGCTTGGCTCGTGGACGACATGTACGACCGTTTCCTCGCCGACCCGGAGTCGGTCTCGGCCAGCTGGCGCGAGTTCTTCGCCGACTACCAGCGTTCGACGGTGCCGACGGTGGCTTCGGCCGTCGTGGCCCGCCCGGCGATGCCGAGCCCCGTCGCCTTCGAGGTGAACGAAGCGGCGACCCCACTGCGCGGTGCCGCGGCGCGCATCGTGTCCAACATGACCGCCAGCCTCGCCGTGCCAACGGCGACGAGCGTTCGCACGGTCTCGGCGAGACTGCTCGAGATCAACCGGTCGGCGCTGAACGAGTCGCTGAGCCGGGCGAGCGGCGCCAAAGTCTCCTTCACGCACCTCATCGCCTACGCCATCATCAAGGGACTCGTGGCGATCCCCTCGATGAACACCAGCTTCGTGGATGCCGTCGACGAGAAGGGGACGCCGGGGATCGTGCGCCACGATCACGTGGGCCTCGGCCTCGCGGTCGACGTCGAGAAGAGCGACGGGTCACGCAATCTCCTGGTCCCGGTCATCCGAGACGCCGACGCCATGGACTTCCGGACGTTCTTGCTGGCCTACGAGGACCTGATCCGAAAGGTCCACGCTGGCAAGATCGGTGCCGACGACTTCGTCGGGGCATCGGTGTCCTTGACCAATCCCGGCACGCTCGGCACGGTCCAATCGGTCCCGAGGCTGATGCCGGGTCAGGGCGCGATCATCGGCGTCGGGGCGCTCACCTGGCCGCCGGGCTTCGAGGCGGCCGATCCGCGCACGCTGGCCGAGCTCGGCGTCGGCAAGGTCATGAACCTCACGTCGACCTACGACCACCGGATCATTCAAGGCGCCGAATCCGGTCTCTTCCTCAAGTTCGTCGCCGATTGCCTGACCGGGGCGAACCACTTCTACGACGAGGTGTTCTCGTCGCTCGGCATCCCGTACGAACCGTCGCGGTGGGCGAAGGACCACAATCCGACGGGTGCCGAAGACGAGTCAGAGCGGATCCTCAAGCAGATCAGGGTCCAAGAGCTCATCAACATGTACCGCGTGCGTGGCCACCTCTACGCACACCTGGACCCCCTGCACAGCGATCCGCCGCCGGTGCACGAGGAACTGGAACTGTCCACCTACGGGCTCTCCATCTGGGACCTGCCTCGCCGGTTCGTGACCGGCGGGCTCGCCGGTCGCGACGAGGCGACACTTCAGGAGATCCTTGACATCTTGCGCGACGCCTACTGCCGCACGACCGGTATCGAGTACGGCCACATCATGGATCCCGCACAGAAACGGTGGATCCAGACTCGCGTCGAGGGCGTCACGGCGTCCCTCGACGCCAAGGCCCAACGCCGGGTGCTCGGGGCACTCAACGAGGCCGAGGTCTTTGAGCGCTTCTTGCACTCGCGTTACGTGGGTCAGAAGCGCTTCGGACTCGAGGGTGCCGAGTCGACCATCGTCGCCCTGCAGGCGATTCTCGACGCCGCCGCGGACGATGGCGTCAAGGAGGCCGTGATCGGCATGGCGCACCGTGGCCGGCTGAACGTGCTCGCGAATGTCGTCGGCAAGTCCTACAGCGACATCTTCTCGGAGTTCGAGGGCAACCTCGACCCCGAGAGCGTCCAGGGCAGTGGGGACGTGAAGTATCACAAGGGCGCCAACGGGACGTTCCACAACGCGAGCGGCCAGACCATCGACGTCTCGATGGCGTCGAACCCCTCGCACCTCGAGGCGGTGAGTCCGGTGGTCGAAGGGATTGTGCGGGCCAAACAGGATCGCGTTGTTCGCCCCGGCGACGGTTCGACGCCCAACGCGACGGTCGATCGGTACCCGTACCTGTCGATCCTCGTCCACGGCGACGCGGCCTTCGCTGGTCAGGGTGTGGTGGCCGAGACGCTGAACCTGTCCCAGCTGTCGGGTTACCACGTCGGCGGCGCGATCCACATCGTCATCAACAACCAGGTCGGCTTCACCACAGCGCCCGAGTCGGCGCGATCGAGCGTCTACCCGACCGACGTCGCCAAGATGATCCAAGCGCCGATCTTGCACGTCAACGGCGACGACCCCGAGGCCTGCGCCCGTGCGGCGCGCCTGGCCTTCGACTATCGCCAGACGTTCCAGCGCGACGTGGTGATCGACATCGTGTGCTACCGGCGCCACGGCCACAACGAGGGTGACGACCCGAGCTACACCCAGCCCCAGATGTACAAGATCATCGACCAGATGCGCTCGGTGCGAAAGAGCTACACCGAGACCCTGGTGCGCCGTGGCGACATCTCGCTCGAGGAGGCCGAGCAGGCCCTCGACGAGTTCAACGCCCGACTGCAGAGTGTGCTCGACGAGGTGCGCACCGTGCCCGTGCCAACGCTCCAGGGTGTCCCGATCGCCGAGGTCACCCCGGACGCGCCAGCGCCCGAGACCGGCGTCGAGCACGACCAGCTGCTCGCGGTGGCGTCTGCGACGATGACCGCGCCGGCCGGCTTCACCGTGCACCCCAAGCTCGAACGCCAGTTCGCCCAGCGTCGCACCCTGCTCGAGGGCGGCGAGGTCGACTGGGCCCTCGGCGAGGCGCTGGCCTTCGGCTCGCTGCTCATGGAGGGCACCAACGTGCGACTGATGGGCCAGGACTCGCGTCGCGGCACGTTCTCGCACCGCCACGCGGCGCTGATCGACTACGAGAACGGCAATCAGTACATCCCCCTCGCCAACCTCGACGCGCCCGGCGTGTTCACCGTGCGCGACTCCTTCTTGAGCGAGTACGCGGCGCTGGGCTTCGAGTACGGCTACTCGGTCGAGGCGAACCGGTCACTGGTCGCCTGGGAGGCGCAGTTCGGTGACTTCGTGAACGGCGCGGAGATCATCATCGACAACTTCCTCGTCGCGGCCGAGGACAAGTGGGGTCAGCGCGCCGGACTCGTGATGCTGCTCCCGCACGGCTACGAGGGTCAGGGACCGGAGCACTCGAGTGGTCGCATCGAGCGCTTCCTCTCCTTGAGTGCGCGCAACAACCTGCGCATCGCCCAGCCGACGACCGCCGCGCAGTACTTTCACCTCCTGCGTAGCCAAGTCGCGCGCGAGACCGTGACGCCACTCATCGTCTTTACGCCCAAGTCGATGCTGCGCGCGACCCAGACCCGCTCGCCGCTGGCTGAGTTCGAGCACGGATCGTTCCAAACGGTGCTCGACGACGCCGACGTGGCGCACGAGCAGGTAACTCGCGTGGTGTTCGCCTCGGGCAAGATCGCCCACGAGGCGTTCGCGCGCCGGGCCGAAGCGGGCGCCACCCACGTCGCCATCGTTCGCGTGGAGCAGCTCTACCCGTGGCCCCACGACACGATCGACGCGGTCCTGGCGTCCTACCCGAACCTGGCCGAGGTCGTGTGGCTCCAGGAGGAGCCCGAGAACATGGGACCGTGGCCCTTCGTGCACCACCAGGTGCACCGCCAGTTGCGCGATGTCGCGCTGAGTCACGTCGCGCGCGCTGAGTCAGCGAGCCCGGCGACGGGCAGTTCGCTCATCCACGTTGCCGAGCAGTCTGACCTACTGACCAGGGCGATCGGGTGAGCGCGTCACGAGCGCGGCTTCGCGTCGTGATCGACGGCTCGAACCTGGCGACCGAAGGCCGTACGGATCCGAGCCTGAGCCAACTCGACGATGCCATTACGGCCTTTCGCGAGGAGAACCCGCGCGCGGAGATCGTCGTCGTCGTGGACGCGAGCTTCGGCCACCGCGTCGCCAGCGGCGAGCGGGCGCACTTCAAGGAACGCGAACTAGACGGCACCATCGTGACCCCGCCGGCCGGGGCCATCGGCCGCGGTGACGCCTTCATCTTGAAGATCGCCGACCGGATCAGCGGCGTCGTGCTCAGCAACGACTCATTTCAGGAGTTCCACGCCATCTATCCGTGGCTGTTCGACGAGGGACGCCTGGTTGGGGGTAAGCCAGTGCCGGGCGTCGGCTGGATCTTCACTCCGCGGCTCCCGGTTCGCGGCACCAAGAGTGCGCGGTCGGTCAAGAAGCTCGCGGTGCTGATGCCCGATGGGGTGGCACCGTCCATCGGCGCCACCATCACCCCGGCCAAGCCCACTGCGAAGTCCGCGGAGGGCAAAGCCCCCGCGGCGAAGAAGACCATCGAGAAGGTGCCGCGCTCGAGCAAGCGCGCGGCCAAGGTGCTCGCCGCCGAAGCACTCCCAGCGGCCAAGGTCTCGGTGACCAAGATCGCCGCTAAGCCCGCCAAGAGGGCCGAGGTGCCCAAGAGGGCCGACGTGGCCACGAAGGCCGACGTGGCTAAAAAGGCCGAAGTGGCCAAGAAGGCGCCCGCGAAGCGAGCATCGGCCAAAAAGTCGCCGACGACCCCGACCGCGAAGCGCACTGCCAGGGCCGCCGCGCCGGTCAAGGGCGTCCCGGGCAACGACGCGGCACCGGTCCCAGCAGTCGCACCATCGACGACGGCTCCGACGGTGGCGTTGCGTCGCGGCCGCCAGCCGGTCAACCCCGAGGACGTCTTTGCCCGCTTCCGGGCCGCCTTCAAACTGGGCTCGCGCCTCGAGGGCGAGGTCACCACGTTCACCTCCCACGGCGCGGTCATCACCGTCACCTTCAAGGGTGGACAGGTTGAGTGCTACGCCCCGACGACCCTGCTCGGTGATCCGCCGCCGGCGAGGGCGCGTGACGTGCTGAAGCGCGGCGATCGGCGCACGTTCCGGCTGATCACCGTGGACGCCGACCGGCGGATCGCAGAATTGGCCCTGACATGAACGAACGTTCTCTCGACCCGCGGGACTGGTTGCCCCATCGCGAGCCCTTCTTGCTGCTCGACGCGCTCATCGAAATCGAGCCGGGCCTGCACGCGACGGGCACCTGGACGCTGCGCGGCGACGAGTGGTTCTTTCCCGGTCACTTTCCGGGTCGGCCCACGACCCCCGGCGTCTTGTTGCTCGAGTCGCTCGCCCAGTGCGGCGGGGTCGCGGTGCTCGCCGACGAGCGCTACCGCGGGCGGCTCCCGCTGTTCGGTGGCGTCGAGCGGGCCCGGTTCCGTCGACAGGTCGTGCCGGGCGACACCGTCACGCTCTATTGCGAGATGACCCGGCTCTCGGCACGCGCCGGCAAGGGTCACGGCGTCGCCACGGTGGCCGGTGAGGTCGCCGCCGAAGCCGACCTGCTCTTCGTGCTGGCCGACCTGGCGTGAAGATCGCCACCTGGAACGTCAACTCCGTGGCGGCTCGGCTGCCCCGGCTGACGGGCTGGCTCGCCACGGCACAACCCGACGTCGTCTTGATCCAAGAGACCAAGTCCACCGACGAACGATTCCCGACCGGCGCGATCGCCGATGCGGGCTACGACGTTGCCCACTACGGCCAGGGGCAGTGGAACGGGGTAGCGATCCTCTCGCGCGTCGGGGTGGCCGACGTGCAGCGGGGCTTCGGCGACGACGATCCCGAGGCCCGCATCATCGGCGCCACCTGTGGCGGGGTGCGGGTCTACTCGTGCTACGTGCCCAACGGCCGGTCCCTCGAGGACCCGCACTACCGCTACAAGCTCGACTGGCTCGGCCGGCTGGGCGAGCTCGCCGCGACGCGTCCCGCCGGGCCCTTCGTCCTCGGCGGCGACTTCAACGTGGCGCCCACGGACCTGGACTGCTGGGACCCGGCGAGTTTCGTGGGTGCGACCCACGTGAGCGAACCAGAGCGCGCCGCGGTGCGCGCGATCGAGTCCACGGGCCTAATCGACCTCATACGGGTGCTACACCCGACTGAGCCGGCGTTCTCGTGGTGGGACTACCGCGGCGGCGCCTTCCACCAGAACCACGGGTTGCGGATCGACCTGCTGCTGGTGGACGCAGCCCTAAGCCAGCGCGCGACGGCCGGCTACGTGGACCGCGACGCGCGAAAGGGCGAGAAGCCGTCGGATCACGCCCCGGTCGTGGCCGAGTTCGACGCCCTAGAAAGTTGACGGCAGGGGCACCTCGATGAGCGAGGGCCCCTCGGTGGCATACGAGCGGCGCAGCGCGTCGACGAGGTCGTGCGCGGTTGCGACCAGCGTGGCGGGAATACCCATTGCGCGCGCGAGACCGCAGAAGTCGATGGTCGGCCGGTCCAGCGCGAGCAATCGCTCGCTGGCGTCGCCGGCGCCCGTCGCGCCCACTCGCTGGCGCTCGAAGTCGAGGATGGCGTAGCGGCGATTGGACAGCACGACGACCGTGACGTCAAGGGCCTCGCGGGCCATCGTCCATAACGCCTGCAGCGTGTACATCATGGAGCCGTCTGACTCGAGGGCGATGACCCGGCTGCTGGAGCCGATCGCGGCACCGACGGCCACGGGCAGGCCGAACCCGATCGCGCCGCCCGTGAGGGTCAAGAGCCGGTGGGGCGCGGCGAAGGCCGTCGCACCGTAGAGGTGGATGCCGCTCGTGTTTGACTCGTCGCTCAGGATCGCGTGCTCGGGCATCGTGGCGGCGATCGCCGCGGCGAAGCTCGCCGTAGTGAGCGCGCCGCTCGGCGGCTCGGGCGCGACGCCCGAGGGCGTGGCGGCGCTCGGCGCGTCGAGCTGGTCCACCAGCGCCGCGAGGGCGGCCCCGGCGTCGACGCCGGGTGGCGCGAGGGCGACGACGTGACAGTCCGGTCCGACGAGTCGGCTCGGCACGTCGGGGTAGGCGAAGAAGCCGACGGGCTCGTTCGCGCCGATCAGGACGAGCGTCTCGAGGTCCGCGAGCTGGGCCACGGCGAACTCGCTCAGGTAGATCAGCCGCTCCGGCTGCACGACGCCCGCGCCGCGATCCATGGTCGTCGGAAAGGTCTCGACCATGACCTTGGCGCCACTGGCCGCCCCGATTCGCTGGGCGAGGTCCATGAGCGACTGCGTGGTGGCGGCGCTCCCGAGGAAGATCGCCGAGCGGGTCGTGCGCAGTCGCGTGGCGGCGAGGTGGATCAGGCCCTCGTCAGGCACGGGTGCGCTCGTCGGCGCGGCGACGGGCCAGTGGGCCGGGGGTGTCGCGACTTCGCCCCAGGAGACGTCGGCGGGCAGGACGAGGGTGGCGACACGCGCGGGCGGGCCATAGGCGCCGGCAATGGCGCGCGCCGTCTCAGCCGCCACGTCCTCGGGTCGTTGGGGGTTGAACACGGGGCCGTCCAGCGCGCCCGCGACGGCGGCGATGTCGCTCTGCAGCGGCGCGTCATAGCGGGCGTGGTACGTCGCGTGGTCGCCGATCACGTTGAGCAGCGGCACGCGCGCGCGGCGCGCGTTGTGCAGGTTGGCCCATCCGTTGGCGAGCCCCGGACCCAGGTGCAGCAACGTGGCGGCGGGACGCCCGGTGACGCGCGCGTAGCCGTCCGCGGCACCCGTCGCCACGCCCTCGAAGAGACAGAGCACGGCGCGCACGTCGGTGGCGTCGTCGAGCGCGGCGACGAAGTGCATCTCTGACGTACCGGGGTTCGCGAAGACCGTGGTCACGCCGTTGGCGACCATCGTTGCGAGCAGCGAACGCGCACCGTTCACGGCCGGATCCGGTCGTCGAGGTGGCGGAAGGGGTTCAGCAGGCCCGACGGGTCAAAGGCCCGCTTCAGCCGGCGCTGCAGGTCGAGCACGTTGGGATCGCTGAGGGCGAGGTAGGCGGCCTGCTTGTCGCGACCGATGCCGTGCTCGCCCGAGATCTGGCCGCCGAGTTCCAGACCGGCGGCGAACAGCTCGAGCAGCATCGCCTCGCGGCGCTCGTCGTCGTTCTGGAAGATCGACAGGTGGACGTTACCGTCGCCGACGTGGCCGCAGCCCGCGACAAAGGCCCCGTAGCGCTCGCCGAGGACCTGGGCGCGCTCGAGGAACTCGGGAACCCGCGACCGGGGCACGACCACGTCGATGATCTCGTTCGCACCGGCGGCCTTGGAGACCCAAAAGACGCGCTCACGGGCCTCGATCAGCCGGGCGGCGGCCCCGCCGGGCAGCACGTAGACGTCGAGGGCGCCGGCCGCATCGACCAGACTCGCGAGGTCGGCGAGATCGTTCTCGAGCTGGGACGCGGTGCGGGTCTCGAGCACGATGACGAGGTAGGCCGACGTGCGCTCAGCCACGTCGGGGGCGACGCCGAGCTCAAGGTTCGACGCCTTCACGATCGCCGCCATGGTGAGCAGGTCGAGGTACTCGAGGATCGATGGCTCGAGGCCGGTCGCGACGATGCGCGGCACGATCGAGGTGACCTCGGTCAGATCGGCGAACGGCACGAGGACGGTGGCGGTGTGCTCGAAGCGCGGCGCGAGTCGCAGGGTCACCTCGGTGACAAGCGCGAGGGTGCCCTCGCTACCCACGATCAATTGGGTGAGGTCGTAGCCCGAGGACGACTTCATCACCGGACCGCCGACGCGCAACACCGTGCCGTCGATGAGCACGAGTTCGAGTCCGAGCACGTGCTGGCGCGTGACGCCGTGGCGAACGGCGCGCATGCCACCGGCGTTCGTGTTGACGTTGCCGCCCAACGAGCCAGAGGTCTCGCCGGGATACACGGGGTAGCGCAGTCCGAAGGGTGTGAGGGCTTCGTTGAGCTCGCGCAACGTCACCCCCGGTTGGACGACCACGACGTGGTCGCGCTCGTCGATGGCGAGTATCTCGTTCATCTTGGCGAAGCTGACGACGACGCCGCCCTTGACGGGCGTGGCGCCACCCGAGAGGCCGGTGCCCGATCCGCGCGGCGTGATCGGCACCTGGTGGCGACTGGCCAGTCGCGCGATGTCCGCGACGTCCTGGGTCGAGCGCGGGTAGGTGACCGCGAAGGGCTCGACGTGGTCGGGATGCAGTGTCTCGTCGTGCAGGTCGTCGGGATTGTGGTGCGGCGTGAAGGTGACTCCGCCGTCGCCGAGCAGCGAGGTCAGCGCCTCACGAAGTACTGGATCGCCCATCAGTGGGCCACGCTACTTCGTCGGTCGCCGCCGCGAGGTCGCGTCGAATGGCCGCCAACCGCGCCCTTCGGGCCTCGCCGGTCAGGGGGGCGTCCCGACGATTGATGGCGGCGATGACGCGCTCGATGGGTGCGAGGTAGCGCGACGGCACGCGATCGGGGTAGCGCGGGTCGTTGCGGCCGCGACTCCACGTGAGAAGCAGGGACAGCTCGGCGCGGCTGATGGCCACGTAGGCGAGGCGCTGCTCCTCGGCGAGCTGGATCTCGGTGGTCGCGTTGTAGTGAGGCAGCAGGCCCTCGGCCCAACCGACGACCGCGACGTGCTCGAACTCGAGTCCCTTGGCCCGGTGGATCGTCGAGAGCGCTACCGCATCGAGCGCGTCGTGCTCGACGCGCCGACCGTGTTCGGCCGGCGCGAACAGGTCCGAAGCGGGCGAGTGGTCCGCCCCGCGACGCTCGGCGGGAATCGACGCCGCTTCGAGCGCTTCGGCGATCAGGTCGAGTTGGGCGTTCGTACGCGCCAGCACCGCCATCGAGCGCCACGAGGTGCCCGGACGGTGGTTGACGCCGAGCCAGGTGGCGACGTGGCGGGCCTCCTCCTCGTCGGTGTTGTAGGCGCGAACGATCGGCGTGGGTCCGTCGTCACGAGCCGGAACGAGGCCGCGGGCACCCTCTTCGAGCAAGGTGTTGGCCACCGCCACGATGCGCGCGGTCGAGCGATGGTTGCGGGTCAGATCGAGGACCACCGTGTCGGGCCAGGTGTTCACGATCTCACCGAGTAGTTGGGGGTTAGCCCCGTTGAACCCGTAGATGGACTGGTTTGGGTCGCCGACGCTGAAGAGATCGGGATCGTCGCCGGCCATCTCGCGTAGCAACATGAACTGCAGCGGATTCATGTCTTGGGCCTCGTCGACGTAGAGCGATGGCGTACGGTGTCGAAAGGCGGCGCGAACAGCGGGCTCGTTGCGCAGCAGCGCGATCGCCTCGCTCAGCAGCAGGTCGAAGTCGAGCACACCGCGGCTGTGGCACAGTCCCACGTAGCGGTCAAGTACGTCGGCGAAGGTCGCCACGGGCAGTGGCGCGTCGCGATGGTGGCGTCGGGCCTGGCGCAGGTAAGTCCCGCCATTGAGTCCCTGGCTGAGGGCCCAGCCGATCTCGAGCTCCAGTCGGGGCAGCTGCCAGTCGTCGAGGCGCACGACCCCTGACTCGGCGAGTTGCGCCGCGAGGGTGGTCACGAGACGTCGCCGCGAGGTCTCGAGCACGACGGGTGGCCGACCGCTGTCACGCCGGTGCTGGTTCACCAACGTCAGGGCGGCGCGATGGAACGTGCCGGCGCGCACGTCGCTGATGCCGGCGGCGTAGAGGCGGCGGCGCAACTCGTCACCCGCCTTGCGGGTGAACGTCATGGCTAGTACCTGGTCAGGGTTGTAGTCACCCTCGGCGATCCGACGTTGAATGCGAAGGGTCAGCACGTGGGTCTTGCCCGAACCGGCCGTGGCGCGAACGAGCAGGCGTCGAGCGCTCGAGGTGACCGCTTCGCGCTGTTCGGGGGTGAGACCGACCAGCAGGTCGGTCGAGAACTCGGCGCCGTCGCTCACGTTCCGACGCTATCGGTCATTGCCGTCACGGCGCGCCGCGTCGGTAACCTTGGGGGGTGCTGCGGACCTTCGGCGACGGAACCATGTTCGGTGACATCGCCGGAGAGGGCCCCCTCGACGTGGTGCTCCTGCACGGCTGGGCCCGAAGGGGCCGCGATTTCGCGGCCGTCCAAGCGGCGCTCGCGCGCCGTGGGCGCGCCTCCTTGGCCCTCGACCTCCCCGGGTTCGGATCCTCACCACCCCCATCGGTCGCGGGTGGCGCGCGGTACTACGCGTCGCTCGTCGCACCGGTCCTGGCCGAGCTCGGCCGGCCGGTGCTCGTGGTGGGCCACTCCTTCGGGGGCCGGATCGCGACGGTGATCGCGGCCGAGCACCCCGAACTGGTGACCACGGTGATCCTGAGCGGGACCCCGCTCCTGCGTGACCGGGTCGCCGTGCGCTCGCCGCGTCCATACCGAGCGATCCGGTGGATGCACCGGCGCGGCTGGCTGTCTGACGAACGACTGGAGGCAGCTCGGCATAAGTACGGTTCGTCCGACTATCGAGCGGCGACGGGCGTGATCCGTGACGTCCTCGTCGCGACCGTGGCCGAGGGCTACGAGGACGAACTCGTCCGTATCGAGGTGCCGGTCGCTCTGCTCTGGGGCGAGTTGGACACGGTGGTGCCCGTCTCGGTCGCCGAGCGCGCCAACGCGCTCCTACGCGTTCCCGACCCTGACGGGCGGCGCCTGCGCGTGCTGGCGGGCGTGGGACATCTCGTGCCCCTCGAGGCGGCCGATGCGCTCACCGATCTCATCGTTGAGGTGGCGCGATGAGGATCGCGATTGACGTGGTGGCCGCCGTGGCGGTGGTGAGTGCGTACGGCGCCCAGCTGGTCCGGTGGCTGCGGGTGCTCCAGCGCGAACACTACGTCGCGTCGTCGCTCGCGCGATTTCTCGGTCGATGGACGTCGCCGCAGGTGGCTCGCGCCTCGGCACCCGCGCAGCGCAACCTGCGTCGCCCACTCACGCTCAGTCACGTGCTGTTCCTCGGACTCGTCGTCGGGTTCGTGCTCGCGAGCCCGCTGATCCTGGTCATCGACTCGATCCTCTACGGCTGGCTGTGCCCGACGGGACTCTCGCTGCGCGGTCGCACCAGCGCGTTGCACTGGACGCGGCGCTCGACGACGATCGCGGTGGTGGCGAGCGCGATGGCCGTCGCGATCGGGCTGCTCGGCGCGCTAACGCCCGAACCGTGGCTCGGAGCCGTCATCGTCGTGTGGGCCGTGCCCGTGCTGCTCGACCTCGCAACGAGGATCCTGACTCCCTACGAGGATCGGCGCGCGCGCGAGTTCGTCGATCGGGCGCGCGAACGCCTGGCGCGCGTGGCGCCGACGGTCGTGGGGATTACTGGCTCCTACGGCAAGACCTCGACGAAGAATCACCTGGCCCAGCTCATGGACGGCTCCGTCGTCGCTACGCCACGCAGCTTCAACAACCGGGCGGGTCTGTCGCGAGCCATCAACGAGAACCTCGCCGACGGCACGTCGGTGTTCATCGCCGAGATGGGTACCTTCGGCCCGGGCGAGATTCGAGCGATGTGCGATTGGTGTCCACCGACGATCGCGGCGGTCACCGCGATCGGACCGGTGCACCTCGAGCGGATGGGGTCACTCGAGGTGATCGACGCGGCCAAGTTCGAGATCACCGAACGGGCGTCGGTGGTCGTGCTCAACGTGGACGACGAGCGGCTCCGGCGGTGGGTCGAGCGCCTCGAAACGTCAGGCAAGCGGGTCGTGCGCGCGGGGTCGACGTCCCCGGACGCCCAGGTGCGCGTGGCGCCCGAGGGCGCGCAGTGGCGCGTCGAGGTTGCGGGACTGGAGGCGTCCACGCACCCGGTCATCGTCGGCGTTCAGCCGAGCAATCTGGCCGTGGCGATCGCCGCGGCCATCGAGCTCGGCCAAGACGCGCGACGAGTCCTCGGGCGTATCGGTGGCGTGACACCGGTCGTGAATCGAGCGAACGTCGTGGCGGCGCCTTCGGGCGTGCTCGTGATCGATGACACCTTTAACGCGAACCCCGCGAGTGCGGCCGCGGCACTCAACGTGCTCGTCGGCCTGGACGTCGCGGGTCGGCGGGTGCTCGTGACACCCGGGATGGTCGAACTCGGACGCGACCAGTACGGCCAGAATCTGGCCCTGGCGCGTCGTGCCCGCACCCTCGGCGTCGAACTCGTCGTCGTCGGGCGAACCAATGCGCTGGCGCTGGCGACGGGCTACGAGCAGCCGCCGCGACGCTTCGATCGGCGCGAGCAGGCGGTGGCGTGGGTTCGCGAAACCCTGACCGTCGGGGACGCGGTGCTGTATCTCAACGACCTGCCCGACAACTACCCTTGATAGTCGGTCTAGGAACGAGGTGAGCGGTGACCAGTGGTGTGATTTACGGCGGGCCGTCGCCCGAGCACGACGTGTCGATCCTGACGGGGCTCCAGGCGCTGCGTGAGTTGCGCCGCAGCGACAAGGGCGCCACGGGGATCTACTGGACCAAGACCGGTGACTTCTACCAGGTGAACGGCGACGTCGAGGCCGAGGCGTTCATTGACGGCGTGCCGCGCGGCGCCTCCGCGCTCACCCTGCGGGTCGGCGACGGCGGCGGCTTCTTCGCGTCGGGCGGCCGCCTGGGCAAGGATCGCCGCCTCGACGTCGACGTCGCGGTGCTCGCGACCCACGGCGGGCCAGGCGAGGACGGAACCCTCCAGGCCGTCCTCGACCTTGCGGGCATCGCCTACACCGGTCCGACGGTGGCCGGTGCGGCGCTCGGGATGGACAAGTGGTCCTTCGGCGCCGTCGCCGCGGCCGCCGGACTGCCGACGCTGCCGCGGATCCTGCTGAGCGACGCGACGACGACCCTGCCCTTTGACGGCCCCTACATCCTCAAGCCCCGCTTCGGCGGCTCCTCGATCGGGATCGATGTCGTCGGCGATCTCGAGACCGCCCTGGCCCGGCTTCGCGCCAACAGCCACTTCGCGCTCGGCTGTGTCGTCGAACCCTTCCGCGCCGACCTGGTGGACGTGCAGATCGCGGTGCGCAGCTATCCGTCGCTCTCCCTGTCGGCGATCGAGCGGCCCCTGCGACGGGCGGTGAACGCTGAGATCCTCGACTACCGGGACAAGTACGTGGGCGGTGACGGCATGGTGTCGGCCCCCCGGGAGATCCCGGCGGTGCTGGCCCCGGGCCAGGCCGAGCGGATCGTCGAGGTCGCGCGCGCCGTGGCCGCGATCGCGTCGGTGCGTGGCGTGGCGCGGATCGACTTCCTCGCCAACGACGCCGAGGTGTACCTCAACGAGATCAACACGATCCCGGGATCACTCGCCAAGCACCTCTTCGTCGAGCCGGTCGTGCCCTTTGGCCAGTTGCTCGCCGACCTGGTGGCCGAGGCCCGCGAGCGCCCAGCGCATCGCTACAGCGCAGCCGGCGCCGACGGACTCGTCCTACGCAGTGCCGGTACGATCGCCGCCAAACTCGCGTAGCCGCGGCACACGCGCGAGCGCGTCGGTCAGGACGTCGTTGAACGGGTCGAGGAGTCGACCCCGCTCGATCGCCCAGTAGGCGCGCTCGACGTCGCCCGCCGCGAGGGCTGCCTCGTGCAGGGCGAGGGCCGCCCACTCGCCGTCGCGCTGGAGCCGCGCCAGGTGGCCCTCGATCGTGAACCACTCGAAGCCGTGGCGCACGCCGGCGAGCGGCTCACCGCGCACGAGGCTGAGCGCCTGGATGAGCAGCGGTGCCGCATCGACGTTCGAGCGTCGGCGGGCGTCTCGCACGAGGTCGTGCAGTCGACCGACGTCACTGGTGACGCCGTGGATGCGGTAGAGGCCGTCGGCCGAGACGGGGTGGAGCCGGGGGCCATCGGCGTCTGTGCCGAGACTGCGCCGAACGCTGGTCGCGGTATTGGCGAGCGTGCGCAGGGACGCGTCGACATCGGCGTGCACGAGCACACGCGATCGGAGCCGGTCGCCGCTGATGGCCTCGCCGCGGTGCAGCGCGGCGTAGGCGACCATCTCGATGCTGCGCCGGCGCAGTGACGGCGTGAACGGCGTCAGGAGTCCGTGGATGACTGGGTCGGATCGCAGCAACGCCACGAAGACGCCGGAGTCGTCGCCGGGTGCCTCGTCCTGGGCGAAGCCGGCGAAGGACGCCGCGGCCCGTGTGGGCTCGTTCTCCGAAACGTCCCCTGATCGATCGATGGTCACGGCGCACGCGCGCAGCACGTCGTCGAGCAGCGAGGGGTCACCGAGGTAGACGACGAGGTGGCGGCGCACCGAACGGATGGCGAGCGCGCGCAGGAAGTCGTAGTCGACGTCGGTTGCGACGATGCGCCCGCCGTCGTGCAGACCGACCATGTTCGCGACGAGATGGTCCCTCGTCCAGTGGGCTGGGACGCGAAGCGTTCCACCCTCGCGTGCGAAGGAGACGAGCGGCTCGCTGGCGTCGTCGTCCACGACGCAGGCGACGACGGGCGCGTCATCGAGCGCGGGTGCGGCGTAGGCGTAGTCACGAGCAACCCGAAGGACACCGTCGCGTCGCGTCCCGATGATCCGGCGCAGTTGGCCGACGAGTGACGGGTCGGCGCCGCGCAGCATGGCGATCAGCTCATCGATGTCATCGTCATCGGTCTGCTCGAACCGCGAGTGGTCCAGCCGCCGTTTGGCCATCAGCGCCAGGGGCAGTGCTCCGGTGGCGTCGATCGGCGTCGGGTGCGGCGACGGCGCATGACGGGTCACCGTCGTCGCGACCGCCTCGGGCCCCGTTGGTCGGACGTGGATCGGAGCAGATGGCGAGGGGCCGAGAGCGAGCGCGGCCACGATCAGGCCCGCGAGCCAGGCCGTCCCTCCCAGTCCCAGTACGGCGCCGTGTCGCAACTGGCCGACGTTGCGAACGAGTTGAACGACGAAGACGAGCCAGAAGAGCGCGAGCGCGACCAGCAGTGTTCGAACCACGGCGGTGTCGGCTCGCTGGATGGCCGACCATCGTGTCACGATGACGTAGGGGGTCAGCAGGAAGTAGACGCCGAGGGCGACGCCGTGGAGCGGTCCCGCTGCGAAGCGTCTCACGGGGTGGGAACGATCTGCCAGCGAAGGGGAGCGTTCGACCAGTTGATCAGGTGAATCCGACAGGTCGTCAGCGAGTTGATGGTGACGGTCGTGCTCACGGACTCGGTCCAACCCGGGCAGAACAGCTGCGCGAGCATCGGCGCGCTCGACTCGATGAGCCAGCTCCCGGGACCCTGTATGGGAACGTCCTCGGTGGCTCCGCTCGACGAGAGGTCGCCGACGAGCGCGCCGCTCACGGCGTTGGCGACCAGCGATGAGTCGGCTGGCGGCGCGGTCGCGACGGTCGTCGTTGGCGATGGCGCGCCGGGCGTCGCGATCGCGAGCGCTCGGCGCGACAGCGGAGCCGTCGGCGTAGGGCCACTCGCCCGACCACTGGTCGACGGCATCGTCGCCGCGGTCGTGGTCGTCGTCGTCGAGCGCAGCGTCGATGCCGAGCGTGGGGTCGTGACTCGAGCGTGCGCCGTGGTAGTCGGTGGACTCGAGACCGTGAAGACGAGGACGAGCAACAAGATCGGACTCGACCAGAGGACGAGGTGCGCCGCTCGAAGCGACGTCACGCGAAGCATCATGAAACCACGGTACTGACGCGTGGGTGCTGTCGCCAAACTGGGTGCGGTCATCGCGGCTCACACGAGGAACCGGTAGGCGAAGCGTTGAAGTTCGTTCTGCAGCGATTGCGGTGCCGAGTGATCGGCCGCGGCGAGGTCGCGCCACGACCGTCCTTCGTAGACGCGCGCGTACGTCAGTCGTGCCAGTCGATCGTGGGGTCCGCCGCGATGCGCCGCGAGACGATGTTCGAGCGAGGACGCCGTCGGGGCCGCGACGTCATCGTCGAGGCCGCCCGCGGTTCGCACCGCGGCCTTTTCCTTTAACAGCCAACGCCGCAGACGCCCGCGAAGCGCTGAGAGGATGTCGGGTGCCGCGTACGCGCGAGACTGGCCCGCCCATTCAACCAAGAGCTCACTCGCCAGCGCGATCGCCGAGCCAACTGTCTCGCTTGGTTCAGCGACGACGCCGGCGCCGAAACGCAACTGGCGACAGACGCTCACGATGCCCGGCAGGAGGGTCTGGAGCAGTGCGCGGCGCACGTCGGCGTCCCTAGCCTCTTGGAGCATGACCTGGACGAGTTGAGCTCGCTCCAGCACGGGTCGACCGGAGCGCGCCTCGAGTGCGTCAACGAGGTCGCCGAGGTCCTCGATCCCGCGCAGCGGCGCGTCGACGTGTCGATCACGCAGGCGGGCGAACGCCGCGACCGACGCGGGTCGGTGCGCGACGTGGTGCCAATCGGTGCGCAGGTGGGTGAGTACGTCATAGGTGGGTGTCATAGGACGAAGTCCACCGGGGTGTGCACGGTGAAGCGCGCACAGTCGGGTGACTCGCGACGTGCCAGTTTTCATGACCCGCATCGTGCCAATCGGCGCGCATAGCGGTGCGCACATACACGACGTAGGCTGCGGCCATGGACATCGAAGCCTTCTACCAGCAGAACGAGGCCCGACGTGAGAGCGCGGAGTTCGAGTTCGGCGACGAGTGGAGCGACGCCACGGGTAACACCTATCGCTTGTCGTGGGTCGAGGCGACCGGGGAGCTCTACCTGATGATCGGCCCGGAGGCGACGGTGAGTGAGGACATCTTCGGCGACTTCCTCGTCGCCGACGAGCCGGTGAGTGGCTTGACGGTCGTAGTCATCGGGACGGTCGGTTCGCTCGGCGCCCTCGAGGACCAGCTCGAGGGATGGGAAGACGCGATGCTCGACGAGAACTCCCTCGAGTGGCTCTACGAGCGATTCAACGACTAGGCGCGCCTCCCGGGTGCCGGCGCCGGGATCGGTGGCGGCGCTAGAGGTACGGCGTGGCCGACTGGGCGATTCGGCACAGGTGCGTGAGCGACGGGATCAAATCGACGATGGGAACGCGTTCGGCCTCGTTGATGGTGGTCATCAGCGGATTCCAGCCGCCGTCGATTGAGGTCGCCGACGCGGCGTAGGGCGTGGCGCGCAACAGCAGGGCGAGTGCGCGCGCCTGCTGACTCACCCGCGTGGACGCGCCGACGCCCGGTTGGGTGCTCTGGCGGTAGATGGCCAGGGACTGGTCCACGTAGCGGCAGGCGATTCGGGCTTGAGTGACGGCGCCGGACGTGCCGCATGAACTCAGCGCGAGCGCCGACGTGGCGAACAGGACGAGGGGAGCCAGGCGCCGAATCAGGCGAGCCACGAGTCCGCGGCTTGGAGCAGGACGTCACTGACCCTGCGCCCGTGCTCGAAGACGTCACAGAGCGGGTCCTCGCCCTTGGCTACCTGACTGAGCGAGATCGCGCGGCGCGCGACGATGGCGATGCGTCGCTCGCTTGACTCGGTGGGCGACGCGAAGGTGTCGGTCGCGGTGACCTCGAGGGGCATGTCGACACCGCCGATCGGGGCGAGGTCGATGGCTAGGCGCAGCAGATCCGGCCCGTGAGGCATCGGCGGCAGACTCCAGGTGAGGATCAAGGGGAAGTGGAATTCGTCAGGCGGATCGACGTCATCGGGCAGGCCCATCACGGCGTCCTCGAAGGCGAGCAGGGTCCGCGGATCGACGTCGAGCTCGACGTGCAGGTCGACCGGCCCGCCGCAGCCGTCCTCGGGGTGCAGGTCCACCTCCCAGGCCTGGCGCAGCGAGTAGGTCTCGACGAAGTGGCGTTCATCGTGCACGTGGAACCCGTGGGTGACCGCGTGGTCCTTGAGATCGGCTACGAACCCGGCAACGTCGATTGCGGCCATCACTACGAGATTAGTCGTCGCCGTGGGAGGTGTCGCATCGTCTGGCGAACCTACAGGCGCGCGGACAGTCGAATCGGGAGGTTGGCTGACGACTGGCCGATGTCGAGGTGATAGGTGCCGGGCACCACGGTGAACGAACCGTGCCGATAGATCGAAAAGCCCCGTCGATCCACGGCCATGGTGACGCGCGTCGTCTCACCCGCTCGCAGCAGGACCCGGGAGAACGCTCGGAGCTGATGGGGAGGTTCGCCGGCGCCCGCGGGGTAGGCCACGTAGAGCTGGATGACGGCCGCGCCCGTGCGATGGCCCGTGTTCGCGACACGCAGTGTCACGCTGACGCCGGTGCCCGTTCGGCGCAGGCGGGCGTGGCCCAGGGCGAACGTGGTGTAGGAGAGGCCGAAGCCGAAGGGAAACAGGGGGCGCACGTTGTTGGCCTGGTACCAGCGGTAGCCCATTTGCAGGCCGGGGCTGAACGAGACCGTTCCATCGACGCCGGGGTACAGATGCGGCGATGCGCTCGCCGCGAACTCCGCAGCGGTGGGGAACGTCAGCGGAAGGTGGCCCGACGGATCGACCGCGCCGGTGAGTACGGGGGCGATCGCCGCGCCATCCACCTGTCCCGGGAACCACGCCTCGAGCACCGCGGCGACGCGGCCGATCCAAGGCATCGCGACGGCGCCACCGGTCTCGAGCACGACGATGGTGTGGCGGTTCGCCGCGGCGACGGCTTGGATCAGCGAGTTCTGATCACCGGGGAGGTTGAGGTTGGGCCGGTCGGCCCCCTCGGAAGTGGGCGCGCTGGCGAACACGATGGCGTACTGCGCGCGACGCGCGAGGCGGACCGCCTTGGCGATCGCCGGCGAGGCATCCACCAGGTCGAAGGTCGGCGCCGGATGGTCGCGGATGTCGAACCAGGTGACGCGCAGCGTGTAGGCACGACCGGACAGCAATCGCACGGCGGTGGTGATCAAGTCCGGCGAGTGCAACCCGCGTGACGCGATGAGGAGCCGACCGTTGATGTACACCCAGGTGTCGCCGAACTGGCGGAACGCCACGTCGTAGATGCCCGTTCGCTTGGCCCTGAACCGCACCTGTGAGGTCATCCAGTTGTCACCCGTGCCCGGGGTCGCGGCGGTAGCGACGCTCGGCGTGACATTGCCGCCGCGATCGATTCCAATGTCGGCCTTGCCCGGCTCACCAACCTGGCTGAACCGGGTGATCAGCTTGAGTGGCGTACCCGACTCGATAACGATGTCGCGGCGTGACTTGACGTTGGGAATGTAGATGTCGCCCGGGGCGTAGGTGAGTCGGACGCGTCCCGCCATCGCGTGGCGAAGCGCGGCGAGTGGGGTGACGACGTTGCTGGCGACGACCGCGGCACTCCCACCGCCGGCGCTCATCGGATCCTGGTTGCCCGCGAGCCCGATGACGGCGATGGACCGCGTGGTCCCCGGCAGCGGGAGGATCCGACGGTGATTCTTCAACAACACGATGCTGCTCTCAGCGGCCCGCAGGGCGACGGCGACGTGGCTCGGGGTCGAGACGTGCGCGCCCAGCTCGAGTCGCAGCGGATGGGCCACGAGACCGAGCGCGAACATGGGAACGAGGACGGAATGGACCGCTCGATCGAGGGCTCGCATGGCGAGCCGGTGGTGCAGGACCGCCCCGATCAAACCGGCGGTCGAGATGGGCTTGAGCATGGCGATCCCGGCGCGCAGGGCGGCGACTGGATCGGGGACCGCGCCGAGGTCCGATCGGACGAATCCGGTGAATCCCCACTGGTGCAGCGTGCGATAGACGTAGGGATTCGAACAGGTATTGACGCCATTGAGCGACCCGTAGGAGCACATGAGCGATGCCACGTGGGCCTGGCGTACGGCTGCCTCGAAGGGGGCGTTGTAGATCTCGGCCAACGCACGCGCCGACACTTGCTGATTGAGACGCGCCCGCGCGGTCTCCTGGGTGTAGGCGGTGAAGTGCTTCGCGTCGGCGATCTCGCCGCGGGACTGGATGGCGCGAATGGCGGCCACGCCCAAGACCGCTGAGAGCTCCGGATCCTCGCCGTAGGTTTCGAAGATCCGCCCGCTTAGGGGAACGCGCGCCAGGTTGAGATTGGGCGCCTGCACGCCGTCAATGCCCTTGGCGCGAGCCTCGCTGGCTAGGACTCCGGCGACCGCGCCGGCGAGCGACGGATCGAACGTGGCGCCGACGCCGATCGCGGCCGGCAGCTGGGTGACGAACTGCAGCCCGTTGGCGACGCCATTGGGTCCATCGGTCAGCGTCAGGGGTGGGATGCAGAGGTTGGGAATGCCGACGTTGGCGTTCTCGAGCGGGGGATAGGTGGAGAGGGCGATGAAGCTCACCTTCTGGGCGAGGGTCATGCGGGCTACGACCTCATCGGCGAGCGTCGACGCCGACGCGCGATGACGTAGCGACTGCTGGACCCACGGGCATCGAGCCGCGGGTCGGATGACGCCGGCGGCCACGGGCAGACGCGGGCTCGCCGCGCCAGTGGGGCTGCCCGGGCCGACGCCGACGAGCGCGGTCGCGACGAGCACGAATGACACGACGGCCCCGAGGCGACGCGTATGGCGCCGCGCTCGAGTCCGGGTCATCCATGTCTCCAGTCGTCTCAGGTCCCGACGAGTCGGGAAGGGCCGCACGAAAGTGTACGGGCCCTCGGGTGAACGTCGACTGGTCCGAAACCCCGACCACACCCCGATACGGTGGAAGTGATGCGTGACCTCCTTGCCAACCTTCGCGTGTGCGCCGACGAGATCGGCCGGTCGATCGAGGCGCACCGCGGACGCGGCTACTCGGGTCTTCGAGAGACGCAGTACCACCTCGACGTGGTCGCCGACGAGGTCGCGCGGCGGGTACTCGGTGGCGCCGGACTTCGCGTGGTCAGCGAAGAGTCTGGTGTGACGGGCTCGGGGCCGTACACCGTGGTCGTCGACCCGATCGACGGCTCGACGAACTGCGATCGCGGCGTGCCGTTCTACACGACCAGCCTTGCGGCACTGCGAGACGGCGAGCTCGTCGCCGGCTACGTGGTCAATCACGCAACCGGCACCGCCTACGAGGCCGAGCGTGGCGCGGGAGCCACTCGTGACGGCCAGGCGATTGGCACCAGCGGCTGTGATCGGCTGGGCGAGGCCGTCGTTGCGTTCTCGGGACTGCCCGACCATCACGCGGGCTGGGCGCAGTTCCGGGCTCTGGGCGCGGCGAGCCTCGAGATCTGCCTTGTGGCCGATGGATCGCTCGACGCCTACGGTGTCGCGCAACGGTCGACCCTCAATCCCTGGGACTACCTGGCCGGCCTCTTGATCGCTCGCGAGGCTGGCGCGGTCGACGCGGACTACCGAGGCGAGGAGCTGGTGACCGATGGGGCCGTCGTTCGACGACCGATCATCGCCGCGACTGAACGTCTCCTAGGGGAGTTGGTGCAGATCGGGCCGCTGTGATTGGTGGACGTCCAAGTCGTCGATCAAGACCATCGCTTCGGCGAGTGGCTCGCGCCACGAGTCGGGGCTGATATGCCCGGCGGCGTCAACGGTTTGCAGCCACGCCTCGCTCGCGTCGACGGGGTCCACGCCGCGCGCGGCCTCCGGTGAGCCGTACCACGCGGTCACGAACTCTCGCACTGCCGTGAGATCGCGTTGGTGGCCAAGTGAGTCCTGGATCGCCACCAATCGCTCGACGATGGTGTGGGCGCCGTCACCGAGGAAAGGGGCGGCGATCTCGGTCGCGTAGCGGGCTCGCTTCGCGAGGATCCGGATTTGGTGGAGGGCTGTCTCGGTGCCGTTCACTTCCTGGGAGGCGGTGCGAAGGGCGTCCCACGATCCGATGAGCTGAGACGTGACCACCGTACGAGGTCCGAGGTTTGCCCGGCGCAGGGGCGGACGCACGACGCTTCGGGCGAGGTCGGCGATGAGCAACGCGTATCGCTCGCGGCTGAGGGTCCGCACGATCTTTCCCTGAAGTGCTCGTCGGTCATTCATCGCGCGATCGATGACCGCGCGATCGAGACTCTGATCTGCCGTTGCGAACTCCTTGAGCAGTGCGATTAGGACATCGCTGTCCCGGAATCCGCCCAGCGTGTGTCCCAGCCAGGCCAACTCCTTCATCGTCGTCGCGTACCACGGGGGCTCGAGCATCGGCTGCAGCAGGCGAAGCTCGGAGCGAAGTCGGCGTGACGCTACTCGGAGTTGGTGCACTCCCTCCGGATCGGTCCCGAGACGGGCAACCGGTGTGTGGCGCAGCATCTGACTGGTCTCGCGCCCGATCACGTCACCCACGAATTCTCGGGCCGACAAATTGGAGATGGTCACCATGACCCCACTTCCGCCACCAGCTTCGTTTCGCCTGATCTCGGTCTATCCCCAAACTACGCCTTGGCGGACAGGGGAGGTTAGTGGGTGGCGGCTGGTTTAGGCTGGTGACTTCGGGCGCTTAGCTCAGCTGGTTAGAGCAGCTGATTTACACTCAGCAGGCCGGGGGTTCGAGTCCCTCAGCGCCCACAGGTGTTGCAGATTTCACAACGTCGCATCGGGTCAGCTCATCGGGCTCATCGGATTCTGACGGGGTGATCCTCATCGGACGACGATCGATCCGAGGACGCGCCAGTTGGGTTTGCCGGCGTAGAGCAGCGCGCGGACGCGGTAGTTGCGGAAGTTCCGGAACCCGAAGCCGATCCGCTTGATGCGCTTGATCAGGTTGTTGAGCGACTCGGTGGGACCGTTGGCCACCCGGGCCAGGTGGTGGTTGCAGATCTTGTCGAACCAGTTCTTGATGGTGCGGCCGAGGCGCTGGATCTCGGGGGGCATCGCCTTTCTCAGGCAGTGACCCATGAGTTCCTCCAGCATCTGGCGGGCCTCGGCGGGGTCGTCGGTTCGGTAGAAGTCGCGCACGCGCTCCTTGACCCGGTGGGCCAGGGCCACCTCGGCGGTGGGGTCGCCCAGCTCGAGCAGCGACCTCAGGCGGCTGGC
>JAJXTB010000022.1 GCA_021784205.1 Actinomycetes bacterium
GTGGCGAGGACCTCGGGCGGGTTGGGGACCACGCGACAGACGTGCCGGTCGTAGAACGCCTGGGTGGCCGCGAGGTACGCCGGGTCCTGGGTCGTGCCCGCTGCCTCGTGCAAGTCGAGGGCGTCGCGCACGTCGGCGGGCAGGTCGTGGCGCAGCCGCGTGGCCTCGGCGACCCACAGATCCATCGACGCGGGCGAGTTGCTGATCACCAGTGCCGCCAGCCCGGCGGGGCGCGTGACGGCGTACTCGGCGGCGAGCATGCCGCCCCAGGACTGGCCGAGCAGGTGGAACCGCTCCAGTCCCAGGGCCGCCACCAGGTTCGTCAGCTCGTCGAGGAAGAGATCGACCGTCCAGAACTCGCCACCCTGGCCGGGCAGGTGCGTCGAGTTGCCACAACCCAGCTGGTCGTAGTGGATCACCGGCCGACCGGTCGAGGCGAGGTTGGCGATCTGCAAGAGGTAGTTGTGCGCGGCGCCGGGCCCGCCGTGGAGCACGACGAGCGGGATTCGACCCGCGTCGAGGTCGCCGGTCACCCGGTACCAGGTCTCGTAGGGGCCGAAGGCGACGGTACCGGTGCGTGACGGCTCAGGGATCATGTGGCGACCTTACTCAACGGCCCCGGCGGGCCGGATCGTTCGCGCCACTGATTATTAGCCAGTCATTATGTTGTGGCGTCGCTGGGCCACAGGCCCGTTGGTAGCGTTGCAGTGCACGTTTTCGATGCTCGACGACACGAGGCACCGGTCCACCATGGCACGACGAACCCCCCTGCACGCCCGACCCCGCGAAGGCTTTCGCGCCAGTGGCGCCCGAGACCCTCGAACCCGATCGCGCACCTCGGGCGTCGAGGGCAACACCCGCCTGACGAGTTCGCTCGGAGCGCTGTTGCTCATCTTGCTCTTCGTTGAGGGGCTAACCCTGCTCAGCATCGGCTCGCTGCTCACACCCCACATCGTCATCGGGGTCCTCTTGATCCCGCCGGTGTTGCTCAAGATGGGTTCGACGACGTGGCGAATGGTGAAGTACTACGCCGGGAGTCGCGAGTACCGTCACAAGGGCCCGCCGGCGCCGATCCTGCGCCTGCTCGGACCCATCATCATCGTGCTGACCATCGTGCTGCTCGCCTCGGGCGTCGGCCTCGTCGTCGGGGCGCCCGTCTCGTGGCGCGCCCAGCTGTTCACGATCCACCGGGCCTCGTTCGTCCTGTGGTTCGGCGCCATGACGATCCACGTGCTCGGCCACCTCGTCGAGACGGCCAAGTTCGCGCCACGCGACATGTTCCCCTACACCCGTCGCCAGGTGAAGGGCGCCTCGGCGCGCCAGTGGACCCTCGCGGTCGCCCTCGGCCTCGGCGTGATCGCCGCGGTCGCGGTGCTGCCCTACGCCGCGAACTGGCGAACAGGCCTGCTCGGCTGAGCTACGAGCGCGCCAGCGGCACCGAGCCGCCCGGCTCGACCGAGACGACGCGCGCGCTGGCCTCGCGCTCGCTCAGGTGTCGCGCCACCTCGTCGGGGGTACCCGCGAGCATCGGGAACGTGCCGAAGTGGATCGGCGTGAACCGCCTGACGCCGAGCAGCATCACGGCGTAGGCCGCTTCGCGCGGGCCCATGTTGTAGTGCCCGTCGATCGGCATCAGGGCGATCTCGGGCGCGTAGAGCTCACGAATGAGCGCCATGTCCCCGAAGACGTTCGTGTCGCCCGAGACGTACACCGGTCCCCCGTCCCCGTCGGGCAGGTGGGCGATGAACCCTACGGGATTCCCGCCGTAGATGTTGGCGAGGCCCTCGCCGGCCGCAACGCCGCACGAGTGGTCGGCCGTGACCATCGTCAGACCGACGTCGGCGACGCGAACGGTGCCGCCTTTGTTCATCTCGATGATGTTCGCCAGACCCTGGGTCGCGAAGTAGGCCGCCATCTCGGGCACGCAGACCACTGTGGCGCCCGCCGCCATCGCCAGGGGGACCGCCGAGCCCATGTGGTCAAAGTGACCGTGGGTGACTGCGATCACGTCCACTGGACCCACCTCGTCCATCGAAACTGGGCTCTTCGGGTTCTCGAGCCAGGGATCGAAGATCACCCGGGTACCCGTCGAGGTCACCAGCAACACCGTGGCGTGGCCCAGCCACGTCAGGGTCCCCGGCTCGCCGACGCGTCGCGCGCCGGCCAATTCGTCACTCATCGTGTCCATCTCGAGCCTCCAACTCGGTCGCTGTCCTCACGATACGACGGCGTGGCCGTGGGTGTCGCGCACCGGCCTACAGTGGCCAGCAAAGGAGGTCACAGTGCTCATAGTCACGACCAACGACCTGCCCGGGTATCGCATCACCAAGGTGATCGGCGAGGTGAACGGGCTCACGGTGCGCACACGAAACGTCGGCGCCCAGCTCGGCGCCGCCCTGAAGGCGATTGGCGGCGGTGAGTTGCGCGGGCTCACCCAGCAGCTCCAGCAGTCCCGGGGCGAGGCGCTGGAGCGCATGAGCGAGGCCGCCCAGGCCCTCGGCGCCAACGCGGTGATCGCGATGCGCTACGACTCGAACGAGTTGGCCAACACCTACCAGGAGATCCTCGCCTACGGCACGGCGGTGGTCGTCGAACCAATCGGCTGACATGATCCCAATTCTCTCCAGCGCGGCGATGCGCCGCGCCGACGCTCGAGCGGTGGCTCGCCGCGGCGTCGAGGCCCTCGTGCGTGACGCGGGCCTCGCCATCGCGCTCGTCGCCAGCCAGCACCTGCGCTCGTGCTACGGCGCGCGCGTCGCGGTCGTGGCCGGGCCCGGCCTGAACGGCGCCGACGGTCGCGTCGCGGCCGAGCAGCTGCGCCGGCGCGGCGCCACGGTCACGGTCATCGAGGTCGCCGACCAGCCCCCGGCGCTGCGCGGCTACGACCTCGTGATCGACGCGGCCTTCGGGCTGGGCTGCACGCGGCCCTACCGGGCGCCCCACGTCCCTCCGACCACCATCGTGGTCGCGGCCGACCTGCCGTCGGGCGTCGACGCCGACACCGGCGAGGTGCTTGGACAGCCCATGAAGGCGCACGTCACGGTCGCGCTCGGGGCACTCAAGCCCGCCCACGTCACCGGGCACGCCGCGGCCTACGCCGGCGAGGTGCGCCTCTTTTCCCTCGGCATCGAGAGCGACGACGGCGACGGCCTGCTCGAGCGTGGTGACCTCGCCGACTTCGTTCGCTGGAACCAGAGCGACCACAAGTGGCACCACGCCGTGGACGTGATCGCCGGCTCGACGACGATGCCGGGCGCGGCCGACCTCGTCACGCGCGGTGCCCTGGCTGGCGGCGCCTCGATGATCCGGCTCGCGACGTACGGCGAGATCGGCGCCGGCGTGAGCATCGCGAGCGAGGTCGTGCGCACCGACGGACCGCCCGACGCGCGCAGCCGGTCGGTCGTGGCCGGCCCCGGCCTGGGCAGCGACGCGACCGCGTGGCTCGCGGCGCGACTGGCCAGTGTGCGCGTGCCGGTCGTGCTGGACGCGGATGGACTCAATCAAACCGTGCTCGGCGTTCGCCGCGGCGGCCCGTGGGTCCTCACACCCCACGACGGCGAGTACGAACGGCTCGTCGGGTCGAGCCCGTCGGCCGACCGGCTCGACGCAGCGCGCACCCTCGCACGCTCGAGTGGCTGCGTGGTGCTGCTGAAGGGTCCCACGACCGTCGTCGCGAACCCCGACGGGCACGTACGCGTCATCCAGTCCGGCACCAGCGCGCTCGCGACCGCCGGCACCGGCGACGTCCTCGCGGGACTCGTCGGCGCGACCATCGCACGCGGTCACGACCCCTTCGACGCGGCCGCCCTGGCCGCCTACGCGCACGGCGCGGCCGGCTCACGTCTCTCGCGCTACGCGAGGTCCTCGGATCTGCCCGACGCGATCAGCGAGGTGCTCGGCCGGTCCTAGCGGCTACTCGGTGGGACCGAGGTGGAAGTCGCGGCTGTGCTTGCGGATCTCGCGCCGGGCGATGGTCATCTTGTGGACCTCGTCGGGACCGTCGGCGATGCGCAGTGTGCGGATGCCGGCGTAGAGGTGCGCGAGCGGGGTGAACTGGGTCACGCCCGCGGCGCCGTGCACCTGGATCGCCCGGTCGATGATCTTGAGCGCCATGTTCGGCACGGCCACCTTGATCCCCGAGATCTCGGCCGCCGCCCCCTTGTTGCCCACCGTGTCCATGAGGTGGGCGGTGTGCAACACGTACTCGCGGGCCATGTCAATCTCGATGCGCGCCTCGGCGATCCAGTCCTGGATGAGTCCCTTGTGCGCGAGGCTCGTCCCGAAGGTCTTTCGCTCGAGCGAGCGCGTCACCATCAGCTCGAGTGCCCGCTCGGCGACGCCGATGGTGCGCATGCAGTGGTGGATCCGGCCCGGCCCGAGCCGCGCCTGGGCGATCGCGAAGCCGCCGCCCTCCTCGCCGAGCAGGTAGTCGACGGGCACGCGAACGTTGCGGTAGATCACCTCGGGGTGGCCGCCGCGCTCGTCGTAACCAAAGACGTGCGGCTCGACGCCGATCTCGACGCCGGGCGCGTCGCGGGGCACGACGATCATCGACTGCTGGCGGTGGCGCGGGCCCGACGGGTCCGTCTTGCCCATCACGACGAGCACCTTGCACCGCGGCGAGCGGGCACCGCTCGAGAACCACTTGCGCCCGTTGAGCACGTACTCGTCGCCCTCGCGCACGATGGACAGCCCGATGTTGGTCGCGTCCGAGGACGCGACGTCGGGCTCGGTCATCGAGAAGGCGCTGCGGATCTCGCCCGCGAGCAGCGGGGCGAGCCACTCGGCCTTGACGCGCTCGGAGCCGTAGAGATTGAGGATCTCCATGTTGCCGGTGTCGGGCGCGTTGCAGTTCATGGCCTCGGAGGCGAACGAGAAGCGGCCCAGCTCCTCAGAGATCGGCGCGTAGTCGAGGTTCGAAAGCGGCGTCCCGGGGCTGTCGGCGTTGAGGTGCGGCAAGAACAGGTTCCAGAGTCCCCGCTCGAGGGCCTGAGCCTTGAGCCGGTCGAGGATCGGCGGGTACCCGTCTATCCCGAGTTCATCGAGCTGGTCGTAGAACGTCTGCTCGTTCGGCTCGATCACGTGCTCGATGAACCGGTGGACCGCCGCTTGGGTCTCCAGACCCCGTTCCGAAAATGCGTATGGCACCGCCCACACCCCTTCGCTCTGAACTCCACCTGGCTCGTACGCTAGCCAATTCGCCCGACTGGACTAACTGGTGAGTAACGACTCGCATCAATACCGGCGGCTTCGCCCGGCGACGACCCCGCGACGCACGTCGTCGGCCGCCATGAGCATCAGCGCGAGTTCTGCGACGTCACCGTCGTCGGGACAGCACGCGCTCAATCGGTACAGCAGCTCGGGGTTCCTCGAGCGGATGACGGCGTTGCGGATCGCGACGTCGATCTGGTAGCGCCACGACGTGATCTCGGGGCTCTGCGAGCTCGGCAGCAACGACCCGCGATACAGGTCGAGCGCGGCGTTGAGGTCGCCACTGGCGAGGGTGCGCAGCACCCGCGCGTGATCGGCGTCCACGCGGCCGGTCAGTCGGTACGGCCGCGACGCGATGACCCCGCCGACCAGCTGGCGCAGGTGCGAGAGCTCCGCTTTCACCGTGGTGACGCTGATCGGCTGGTCGCCGTAGAGCAGCGCCGTCAGCTCGTCGAGCGAGAGGCCGTCGTCGTGCATGGCCAGGATCGCGAGCAGCTCGAGCTGGCGGGGGCTCACCCGCACGGGCGAGCCGTTGACCGTCACGGCCGAGGATCCGAGCACGCGCAGCGTGAGTTCGGTGCGCGGCTCGGGCGAGACGACCACGACCGCCGCCACCGGATCGCGGGCCAGCTCGTACTCGACGTTGCGCGCGAGGGCGCGCACCATGGTGAGCAGCGACGGGTTGAACTTGCTCCACAGCGAGGACACGTCGATGACCCCGAGGGAACGACCGTCGGCGGGATCGATGATCGGGGCCGAGTAGCAGACCCAGTCGTGGACCATCGGCGCGTAGTGCTCGGCCGAGAAGACCGTCGCCGGACGGCCCAACTCGTGGGCGAGGGCGAGCGCGTTGGTCCCGACCGACCCCTCACTCCAGCACCCCCCGAGCGTGAAGTTGACGGCGTCGGCGTTGCGGCGCATTCGCCGGCCCCCCGAGAGCCACGTGATGGTCACCGTGTCGTCGGTCAGCGCCGCGACGAGGTCGCCGTCGGCACTGAGCTCGCGCAGGTCATCGAGGATGACCTGACTCGCCCGGCCGAGTCGCGACTCCGCGAACTGGGCGGTCACGACGCCGGGCTCGACCATCGGCGCCAGGGCGAGGTCGACCGACACCGCCTGGGCCGACCGTTGCCAGGACGCGAACACCTCCGGGCGCGCCGCGCTCGTCGAGCCACGCGCCTGCACGGCGTAGCGCCAGACTGCCTCGGCGTCGCCCCGACGCTCCTTGAGCTCGCGATTCACGTCCCCCCAGACCTCGGTGACAACGTCTGTCCCGTGCGAACCATACCGTGGCACCGACGCCGACGCGATGGCGCCACGGGCCAACCTTTTCCCAACCTGATCGCCCCTACCATTCGCCCGTTGCGAGACACGCAACGCAGGTTCGGCGCTCGCGCCAGCAAGGAAATTGGGGGGATCATGCTCTACGACGTTCCCGGCTCGCCCGGCAGTCCAGTCACCGTACAGCCCGCGTACGACAACTTCATCGGCGGCCGCTGGGTGCCACCAGTGGACGGCAAGTACTTCGACAACGTCACACCGATTACGGGTCAGGTCTTCACGACGATCGCCCGCTCCAACGCCAAGGACGTCGAGCTCGCCCTCGACGCCGCCCACGCGGCGAAGGACGCGTGGGGCGCGACCAGTCCCGCCGAGCGGTCGCTCGTGCTGCTGCGCATCGCCGACCGCCTGGAGGCCAACCTCGAGGCCATCGCGATCGCCGAGTGCTACGAGAATGGCAAGCCCATCCGCGAGACCCTCGCGGCCGACATCCCGCTCGCGATCGACCACTTCCGGTACTTCGCGGGCGCCCTGCGCGCCCAGGAGGGTTCGATCGGGATCATCGACGACACGACGGTCGCCTACCACTTCCACGAGCCGCTCGGGGTCGTCGGCCAGATCATCCCCTGGAACTTCCCGATCCTGATGGCCGCCTGGAAGGTCGCGCCGGCCCTCGCCGCGGGCAACTGCGTGGTGCTCAAGCCCGCCGAGCAGACGCCCTGGTCGATCCTGAAGGTCGTCGAACTCATCGCGGACCTGCTGCCAGCGGGCGTGCTCAACGTGGTCAACGGCTTTGGCGTCGAGGCGGGCAAGCCCCTCGCCTCCTCGCCGCGCATCGGCAAGGTCGCCTTCACCGGCGAGACGACGACCGGTCGGCTCATCATGCAGTACGCCTCGGAGAACATCATCCCGGTGACCCTCGAGCTCGGCGGCAAGAGCCCGAACATCTTCTTCCCCGACGTCATGGCCGCCGACGACGACTTCCTCGACAAGGCGATCGAGGGGCTCGTGCTCTTCGCGCTCAACCAGGGCGAGGTCTGCACGTGCCCGTCGCGGGCGCTGATCCACGAGTCGATCTACGACGAGTTCATGGAGCGCTGCATCGCCCGGGTGAACGCCATCACGCTCGGCAACCCGCTCGACACTGACACCATGGTCGGCGCCCAGGCGTCCAACGACCAGCTCGAGAAGATCCTCTCCTACCTCGACATCGGCCGCAGCGAGGGCGCCGAGGTGCTCGTCGGCGGCGGCCAGCGCCAGGTCGAGGGCTGTGACGGTGGCTACTACGTCGAGCCGACGATCTTCAAGGGCCATAACTCGATGCGCATCTTCCAAGAGGAGATCTTCGGACCGGTGCTCTCGGTCACGACCTTCGCAACGACCGAGGAGGCGATCGCCATCGCCAACGACACCCTCTACGGGCTGGGCGCCGGACTGTGGACCCGCGACGTCAACACGGCCTACACCGTGGGCCGCGCGATCAAGGCGGGGCGGGTGTGGACCAACTGCTACCACCTCTACCCCGCCCACGCCGCCTTCGGGGGCTACAAGGGGTCCGGGATCGGCCGCGAGACGCACCTGATGATGCTCGACCACTACCAGCAGACCAAGAACCTGCTCGTCAGCTACTCGCCCCGCAAGTTAGGGTTCTTCTAATCATGAGCGAACTTCGTCGCGTCGACATCACCGACGAGGCGGCGGCACTCGTCGCCCGACTGGTGGATGAGCACGGTCCGTTGCTCTTCCACCAGTCGGGCGGCTGCTGTGACGGTTCGAGCCCCATGTGCTATCCCCGCGGCGAGTTCCGCATCGGCCAGCGCGACGTCTACCTCGGCGAGGTCGCCGGCACACCGTTCTACATGGGCGCCGACCAGTTCGAGCACTGGTCCCACACCCACCTGCTCGTCGACGTCGTGGCGGGCCGCGGCGGTGGCTTCTCGCTCGAGGCGCCCGAGGGCGTGCGCTTCCTCATCCGCTCGTCGGTCTTTTCCGACGACGAGATGGCCGAGCTCGGCCCCGTCGAGGTCGGCGAGCACCACTCCGCCTAGCCGACTCGCGCTACGCTGCGCCTCGTGCGCTTCTCCGACGAGCACGAGGCCTTCCGCGCGACGGTTCGCGCCGTCGTCGATCGTGAGATCAACCCCCACGTCGACGAGTGGGAGCGTCGCGGCGCCTTCCCCGCGCACGAGCTCTTCCCCAGGCTCGCGTCCTACGGGCTGCTCGGCCTCGAGTACGACCCGGCCTACGGCGGCGAGGGGGCGGACCCCCTCTTCTCGCTCATCGCCGGCGAGGAGTACGGCCGGATCGGCGCCGCGGGCGTCGCGATGGCAATCGGCGTGCAGACGAGCATGGCCACGCCAGCCCTCGCCGAGTTCGGCACCCACGAGTTGAAGCAGCGCTTCCTCGCCCCGGCGATCGCGGGCACGGCGGTCGCGGCCATCGCGGTGACCGAGCCCGACGCGGGCAGCGACGTCGCGGCGATCACCACGCGCGCGGTGCGCGACGGCGGCGACTGGGTCATCACCGGACGCAAGCTCTACATAACCAACGGGGCCCAGGCCGACTGGGTCTGTCTGCTCGCGCGCACGTCCGGCGAGCGTGGCTACCGCGGGATGTCCCAGATCATCGTGCCGACTTCGACCCCGGGCTTCAGCGTGGCTCGGGTACTGGACAAGCTCGGCAATCGCTCCTCGGACACCGCCGAGCTCGTGCTCGATGACGTGCGCGTGCCGCTCGAGAACACGATCGGCGAGGCCGATCGTGGGTTCGAGCAGCAGATGCGCCAGTTCGTGCTCGAACGCATGAGCGCCGCGTATTCGATCGCCGGGCAGTGTCGCTACGCCCTCGAGCGGACCCGTGACTACCTGCTCGAGCGCCGCACCTTCGGCGAGCCGCTGGCCTCGCGCCAGTACGTCGCCTACCGCCTCACCGAGCTCTCGGCGCGCGTGGACCTCCTGCGCAGCCACAACCTGCAGTGCGCGAGCGACCTCAGCGCCGGCGAGGACATCACCCGCCAGGCGACCGTCGCGAAGCTGACCGCCGGCCGGCTGGCGCGCGACGTGGCCGACCTGTGCCTGCAGTTCCACGGCGGCGTGGGCTACATGGAGGAGAACTGGACGGCGCGGTTCTTTCGCGACATGCGACTGTCGTCGATCGGTGGTGGGGCCGACGAGGTGATGCTCAAGGTGCTCGCCCGGCTCGACGGCTACCCCATGTAAGGGGCTCGACCTCGAAAGGACGTGGCGTGAAACCAGACCTCTCCGGACTCGATCCCCTGGACGTGAACCTCGCCACGCGCACCTGCGTGGGCGACGCGATCAGCCGCTCGGCCGCGATGTTCCCCGAGCGCGCCGCGGTTCTCGACCGCGGCGCGTCGATCACCTACCGCCAGCTCGACGACGCGGCCGAAGCCCTCGCGAGGTCGCTGCACCGGATCGTCGGCGAACGAGGGACTCCGGTCACCATGCTGATGGGCAACTCGTGGCGCCTGTTGGCCACCTACTTCGCCTGCGCCAAGGCGGGCCTCGTCGCCATGCCGGTGAACGTGACGCTGGCGCCGGCTGACGTCGAGTGGATCATCGCCGACGCCGCGTCGCCCATCGTGGTGGTCGACGCGGCCTTCGTCTCGATCCTCGAGGGCCTGCTCGCGCATCTCGCTGCGGTCACCACGGTGATCGTGGTGGGCGACGCGCCACTCGCCAGCGACCACAGCGCGGTGCTTCGCTGGGACGACCTCGCCTCGGGCGCCGGTCCCGCCCTCGCGGTGCTCGTCGAGGACCGCGACACGGTCCAGTGCCTCTACACCTCGGGCACGACCTCGCGTCCCAAGGGCGTCCTCGTGAGCCACCTCAGCGTCCTCGTCGCGAGCCTCACCAACGCCCTGATGATGGAGCACCGCTGGGGGTCCGAGCCATCGGTGCTGCTCAACGTCCTGCCGCTCTTTCACACCACGGCCCTCAACACGCTCTGCCTGCCGGTGCTCGTGACCGGGGGAACCGTCGTCCTCGTCGGCCCCTTTGACCCCGACGCCCTCCTCGACGCCGTCGAGGCGCACCGGGTCACCCACCTGATGCTGCTGCCCATGATGTGGGGGGCGGTCGTGGCCGCGCAAGCGAGCGCCGCGCGCGACGTCACCTCCGTGCGTCGTGCCGTGTACGCGATGGCCCCGATGAGCCGCGAGTTGCTCGCGCGAGTGGACGACGCCTTCGTGAACGCGGCGGTGATCCTCGGCTCCGGCCAGACCGAGGTGGTCCCCGCCACGGTCCTGCAGTGGCCCGAGCATCGAAGCACCGCGCCCGAATCGTGGGGGCCGTCGGTCCCGACGGTTCGCACCGACTGCCTCGACGCCGACGGACACCCCGTGCCCGCCGGCGAGACGGGCGAGATCGCCTATCGCGGTCCACACGTGGCGAGCGGCTACTGGAACAACCGCGAGGCCAACACCGACGCCTTCGCCCACGGCTGGTTCCACAGCGGCGACATCGGTCACGTCGACGAGCACGGCGTCGTCTGGTTCACCGACCGACTGAAGGACATCATCAAGTCCGGCGGCGAGAACGTGTCCTCGGTCGACGTCGAGCGCGTGGTGAGCAGCGCCCCCGGGGTCCTCGAGAGCGTCATCGTGGGCGTCGCCGACGAGTACTGGGGCGAGGCCGTATGGGCGGTCGTGGTGCCCGACGGATCGCTCGACGAGGCGGCGATCCCCGAGTCGGTGATCGCCTACGCGAGGGCCCATCTCGCGGGGTTCCAGGTGCCCAAGCGCGTGCTCGTCGCAAACCAGCTGCCCAAGACCGCGACCGGCAAGACCCGCAAGCACGAGGTACGCGACTGGGTCGCCACGTCCACCTCCACCGAGCCCGACTAACTCGCTGTCACCGCCGGTAGATTGCCACTAGGACAGGAGGCTTCGTGAAGGCTCGCACGGTCAACGTCGCCGCGATTCAGATGAACTCGGGTTCGGACCCCGTTCACAACCTCGAGTCCGCTATCGCCCTGATCGAGCTCGCCGCCGACGAGGGCGCGACCTACGTCCAGGTGCCCGAGTACTTCAACTACCTCGGGCCGGCGCGGCGCTACGCCGAGGTGGCCGAGTCGATCCCCGGTCCCACGACCACGCGCCTCGCGGCAGTGGCCAAGCGTCGGCGCATCCACCTGCACCTGGGCAGCATGCTCGAGCGGCGCGAGGGCGACCGTCCGTTCAACACGAGCGTCCTGATCGACGCGACGGGTTCGATCGTCGCGACCTACCGCAAGGCCCACCTCTTTGACGTCGACGTGCCCGGTGCGGTGACCCATCGGGAATCGGACGACCTCAGCGCCGGCGAGGAGCTGGTGGTCGCCCGGTTGAAGCGCTTCAGCGTCGGGCTCTCGGTCTGCTTCGACGTTCGCTTCCCCGAGCTCTACCAGGCGCTCGCCGCCAACGGGGCCGACGTGCTCGCAGTGCCCGCGGCCTTCAACGCGAGCACCGGCCAGAGCCATTGGCACGTGCTGGTGCGCTCGCGCGCGATCGAGAACCACGCCTTCGTCGTCGCCGCGACCCAAGCCGGCGTCACGGCCGAGGGCATCGCGACCTTCGGCCACGCGTTGATCGTCGACCCGTGGGGCGTCATCCTCGCCGAGTCATCGGGCGCCGAACCCCAGGTCATCACCGCCACGCTCGACCTGGACGAGGTGCTGCGCCGGCGCGCCCAGATCGCTGTCATGCGCTTCCGACGACCGGCGCTCTACCGCGGACCAGTTCGGGTCATCGGTGCCTAGCGTTACCCCGAAGTAACGGTCTTCGGACTCCAAAGGCGTTGCGGCCCGCGACCTAGCATGGACGGCGGTGCCTTCGGGCGCATTCGGCGGCACCAGCAAACCATCCCGCGAGAAAGCCGTGAACCCCCCATGAGCATGCCCAGCGCCTCCTACTCCATCACCATGCGCGTCATTTTGGACGCGGCGTCGACGATTCCCGACATCGCCACCGCCGTCGCCGACGCCGGCGGCCTCGTCACCGCGCTCGACGTGGTCGAGCCCATCGACGGCCACATGGTCGTTGACGTGACTTGCAACGCGAGCAACGAAGACCACGCGTCAGTCCTCGGCCAGGTCGTCGAGGCCGTCGCGGGCGCCAAGGTCCACGCGATCAGCGACCGCACGTTCCTGATGCACCTCGGCGGCACGATCGAGGTCAAGCCCAAGATCGCGCTCAAGACCCGCGACGACCTCTCGATGGCCTACACGCCTGGCGTCGCGCGAATCTCCAACGCGATCGCCAAGGACAAGTCCCTCGCGCGTAACCTCACGATCAAGCGCAACACCGTCGCCGTGGTCACCGACGGCTCAGCGGTGCTGGGCCTGGGCAACATCGGTCCCGAGGCGGCCCTGCCCGTCATGGAGGGCAAGGCCCTGCTCTTCAAGCGATTCGCCGACATCGACGCCTGGCCGGTCTGCTTGGACACCCAGGACGTCGACGAGATCGTGCGCATCGTGCAGTGCCTCGCCCCGGTCTACGGCGGCATCAACCTCGAGGACATCGCGGCCCCGCGGTGCTTCGAGATCGAACGGCGCCTGCGCGAGATGCTCGACATCCCGGTCTTTCACGACGACCAGCACGGCACCGCCGTCGTCGTCTACGCGGCACTGCGCAACGCGCTGCGCGTCGTGGGCAAGGAGATGAAGGACGTCAGAGTCGTCATGCTCGGCGTCGGCGCCGCGGGCGTGGCGATCTCCAAGCTCTTGATGGCCGAAGGGGTCGGCGACATCATCGGGGTGAACCGTCACGGCATCTTGGACGAGAACGACCCGAACCTCGACGAGGACCGCCGCTGGCTCGCCAGCCACACCAACGTCGAGAAGCGTCGCGGCGACCTCACCGAGGCGATGCGCGGCGCGGACGTCTTCGTGGGCGTCTCGGGACCGAACCTCGTCACCGAGGAGCAACTCACCGTCATGGCCCCCAAGTCGATCGTCTTCGCCTTGGCCAACCCCGACCCCGAGATCGACCCGCAGATCGCGCGCCGTCACGCCGCGATCGTCGCCACCGGCCGCAGCGACGAGCCCAACCAGATCAACAACGTGCTCGCCTTCCCTGGCATCTTCCGAGGCCTGCTCGACGCGGGCGCGACGCGGATCACCGAGGAGGTCGAGATCGCGGCGGGCCGTGCGATCGCCGACGCCGTGAGTTCTGACGACCTGTCGCCCAACTACATCGTGCCGACGGTCTTTAACGCGAGCGTCGCCAAGGCGGTCGCCGAGGCGGTCGGCAAGGTCGTACGCGCCCACGGCGACGAGTAGCCCGCCCGGGACCCGGTGAGAAATCTAAAGGACTGACGAAACAGCTGTGGATCAGCCCGCTGCGCTGAAGTCGACCTCGCGCGCCGTGACGGTGTCGGCTGTGCGGCCGGGTGCGGTCTGACCGCTCCAGTACATGTTCGTGTGCGCGATGACCTGCGCGGGCGGCGGCGCGCCCCACTGGGTGCCGTCCTCGGTGGTGTGGGCGTCACTCACGAGCACCGTGTCATAGCCGCGCACGATCGCGCCGTGTAGCGTCGAGCGAATGCACGCGTCGGTCTGGGCGCCGACGATGACCAGTCGCCCGACCTTGCGGGCGGCGAGCTCGCTCTCGAGCGTGGTGTCCTCGAAGGAGTCGCCGTAGGCCTTGTGCACGAGCGCCTCGTCGGCGCCCCGGTGCAGCTCGGGCACGAGTTGCCAGTCGTCGCTGTCGCGCACGAGACCCGCGTCGTGGTGCTGCACCCACACGACCGGCACGTCCTCCTGCCGAGCGCGCTCCACGACCATGGCGATGTTCTCGACGACGGCGTCGCGCTCGTGGGCGCCGGTGACGACGCCGTTCTGCACGTCAATGACCAGTAACGCCGTATTGGGACGATTCAAAAGCGTGGTCATAGGCCCCCCTCTTTTCACGCTGTGCCCTGACCGTAGCGGGGACTGCCCCCGCCGATTCGGTGACGCCATCGCACCCTGAGGAAACCTTCGTCACGACCAACGAGCCGGGTACACCGTGCCTCGTCGCGTCAATGCCTCCCCTGTGATCAGGAATGTTGCCCGTTAGCACTCTCTACGATCGAGTGCTAAAATGGGACCGTCGAAGCGATTCGACGCATCAAGAGCAGAACAATCAAACAGGAGGTTTTCACATGGCTCTTGTTCGAAACGACGCATTCAGGGACATCGACCGGTTCCTGCAGCAGTTCTGGGCGAGCCCCGACGTGGCCCGAACCCACTCGGTTCCCATGGACGCCTACCGCAACGGTGACTCGTTCCTGATCTTCGTCGACCTTCCGGGCGTCGACCCGAAGGAGATCTCACTCACCGTCGAGAACAACGTGCTCACGATCAAGGCTGAGCGCTCCGCACCCAAGTCCGCCGAAGGTGTCGAGCGACTCATGTCCGAGCGCCCCTACGGCACCTTCACGCGCCAGATCTTCCTCGGGACGAGTTTGGACTCCGAGAAGATCAACGCCGACTACGAATCCGGTGTGCTCACCATCGCAATCCCGATCGCGGAGCACGCCAAGCCGCGTCGGGTCGACGTCAGCTCCAAGGGTGATCGCAAGGAGATCTCCGCGTAGGTGTCCGGGCCCGGCGTCACCTCCGACGCCGGGCCCACGCCGCCACGGTCGGCGCTCACTCAGGCGCCGCCCGTGCGGCGCTCGTGGCGCCGTTGGCTGACCGCGAGGATTCCGACCGTCGGCCACCCGATCGCCAGGGCGAGCCAGTAGGCGACGAGGCGGTAGACCAGCACCGCCGCCACGGTCGGCGCCGCGGGCGCGCCGTAGGCGACCAACACGACCGCGAGTCCCCCCTCGACCAGACCGAGACCGCCGGGCGCGAAGGGCAGGACCGCGAGGATCTGCGCGAGTCCGTAGGCGAGGAGCACGCCGCGCCACGGAATGGGCGCCGCGACCGACCGAAAGGCGGCGAGCAGGCACAGGGCGTCAAAGAACCACGCCGACGCCGCCCAGAACACCACCGTCATTTGCCCCCCGCGAGACAGCCGTACGGCGCGCATCTCGGCGAGGAGCCGGTCTAGACGCGTCGCGAGGTCGCCGCGCGGATGACCGGTCACGCGACGCACGGCGCGGAGCAACGACGTGACGAGCCTGATCAGCGCGTTGCGGCGAAGGAGCACCGCGGAGGCTCCGAGCACGACCACGAGCAACACGACGGTCACCGCGAGGCCGGGAGCGTACGCCCGCGTCGCCAGGGCCACGACGACGCCCGCGACGAGCACGAGGCACAGCCCTACCGCTTGGGCGATCATCAGTGTGAGGATCGACCAACCGGCGACGGCGGGTTCCACGCCACGGCGGCGGTACTGGCGATACCGGTACGCGCTCGAGACCGCTGGCTCACCCGGCACGCTCAGCGCGATGGCGTCGTTGGCGAGGGTGAGCAGGTACAGCCACCCGAGGTTGTGGCGCGCGCCAGATGCGAGCACGCGCCGCTGCGCCAGTGAAAAGGCGAGCAGCGAGGCGCCCTCGGCCGCGACCGCCAGTAACGCGAACGGTAGTGACATCGAGGCGAATCTCGACAGTGCGCCGGCCAACTCGCCGTGACCCGAGACGAGCAGTTCGAGAACGACCGCACCGACCACGACGCCGATCACCCCTCGAAGCCATCCCTGACGGTGTTTGATGGCGGGCGGGGTCATCGATCCCAACCTATCCAGTGAGCGGCCCGTGCTCGCTCGCCGGCCGTAGTGTGGCGGGTGGTGGTGTCAGGAGGATTGATGTCGTCGACGTTTGGCGGTTCCATTGGGCGCGACTGGCGCGACTCATCACCGTGGTGGCCCGAAACACCGAGCGCACCGGACGGAGCCGCGAACGTCGTGCTCGTCGTGCTCGACGACGTCGGGTTTGCCCAACTCGGTTGCTACGGCTCAGACATCGAGACGCCGACGATCGACTCGCTCGCTACCGGCGGCGTGCGACTGGCCAACTTCCACACCACGTCACTCTGTTCGCCGACCCGCGCCTGCCTGCTCACCGGCCGCAACCATCACCGCAGTTCGATGGGGCGCGTCGCCGACCTCGCGGTCGGCTTTCCCGGTTACTACGGTCGACCGCCGAAGGAGAACGGCTTCCTTTCCGAAATCCTCCGTGCGCGCGGCTACGCCACCTATGCGGTGGGCAAGTGGCACCTCACGCCCGAGGACGAAACGAGCATGGCCGGGCCCCGCTCGACCTGGCCACTCGCGAGGGGCTTCGATCGGTGGTACGGGTTCCACGGCGGAGAGACCCACCAGTTCAACCCCGCGCTCTTCGAGGACAATCACGCGGTACGGCCACCCGGCTCCTACGAGAGCGGGTACCACTTGAGCCAGGACCTCGCCGACCACGCGATTACCTTCCTCGGCGACCTTCGCGCCGTCGACGCGAGTCAGCCATTCTTCCTGTACTTCGCCACCGGCGCCTGCCACTCCCCTCACCAACCGCCGCCCCACTGGCTCGAGCGCTATCGGGGCCAGTTCGATCAAGGGTGGGACCTCTGGCGCGAACGGACCTTCGCACGTCAGCGGTCACTCGGGATCGTGGCCGACGCCGCGACACTTTCGCCGCGCCCGCCGTGGGTGCGGCCGTGGGACGAACTGTCAGCCGACGAGCGCCGGGTGGCGGCCCGATTCATGGAGTCCTATGCCGGGTTCTTGAGCCACGCGGACGAGCAAGTGGGCCGGGTCCTCAATTTCATCGATGACCTCGGCGAAACCGAGAACACGATCGTCATCGTCGTGTCGGACAACGGAGCGAGCGCCGAAGGGGGAGCCGATGGCTCGATCAATGACGTTCGACTCACCAACCTCGACCCCGCCGACCAAAACGAGATGTTGGCGCGGATCGACGAGATCGGCGGACCGCTCACGCACAACAACTACCCCTGGGGCTGGACGATGGCCGGTAACACGCCGTTTCGCCGCTGGAAGCGCGAAGTCCACGAGGGAGGCGTCGCGGACCCCTGCGTCGTTCGCTGGCCACGCCGCGTGACGTCGGATGCCATCCGTCACCAGTTCGTCCACGCGATCGACGTGGCACCCACGGTGCTTGAACTGCTCGACGTGATGCCCCCGAGCACGATCGACGGCGTCGCCCAGAGTCACGTCGACGGGACGAGTTTCGCCTACCTGCTCGAGCCCGGCACCGACGTGGCGCCCGAGCGCCACGAGTCGCAGTACTTCGAGATGTTCGGCTCGCGCGCGATCTACCACCGAGGGTGGAAGGCCGTCGCCTTCCACCCGGTCGGTCCGCTCTACGACGACCAGAATCCGAACGATCCCTTCGACCGCGATCGCTGGGAGCTCTACGACGTCATCGCCGACCCCACTGAAACGACCGACCTCGCCGACGAACACCCCGAACTGCTCGCGGAGTTGATCGGCCGCTGGTGGGTAGAGGCCGAGCGCAACGACGTGCTGCCACTCGACAATCGTGTGCTCTGGGCGATCGTTCATCCCAAGCCGACCCGTTTCCGCGCGCGCGAACGTTACCGGTACTTCCCGGGCGGCGCCCCGGTTCCCGAAGCGGTGGCCGTCAACGTGCGCAATCGATCTCATGCGATCGTCGTCGACGTGGTCGTTCCCGAGCGCGGCGCGAACGGCGTGCTGCTCGCCCTCGGCTCGGCGCTCGGTGGTTGGTCCCTGCAGGTACTCGACGGCCTGGTCCGCTACGTGCACAACCTCTACGGCAAAGAGCGCCAGGTGGTGGCGGCCACCGACCCGCTCGCCGCCGGAGCGCACCGCGTCGTCTACGACTTCGAAAAGGACGAAGGACTGGGCGGCACCGGCACGATCACCATAGACGGGGCCGTGGCGGCGACTGGGGCCATCGCGCGCTTCACGCCCTCGGGCTTCAACGGCGTCGGGGCTGGCCTCACGTGTGGTTACGAACTCGGCCCGGCCATTGGCGAGGGCTACGCCGCACCGTTCCGCTTCACCGGGACGATCGTGCGGGCTCAGGTCGAAGTACGCGGGCCCGTCGTGCGCGATCCGCTGGCCGAACTCGAGGCGATCCTGTCCGAACAGTGAGACGACCGGTTTGGTCGGCGCCGCGGGCGATAAGGTCGCCGCGTGGCATCCTCTGACGACTCCACTGAACTCGCGCTCGCGGCGGCGACGCTGAGGTCGAACGGATCGGACGTCCAAGCCCTGCTGAGGGCCCTCGCAAGCGGACTGGCCGACGCCCTCGGTGATCGAATTGAGACCACGTTCGCCGGCGGACGTCTCCGCAAGAGCCGCGACATCGCGGGGGTTCGGATCTCGATCGGCGACGAGCAGTTCGAGGCGGACGCGGACGGCTCGCGGCTTCGTTGCGGCGCGGCACACCTCTCCGGGGGTATCAAGATCCGCAGCGAGACGCTCGACGTCGACCAATGGATAACACGACTCGTCGCAGCGCTCGCGAACGAGGCCGAACGCAGTGATTCGGCTCGCCGGGCCCTCGAACATCTCGTCATCGGAGAAAACCAATGAGTGACCACGCCAATGACCTCCCCGAGGCCACCGAGCACCGCCTCGAGGAACTCGAACACGGCCTCTTCACCTCGGACCTGTCGGTCAACGAGTTCCTGCTCGTCAAGGAGGCGGGATTCCACCCCGTCGGGCTCGTCATGGGCTCATCCATCTACCACACGGGAATCCAGACGAGGAAGTGGAGCCAGAGCCAGGAGCTGACCAAGCTCACCGAGGCGATGTACAACGCGCGCGAACTGGCCATGAACCGGATGGAGGAGGAGGCCGCCGAGCTGGGCGCCGACGGCGTCGTCGGGGTCCGGCTGGACGTCAACTACTACGAGTGGGGCAAGGACGCGGCCGAGTTCATCGCGGTGGGCACCGCGGTCAAGGCTGAGGACGGCGTCTCACGACGAAACAAGCTCGGCAAGCCCTTCACCTCGGACCTCTCGGGCCAGGACTTCTGGACCCTCTCCCAGACCGGCTACGCCCCCCAGGGACTCGTCATGGGGACCTGCGTGTACCACATCGCCCACCGCGGTCTCGGCCAGACGCTCAGTTCGACCGGTCAGAACGTCGAGCTGCCCAACTTCACCCAGGCGCTCTACGAGGCTCGCGAGCTCGCGATGACCAGGATGCAGGACGAGTCCGCGCGTCTCGGGGCGACGGGCGTCGTCGGCGTGAGACTCGAGGAGAAGTCACACCAGTGGGGGTCACACACCATCGAGTTCCTCGCGCTCGGCACCGCGGTCACGAGGACCGGTGAGCCGGTGACCCTCGCCAAGCCGACGACCATCATCTCGCTGGACAACTGATGAGCGGCGCCGACGTCGCCGGTGACGCGTCGAACGAGTCGTTCACGTCGGGCCTGAGCGTCTCGGACTTCGCGGCGGTGCTCGACATGGGGCTCGAACCGGTCGGACTCGTGCAGGGCTACTGCGCGATGCAGTCGAGCAGCTACGCCGTCGGTTCGCTGCAGCGCAACCTCTCGCCCTACCGCGAGGCGCGCGGCTACGTCGAGAACTACCAGTGCCCCCACGGCATGGTCGCCGGCGAGCACCGGATGTGGGGCCAGAACTACGAGCAGTACTGGGTGGAACAGACCTGGAGTCAAGGCTTCGCCGCCGCGAGCGCGCGCATGCTCGACGAGGCGACACGCCTCGGGGCGATTGGCGTCATGGGGGTCGTCGACACCCAGAGCTCCATCGTGGGCGCCGGCGTCATCGAGTTCCACCTGCGCGGCACCGCAGTGCGGCTCGCGGGCACCGATTCCACCCCGACCACGCCGTGGACCACGTACCTCTCGGGCCAGCGGCTGCTCAAGGCCTTCGAAGCCGGCTTCACGCCGGTCTCGATCGTGACCGCCGTGGCCTCGGTGCGGGTGTGGGCCTACTGCATCACCGAATACCTGCTGGGCGGCGGCGGCATCAGTGCGTGGTCACAGGACGCGTCGAGCGTCGAGATCGATCAGGTCGTGCGCGCCCAGACCCAGGCGCGCGCGCTCGTGCGGGCCAGTGCGCGCGCCCAGTTGCACGGCGACGTCCTGCAGGGCGTTGAGCTGCTCGCGACCGAGCACGAGTACGAACACGGCGACATCGAGATCCAGTGCCTGCTTCGGGGCAATCGCGCCCGTCGCGTGGGCGACTTCGTGCCGCTGCGCGCACCCGAACCAACGGTACGTCTCTCGTGAGCGTCCCCTTCGAACCCGCGAAGTCCGACGTTCGCGCACTCGTCAAGAACGCCTTGGCCGCCAACCCCGCCGAGCGCGCTATTGGCGCTGGGACGACCTCGGACCTCTCGATCGACGAGGAGTTGAACCTCCACGCCGTCGGATGGGAGTCCGTGGAACTGGTCACGGGCTACTCCATGTTCTCCACCCCCGTTGGCCTCTGGAGCTGGGGCCAGGGCGAGATCGTGGCCGCCGCGCAGGCCCACGCCAACGCCTTTCGCATGGCGACGAGCCGCATCAGTGACGAGGCCGCGGCGGCCGGAGCGCACGGCGTCGTGGGCGTGCACGTCGAGCGAACGGTCCACCCCTCGTTCACCGAAGTCTCGCTGATCGGAACCGCGGTCCGGCCGATCGGCGCCGCTCGGGTCCCCGCGGCCCGCGTCTTCGCCTCGGACCTGTCCGCGCGCGACTTCGCCCGGCTCGCGGCGTCGGGGTGGGAGCCGCTCGGGCTCGCCGTTGGCGCCAGCTTCGTCTACGCGCCGCGTCGCACGGTGGGCGCAGTTCTGCAGCAGCAGAGCCAGAACGTGGAACTCGCCAACTACACCGAGGCGATCTACTCGGCCCGCGAACTGGCGATGGAGCGCATGCAGCGCGCCGCTATCGACCTCAAGGGCACCGGGGTCGTCGAGGTCAAGATCGTCGAGGGTCCGATGGCCTTCGCGTCACACGCCGTGGGCTTTGCCGCGTGGGGCACCGTCGTTCGACTCGCCGGTTCAACCCACCAGAACGTCGAGCCCACCATGGTGGTCTCGCTCGACGACGCCGTCCTGGCGTTTGACGCCGCGACCCTCGAGTAGCGCGAGACGCCCGCTCGGGCGTCGTCCGCCCGATGAACGGTGACCGCACCGACACCGTTCAGGACAATGACCTTCACGAGTCGCCGAGCAATGGCCCGCGGCGCGGCATCGGCCAACGAACCACACCGTCCAGTGACGCTCGTCGGCCGGCGCGGGACACGGCCACCGGTTCGGATCAGTTGTGGAGCTCGGCCACCCACTCGGCCGTCGTCACCACCGTCGCCTGACGCGGGAACACCTTCTCGGTCAACACCCGGTGGACCTCGTCGTCGGCGTCGGCGCACGCGTCACGAAGGACCGTCAGGCGAAAGTCAAGGTCCGCTGCCTGTCGAGTCGTCGAGAGCACCACGCCACTCGTGGCAAGTCCCGTGAGAACGAGTGCGTCGACGCCGAGCGACCGGAGCACTACATCAAGGTCGCTCCCGGCGAACGCGCTGACGCGCCGCTTGGTGACGAGCACCTCGCCGTCGCGCGGTGCGAGGGATGGGTGAATCTGCGTTGCCGGATTCGTCTCACCGAGCGATGCCGACGATGCTGCTGACGAGAATGCCTTGTTGTTCGAGCTGATCTCGGGCGCGCCATCACGAAACGCGACGCGAACGAAGACCACCGCCAGTCCGTGTTCCCGGGCCGCCGACAGCGCCGCACCGACGTTCGCGAGGATGTCGTGCGCCCTCTCCCCGAGGCGATCGACGATGCCGACCTGCATATCCATCACCAGTAGCGCTTCGCTCATTGTCGCTCGTCACTCTCATCTCGTTGACTTCGTCACTCGTTCGTCGTGTCGAGACTCTATCGGTCAAGACCGCGCGCACGCCGTAGGACAGCGGCCCCAGAGCGGTACGCGTGGTGCACCGACGTGACCGCTCACGACGTGGTCGCGATCGACCGGCGCGTGGCGCGACACCAGGTGACTGGTTGGACGTGACAACGCCGATTGGACCATCGTGAGCGCAGGGCGTAGGTTTCGGTTGAGACGGAGAATCCGCCCGGGGCCTCGTCACCGAGGAGGCGTCATGATCGGTGCACTCTCGCTTGTCGGGTCCACCCGTTGGCGGCAGATTCGTGCCGCGATGCTCGCCGGAGCGGCACTCGCGTTACCGCTATCGGCGCTCGCCGGTGGTTCACCCATCGCCGCGTCAACCTTGCCGCGATGTCCGACGCTCGCGACCTGGCCGATCAAACCCGTGAGCCCTATCGTCAAGTCCACCGTGACTACCTACTACACGAAGCGACGTCTCACGCCGATTCAGATCATGGGTAACCGCATGCGAGTGCTCAATCTCGCGCTCGAGCGCACCGGAGTGCACTGGTGCCTCAACGCCGGTGGCGGGCGGGCCGGCTACGTCGGCGTCGTGCCGAAGACTGCGACCGCGGCCGTCCTCGTCCAAGTGCAGCACCGGCCCTATCCGGTCGTTGGGTCCACGATCACGTGGGCGACGGTCGTGCGCCTGCCTACCGGATGGAAGGTCGTCTCAGACGACACCGCGCCGTAGCAGCGACCACGATCTGACGACGCGACGGGCCGTCGAGACGCACGCCGTAGAGGTCACGGCTGCCGAAGCAATTCAAACCTCTATTGGTGTGGGACACGAGTCCGTTTTGCTACCGCTTCCCCGCCGCCATCTCGGCCAGGCGAACGGTGATGAGCCGCTCGACTAGGTCATCGGCGAGCGGGTGTTCCGTCGTGAAACGAAGTGCGCTTTTCGAGTACGAGTAGCCAGCGAGTTCAACGGTGAACTGATCGAAGACCGACCCGCTGAAAGGAAAGTAACTCATGTGGTTCTTAAACGACGCGAACCCCCCCACCACGCCTCCACCCACGAAGAAGGCCGGAACTCGGTAGGAGATCCCTTGTTCGGCGTTCGGCACCAATCGGATCATCGTCGCGCGAAGCGCTTCAAGGGCTCGCCGATGGTCAACTGGGGTAGTCGCGAGATACTGATCGACTTCGTCTGTGCTCACACTGATCCAATCGTCAACTCAAACCGTACCGTCCAGAGGTCCTTGACCGACCGTGCTCCCGTTAACGGCACCCTCACCCGTGCCTTGCCCGCTTCACTTTCGATCCCTGCGCTGACGGACTCCCATGGTCCCAACCGACGAGACTCTGTCAACATGACGAACGTTGTTCGGCGCTGGCAAAAGTTCGCCGCACCGTCACATGTAACTGATTTCGGAGTGCTCCCGGCAGGATTCGAACCTGCGCTCACGGTTTAGGAAACCGATGCTCTATCCCCTGAGCTACGGGAGCGGGACTTCCGCGTGACCTTCCGCGGATAGTTCCGCGCGAAAGTCGTCTCTCAGCCTATGCGCCGACGGCGTTGAGAACTGAAGCGCCACCACGTCGAGATGACGAGGGCGACTCACCCGACACGAGCTCGATACGTTTGCCAATGGACTCCGCCGTCGGCAGTGTGGACGATCAGATTAGACGACGACGTCAACCCCAAGCCTTGACGAGGACCGAAGAACTGAATGCTCACCACTCCATCACCCGAATCCGACACTGCCCCGTTGATCGACGTCCACGTCCGTCCCCCGTTGCGACTGACGCGAAGCGGACTTCTCATGCCTGACTCGACGAGGAGTGCAGTGCTGGGTGCACTCACGACACCGAGATAGCCAACGCTAAGTAGGCCACCGCATGATTGCTGCGAGGTGGAGCACCCAGTCACGAATCTCCACGTTCGCCCTTGGTTCGTAGAGCGCACGACCGACTTTTCTTGGCTGCCTGTACTCGGCTCGCCTGCGCAAACCGCCGTCCAGACGTCCGACGGTGATATCGCCAGCATTTCGCTCATCGTCGGGATGTCACAAGTGATGTCGCGCCGCACCCATGAACGTCCGGCGTTATCGGTCACCCAGGTTTGGACTCGACCACTCCTCACGGAACCGGTGACCCACGGCGCAATCGAGTACACGCCACGCCGTTGGTCGAGGCGAGTGAGGATTGTTTGACCCGCGGCGGGCGCAGCCCCCGCGGCCGGGAATGCCAAAGTAGTTCCAGGCAAGGTAGCCGGACCAGACCAGTTGCGCCCTCCGTCAGAGGACTGCTGCATCTTCAGTGGGCACATTGCATTGCGCGCAACTTCTTGTGGCGTGCACAGCGCCTCGATCATCCACACGGAACGCCCAATGGTCGAGATGTCCACCACTCGGCCACTGGTTCGCACGCGCGACCATGTGGTGCCGGCGTCATGGCTCTCGTAGAGATTGGGGCCGTAGAAGAAGCCATCGCCAGCGCCATCGAAGGTGAGAGCGGTGGCGCCTCCAGCGTGCGCGCAGTTCCAAGTGCCAATCCTTGTGAAGTTCCGAAAGCGACGACCACCGTCGCTCGTGAGTCCGACGTAGTCAGTGCAAGCCAAGGACGAACCGCTAGCCGAAGTGATCGTTTGGATCACGGCGCCGTAGCCGTTAGCCGGCGAAGAGAACCAGATCGACGTCAGATATCGCGACGTCGACGCGCCCGCGACATCCATGGACGCAAAGAAAGTAACGGCGATGATCATTGACATCGCTACAACAAGTCGAGACTTCATGCGCCTCCATGTCAATGCGTAGTTGCAATGTCCGAAGCTCGAACACGAGCTTTCGCGACGACCGAACACTTCGGGAACGTTCAATTCCATTCGAATCGCACGGAGCGTTCCAGACTCCAAACTATTACGTTCCAAATGGCAAAGGGCCTAGCACCGCTGGTTGAATTAGAAGTCCTGGTCATCCCTAATTCGCGGAAGTCCCCCCCCCCGGGACTTCCGCGAGAAGCTCCGCGAAAAGTTCCGCGCGAAAATCGACCCCCAGCCTAGGTCCCGATCGTTCAAGGAGCCGACTCCGAAGCACTTGACGGCTCATCTATTAGCAAAGTAGTCTTTGTTTTTTGTTTGTGAATGGACGAAACTATGAGCACGTCCCAACTCATCGCCACAATCGAGACCAAGCTCACCGTGACGAGGCAGAGGATTGCCGAGTACGTCGCGGAGGCTCGAGGGTACGAGGCTCAACTCGCCTCGCTCCGTAGCAGCGTCACCAGAGGTGGTGAAATCGCAACAGTGCCCCGGACCGAGGCCATCCTGACCACCCTTCGGGGAGCCGAGGGAACACTCTCACCGTCAGAGATTCTCACCCAACTTCTCGCCTCGGGACGCGACGACGACCTGCGAAGAGTAACGGCCACCCTCGACTACCTGGTGAAGACAGGCCAAATATTACGACCGGAGAGAGGACGTTACATCGGTCTGTGATTCTGCGGATTGGACTCACTTTCTTGGCGATCTCGAGGAGGCGGAACTTCTACCTCATCCACTGGATCGCTACAGCATGAAGACGTCGTGCTCCAGTTCAGACGTCTCCGTCGCTAGAGAGATCAGCGATTCTCAGTTGAACGAAAGCACCGGCAGCTCACGAACGATCTTGAGGGTCTCCACGCTCACCGTCACTATCCTCTTGACGAGATCGATGATGTACCGAGGGTCGTCGGAGTACTCGTTCGGGTCGTTCACAATTCCGCTCTCCTTGTCTTTCGACACTCGGTAGCGGTCGACAATCCAGTAGAGGGCTGCTTTCCCCGAGAGCATGTAGTCCCACGCATCGTCGGGGACGCCCCTCAGCGTCACGAAATCGTTGTAGTGGATCGTGGTCGGCCTGTCCTTCACGCCCTGCCCCTTTGGAAAGCGCATCTTCTCCACACGGTAAAGGACGTGCGGATCAAGCTCTGGACGGGTGCAGACCTCTTCAAGCGGATACGGTTCGACAGTCTCATAGCCAAGGTGGAGGTCGGCAAGTTTTCTACCGGCCCCGCTGAACGCATCGAACTGCGCTGAATCTTTCGGCATCGGGATTCGAGGACGCTCTTTCACAAGGTTGTCTTCGTAGGTCTCGCGGAACTGTTCACTGTGTAGGACACCGTAGACGTAGAAAAAGATGGCCTCGCGGTCTACGGAATTGCCAGTGACACTAGAGAATCTTTCAACCGCCCACGCGGAAATTCCTTCCCGCCGCTGCCGCTCAGTTGATAGGTTTTCGAGCATCCCACCCGAGAGTTGGGCATCGTCGAACCAGAACTCGGGGAACACCTGACCCTTTTCCACGGCGTCGAGGCTAAGGACACGGTCCATCATCAGGCATGAAAACTCAGAGGATGACCCAACTCCACTCACAACGATCGCCCGAGGTGCGGCCTTGTCCTTTATGAAGAAGCTCGGCATTCGATAGACCATCTGGTTATAGACACGATCGAAGTAGTGATACTGCCGCACGAATGGGCGAAACTGCGCAACCCGGATCTTCTCTATATCCAGAGTGCCGTCAAGATCCCTTCTTAATGCTGTTATTAGTTCTCTGTT
>JAJXTB010000129.1 GCA_021784205.1 Actinomycetes bacterium
CACTTCTTCCACTCCGGTCGGTAGTGATCGGTGCAGATCGACTCCATGAACGTGGCGAAGGCTTCGTTGAGCCAAATGCCCTCCCACCACTCCATCGTCACGAGATCGCCGAACCACATGTGCGCCACCTCGTGGTTGATCACCAGCGCCACGATCTCGCGCTCGCGCTGGGAGGCGGCCGCCGGGTCGATGAGCAGGTACTCCTCGCGAAACGTGACGCACCCCAGGTTCTCCATTGCCCCCGCGGCGAAGTCGGGAATCGCGACGAGGTCGATCTTGTCACCGGGGTAGGGCCGATCGAAGTAGTCGGTGTAGAACTCAAGGGCGTGCACCGCGACGTCTAGGGCCAGCTGGGTGAGGTGGCCCTTGCCACGCGGGTGCACTACCCGCACGGGCACGCCCGAGGCCAACGTCACCGGGGACGCCTCGAAGGGACCGACCACGAAGGCCACCAGGTACGTCGACATCACCATCGTCGGCGCGAAGTGGATCTCTCGTCGCCCATCGCCCAGACTCGCCGACGACGCCTCGGCGCTGTTGGAGAACGCGCCGAGCGACTCGTCAATCACAAGGGTCACTTCGAAGGTCGCCTTGAACGCCGGGTCGTCCCAGCACGGGAAGGCGCGACGAGCGTCGCTGGCTTCGAACTGCGTCGTCGCGATCACGTGGGTGGCCCCGTCAGCGTCCTCGTAGGTCGAGCGGTAGAAGCCGTGCAACTGATCATTGAGAACGCCACGAAAACCCACGACGAGCGTGGCTGGTCCGCTCGCGATGACCTCGGCGAAGTCGAAGGTCACGGTCTCGAGTTCGTCGTTGGCCCGTGGCATCGCTGACTCCACCTCGAGGTCGGCGCGTCGCAGGATCGCCGCGTCGACATCGAGTTCGAGCGCGTTGAGGCTGATCGACTCGACGGCTTCGAACACGTGGAGGTCGATCTCGACCGTCCCGACGAAGGTGCCCGCGGCCAGGTCAGGTTCGATGCGAAGTCGGTAGGCCCCGGGGACCACCGTCGTGGCGAGTCGGTAGGGATTGTCAAAGGTGGCGTGTCGTCTCACCCAAATGACTCTATTGAGACGGCGACCCCCCGCGCCGCTTCACTACCATGACGCGATGGACACGTCCTGGATGCGTCAGGTGATCGGCGAAGCCAGCGAATCCGTCGCACGACTTCTGAGTGAGGACACGCGCGCGCGTCCGGTGCCCTCGTGCCCGGGGTGGTCGCTGCAAGATCTCGCGTGGCACCTGGGCACCGTCCAGCAGTTTTGGGCCCTGAACGTGCGCGAGCGCCACGTCCTGGGGCCCCGCGCCACCGTAGACGACGAGGTGGCGAGCGACGTGAGAGTGTTCGCCGCGTGGTGTCGCCGCGCGACGGCCGAGCTCCTCGGCGCGTTTGACGAGGTGGGTGAGTCGTCACCGTGCTGGACGTGGTGGGGCGAGCCCGCGACCGCAGGCGCCGTCGCTCGTCACCAGGTCCAAGAGGCAGCGGTGCACGCGTGGGACGCGGCGAACGCGCTGGGCGTCGCCACCCCCCTCGCCGACGCGGCCGCCGTGGATGGCGTGCCCGAATTCCTCCACGTCCATCGCTCAGAGATCACCGTTCCGCCGGGCGCCGGCGTCGCCCTGGAGGCGAGTGACCTGGGGCGCACCTGGCATCTCGGCGGTGAGCCGACGGTGATCGTCTCGGCCACGGCCTCCCAGCTGGTTCTCCTCCTCAACGGTCGAGTGCCCCTCGAAGAACTCGACGTGTCGGGCGACGCGCGCGCCGCGCGCGCGACACTGTCTTCGGTGGATCTTTCCTGATCGGGGTGGACTGACGATCACCCGTCACCGCCGAATCCTGAGTTAGTCTCAGGACATTGCCGCGCGATTGATCGCGAGCACCGAGGCGAGCACTCGGCCCACCCGCGCAATCGACTCGGTGCGACAAGGGGGAAACCGTGAGAATCGACTGGAAAAAGTTGGACCCGCTGGACCGCGTGGTGGCCGTGACGAGTGTCGTGGCCCTGATATCGATGTTCTTGCCGTGGTACGGCGCGTCGATACTGGGCTTCAGTAGTTCCGTGAGCGGCTTTGGCTCGGGCTACGGCTGGATCGGCGCCCTGCTCATCATCGCCGCGGGCCTCTACCTGGTGATGTTGCGCTCGGGCAGCTCGATGCCCAAGACAAACATGGGGCCCGGCGTCATCGTCCTCGGGCTCTCGGGCGTCGGAGCGCTGCTCGTCGTGATTCGCTGGCTATCCCTGCCGAGCGGCGGCGGCGGAGTCGCGGGCGACTCTTACAGCTACGGCCCGCGCATCGGCATGTACCTGACGCTTCTCGCCGGCATCGTCCAGGCCGTCATCTCGTTTCGCCTCTTCAAGCGCTCCGGCGAGGCGCTCCCCTGGTCGAAGTAGCGACCACGACGCCACGAGGTCTCGCGAGACGCGACTGTTGACGGAGTCCTAGAGCACACGTCGTCTCACGGGCCGCGCTCGCGCGGACTTGCACCACGCCGTTGAAGACGTGCTGGGTGCACCAGCCCGGCCGCTGGCGTCTCTCGCACGTGACCGGCGGAGACGTGTTCGCATCCTGACACGTCACGGTCCAAGAAGTTGACTCGTGGCGCGAACTCTCCGGGGTCGACGCGTCGACTTAGGCGGTCTCGTTGGTCGTGGCGAGCGCGTCGAGAACCGCTTGGCGCGCGTCACCGCGCGCGTCGAGGAAGAGTGGCAATTTCATAACACCCATCATGCGAATCATTCCGTCGCCGACGTGGTGGGCGACCACACCGTCGACGTGGTTCTGGCGAAGGAACCGCGCGACGCGCGCGTGGTGCTGGGCGGAGGTTCCCTCATCGTGCAACGTGCTCCAGGACACCTCGATCTCCTGCCAGCTTCCGATCACGCCGTCGTGGACGTCGGCCAACGCGATGACGTCGGCGCGACCCCAACGGGGATCGACGAGTCCCTCGCTCGTAACGGGCACACAGACGATCATGTCTGGACAGTACCGTGCCCGCGCACCGAGCATCCAGGGCCCAAAGCCCCTCTCCGAAGTCGCGCGAACTAGCCGGGACTGTCGTCCAGTTCAAAGTCCTCAGTCGTGCAGGGTCGAACAGCGCGAGCCCAACTCCATCACGACCTCGACGAGAACGCGCACGTCGTCGTCACGGGTGCGAAAGTTCGTGAAGCACGGACGTAGCCACGTGCGTCCATCGATGGTTGCCGGCGAGACGTAGACGCGTCCGTCGGCCTGCATCGCCGCGCAGAGCGCCTCGTTATGGCGATCGGGATCCGCGCATCCACTCGCCGACACTCGCAGTGGCACGATCGAGAGTTGTGGCTGACTCGCGAGTGTCTCGAGCGACTCGTGCTCACCCGCGAGGCGATAGAGGAGTCGCGCCTGGTCGCAATTGCGCGCCACGCCGTCGCGCAGCGCGGACGCTCCGTGCGTGGCGAAGGCCAGCCAGAGCTTCAACGCTCGAAAGGGCCGCGAGTACTCGAGGGTGATGTCCACGGCGTTGAACTGCTCACCCTCGTGGGGCATGTACGCCTCGTCGTGGGCGAAGGCTCGCGTCAGTGTGGCCCCGTCTCGCACGAGCACCGCGCTGCACGCCTTGGGCACGAACATCCACTTGTGACAGTCCACCGTGATCGAGTCCGCGCGTGCGAGACCACGAAAGAGGTCGCGCGTCTCGCCCACCGCGGCCGCGGGCAAGCCGTACGCACCATCGACGTGGAGCCAGACGCCAAATTCCTTCGCGACTTCAGCGAGCTCGTCGATCGGATCAACCGCTCCCGTGAGAGTCGTGCCCGCGGTGGCGACGATCGCCACGGGCGTGTGGCCCAGGGCAACGTCGGCGACGAGACGCTCACGCAACCGGTCGGGTCGCATGCGCCGGTCGCCGTCAATCTCAATCGCCCGGACGTTGTCCGCTCCGATGCCGAGCACCTCGGCGGCGCGCGTGATGGAGTAGTGCGCCTCACTGGAGCAGTAAAGCGTCGGGCGCACGTCGGCGAGCCCACGATGACGCGCACCGGGCAGAGCAGCCTCGCGCGCCGACGCCAGCGCGGTGATGTTGCTGATCGTGCCGCCGCTCGTGAAGGCCCCCGTGTGAGCGGGGTACTCGAGGAACTGGGCCAACCAGTGCACCGCCTGGAACTCCAGTTGCGTGGCGGCGCGCGCGTCGACGGCCAAGTTGATGTCGTAGGAGTGCGCGAGTAAGTCGGCCAGGGCACCAACCTCGAGGCCGCTCGAGCCGATGAAGGCGAAGTAGCGAGGCCGCGACTGCGCGAGGGAAGCGTCGAGTACCTCAACCGCGTGATCAATCATGGCGAGAACGTCGCTGGCGTGTTCTGGAAGCGGTGCCTTCAAGAGTTCGACGAGCTCGGGCGACGGCAGGGTCTCGCTCTCGCGGGCCCGATCGAACTCGTTCCACGCTCGCAAGACGTACTGGGCGGTGTGCTCGAGGGCGGCGTCGCGTTGGGCACCGAGTGAGAGTCCGGAGGGTTCGAGAGCGTCATCGGTCACGGCGGCACACTAACGCAGAGCCACACGAGTCTCTGTGTTGACTCGTGGCGCGTCCGCGTGGCCCGCCGCCAGTGACGAGACCTTGTCTCAACGAGGACGTCGAAGTAGTGTCGCGGCGAGGGGGCGACATGGCGCGCGTGAACACGTACTTGAACTTTGCGGGTCAGTCCGAGGAGGCCTTTGGCTACTACGCCGAGGTCTTCCATAGCCACGTCAGCGGTCTCACGCGTTTCGCGGACGCGCCCGGGATGCCCGAGATGAGTGACGACGACCGCCACCGGGTGCTCCACGTCGAGCTGCCCATACTCAACGGGCACGTACTCATGGCCACCGACATGCTCGCCTCGATGGGCCAGAACGTACGGGTGGGCAACAACACCACCATTAGCCTCGAGGTCGATTCTCGCGACGAGGCCGATCGGCTCTACCGTGCGCTGAGCGAGGGTGGGACCGAGGGCTCGGGGATGCAGGAGATGTTCTTTGGCTACTGGGGCTCGTGCCTCGATCGCTACAACATCCGCTGGATGATCAACTTCGCCCCCTGAGAATCGAAGCGCGCCTCGACGTGGCCGCGTCACGGGCATCACGCACTTCCACCGTCGAGTCGATCGACGTAGGGTGAGCACAGTGGCGAGTTCTCCCGCGCTCTACGACGACGGTCGCATCATCTGTGATGACGAGGGTCTCACGATCCGCTGGTACTACCTCTGGGGGGCCAAGACAATCCCCTACCGACGGATTCGCGCCGCCACGACCTTCACGCTCGGCGCTCTGCGGGGCAAGTGGCGAATCTGGGGTTCGGGCGATCTGACCCACTGGTACAACCTCGACACCACGCGCCCCCACAAGGAGACCGGCATCAACCTCGACATCGGCCGACGGGCGCGGCCGTGCATCACGCCCGACGACTCGCAGCGCGTCATGGACATCATCGCGGCCCACCGGCCCTAGCCCGCGTGGCGCGATCCCGCGAGTCGCCCCGCGTTGACACCGGGCGCTTAGGGCCCGAAGGAGATGACGTCGCGAAGGGCCACGGCGGGTACCGAGCCACTCATGCCGGGAAGGATGGGTGACACCGTGATGCCCGACCCGCAGAAGGGCCACGACGAGTAGACCGACGGCGCAACGATGACCGCTCGGCCCCTCAACGGGCGCACCACGACGACCATGCTCGAGAGGTTCCAACACGGAGTCACGACGTCCGAACCGACCACCCAGAACGACGCCACCGCCCCCGGCGCGAGGCGGACGACGGGGGATGGCCCCTTTCGCAGGCCGGTGGGTCGGCCGAGTGGTGACGGCACGCCGCTCGAGGTGAGTGCAGCGAGTCGCCCGTGCATGACGAAGCGAACGATCGGATACCCCCGCAGTGCGCACCGTGACCGCCCCGCATTGCGAATCCAAAACAGGTCACCGCTATGTCCGGCGAGGCCTCCGGTGCTGCCGCGCCACGTCACGCTCAGGTGGTTCGCGCCGCAGAGCAAACTCGACGTGGCCGATGCGGCCGGCACCGTTTCGCCGTGAGCGCTTGAGGGAATCGCGACGGCCAGCGTCAACGCCGCAAGAATGTTCACGATCACCACGGGGGCCCTCACGTACCCCGGTCTAGCCGAGCCACCACTTTGGATCGCGTCAGCTCACCACCCCTTCAAACGCCGAAACACATTGGTCTAGCGATTTTTGGTAGAAGTCAATGGAATTTACGAAGCGACCTGGACCGTCTTGACGATTGGCATTTTTGAAGGGAGTCGGTCACTGTGAAGTCTCATCCCCTCAAGATGGAACTGAATCGCGTCACGCATATTGATCTCGACTTCCTCCACGGTCTGACCGGTCGCGACGCATCCGTCGAGCCCTACGACGTACGCACTAAAGTTGGAGCCCGCATCCTCGATCACGATGGTGTACTCGGTCATCTGGGCT
>JAJXTB010000023.1 GCA_021784205.1 Actinomycetes bacterium
GTGAAGCCGATGAAGCTCGCCGCGACGTAGCCGGGCGCGATCAGCGTGACGGCATTCGAGGTCTTGAGCAGTCCGTAGACCACCCATGGCTGACGGCCAACCTCGGTGAAGATCCAGCCGGCAGAGTTGGCGATGAAGGGCGCGAGCGCCATCCAGGTGGCGAAGCGCAGGTAGACGTTCGACTTCTCCAGGCGGCGCTTCTGCATCAGCCAGAGGCCGATGGCACCGAGGGCAAGTAGTAAGAAGCCCAGTCCCACCATGACCCTAAAGGACCAGTACAGGATCCAGATGACCGGGATATAGCTGCCGGCACCATACTTCTTGGCGGCCGCCGCCTGGATGTTATTGATTCCGTCGACCTTGCCGTTCCAGGTGTTGGTTGCGAGCACGCTCAAGAGGTGCGGGACGCGCACCTGGAAGACCGGGTTGCCGGCGAGGTCACCGATCGTGAGCAGCGAGAAGCTCGCCCCGCTGCTCGTGGTGTAGAGGGCCTCGGCTGCGGCCATCTTCATGGGCTGCTGGACTTCCATCTGCTTGGCCTGGGAGTCGCCGAGAAAGATGGTGCCCACTGAGGCGACCATGGTGACGACGATCGCGATGCGAATTGACTTCGCGAACGCCGCCGCGTCGTGACCTCGGCGTACGTGCCAGGCCGAGACGGCGAGCATGAACACCGAGCCGGTGAGAAACGCCGAGAAGAGCACGTGGCCGTAGGCGAGAAGGAACGTCGAGTTGGTCATCACGGCCCAGAAGTTGTTCATCACCGCTTGGTGGCTGACGGGATCGATCGTGTAGCCGACCGGATGCTGCATCCACGAGTTGGCCGCGACGATGAACGCCGCCGAGAGGATGGTGCCGAAGCTGGCCAGCCAGATCGAGGCCAGGTGGACTCGGTTCGAGACGCGTCCGTGCCCGAAGATCCACACGCCGAGGAACGTTGATTCCATGAAGAAGGCGAGAAGGCCTTCGATGGCCAGGGGAGCGCCGAAGATGTTGCCCACGAAGACTGAATAGCGCGACCAGTCCATGCCAAATTGAAATTCCTGGACGATACCGGTCACGACACCGATCGCGAAGTTGACCAGGAATAACTTGCCAAAGAAGCGCGTCGCACGCTCGTAGGCCTCGTCCTTGGTGCGGTATGAGGCCGTCTGCAACACGGCGACGAGCAGCCCTAGGCCGATGGTGAGAGGCACGAAGAGGAAGTGGAAGACTGTCGTCACCGCGAACTGCCAGCGCGCTAGCGATAGCGTCGAGATGCTGGTCAACACGACGTCCACGATTCGAACTTACACCGAGTTGTGGCGTTCAGAAACGTGACTTCTCTACCGAAAAACCGAGGAATTTTCAATCGGTTTTTCTTCTAATGTTCAGAGAAAGAATCTATCAAAGCGCCAATATCTCGTCAGCGCCAGTCTTATTCCCATGATCTCACAGTTAGTTTTCGTAAATCGCGGGAACCGGCGATGACCCAACTAGGGAAGGTTTACGTAGCCGTTTTCCATCTTCCAGAGGAAGTACTTCTCGAAGCCCAATTTCATGAGGTGTGCCTGCGGCCCCGGGATTAGTACGCCGTGTTTGCGAGGGGGTAGCATCTTGTCCGCCAGAATGATAACCCCGTTGTTCCCCGCATCCATCACGCACACCGCGGTGATGTCCCCGAACTCTTTCTCCTCAGTGGGGGCGTCACCGCGAATCTGCGAGGCGATATTGGTCGCGGCCACGTGGGCCATGGTCTCGGACGGAAAGCCCGTCTTGGGAACGCCTACCGGAGTCGGGGTTTGCCAGGGCGCCGTCACCGCCGCAGCGATGCCTACGGCGTAGACGTTGTCATAGTCCAAACTTTGGTATGTAGGGCGCACCTTCACATATCCTCGGGGGTCGGCCAGACCACTGTCCGTGATGACTTGTTGGCCCATGAACGGAGGGATAACCATCGCGAAGTTCATGGGTAAGTCTGTCCCATCCTTGAGTCGCATCGTGTCGGTGTCCACGTAATCGATTGAGGCGTTGGTTATCGCAGTGATGCCTTCCTTCTTCAGGAACATCTTGAGCAAACTCTCTCCGTGGGGTAGCCCACCGATACCAAAGTGACCTAAGAACGGTTCGGCAGTGACGTAGGTGATGGGGATCTTGCTCTTCATTCTCGCCTTCTTGACCTGGTAACTGGCGTTAAAGAGAAACTCGTAGGCGGCGCCGAAGCAGCTGGCGCCCTGACTGGCGGCAACAACCACGGGACCGGGGTTATCCATGAGTTTGTCCCAAGCCTCGCCGGCAAGGATCGCGTCATCCAGTGAGGTGATGGTTACCGCATTACCGTCGGGCCCGAGGCCGGGGGCGACGTCGAAGTCATTACGAAACCCAGTCGCGATAACAAGGTAATCGTACTGGTAGATGGTGCCACCGGCGGTCACGGTCTGAGCGACGGGATCGATCAAGGTGGCCGCGTGGTGAACGAAGTCGATCCGGTGATGGTCGAGAGTTGGCGTTACGGGAAAAGTCACATCGTCGGCCGTGCGCTTGCCGAAGGGAAGCCAAATCAGAGAAGGATTGAAGACGAAGACATCCGACGGTGAGATTACTGTGACGTCGACGTCGTCACGCAGCTCGCGCTTCAATGAGAGTGACGCGGTGAGCCCCGCGAAACTACTGCCGAGCACAAGGATCTTTTTTGCCACTGGGCACCTCCCGGTCACTTCGGAACTTACACCTCTTCTACGGATATATGCGAGAGAATTGAAGTCGCATTACGAGTGGTGTGATCGAGCCGGAGTATTCGTTCAGTGGAGATCCACCAGTAGGTTTGCGCGGAGATGGGCCAAGTCACTTGATGTGATACCTCTAGCCCTGGCCCACGACTCTGCGCCGCCGTATCGCTTGTCTACGGCTTGAAGGAACGTCGACATGGTGGAGGGGTCGGCGGCGAGAAGTGACGGGTCAGTCTGTTCTAGTGTCTCGCGGTAGAGCGGGTCTTCCTTGAGTCGTGCGATCAACGCGCCAGTTCGCGACGAGCTCAACGCGTAATCAGAGATCACAATTGAGCGATCTACGCCAAGGATCTCCAAAAGGAGTGCCGCGAGGACGCCAGTGCGATCTTTGCCGAAGAAGCAGTTGATGATCGCCGGGTAACAGTCTGAGTCCGCGAGATTTTTAATGACGAAAAGGAACCTGTCATTGGCGAGGTAGTCGAGGTAGCGATGCGAGAGTAGGTCTACAGCACGCACCGTGTCGCCTTTAACGCGGTCGTCAACACTGTCAAGCGTTGTCATGAGAGTGATATCACCGCTCAGCAGGAGTCCTTGGCCCGCAAATGCGATCTCACTCTGGGAACGCAGGTCGATGACAGTCGCAATGCCGAGACCGTTGAGAGTATCAAGGTCGGCAGGGGTGATTCGATGCAGCGCATCACTTCGAAATAGTTGTCGCCAGCGGGTGCACCGTCCGTCGGCAGTGGGATAACCACCCAGGTCGCGCAGATTGAAGACCCCCTCGAGCTCAATAACGCGCGACGGGATGTGATCGGACGTCGATAGCTTCACGAGGTTGAGCGTAGCTATCGGCAGCATTCGTCGCGTCGACCTAGAGTGCCGAGGATGGGAGAACCAGTAATCGATCCTCGACGAGCCCGTCCCGCAAAGTTCGGCGACGTTGAGTCATCTGTCGGATCGATTGCGGAGTCGTTCTACGACGTCATCCATAGTCGCCGCGACGTGCGCGGTGAATTCACCGGAGAACCGGTTGACCCGTCGGACCTGCGTCGGCTTCTCGAAGCCGCACACGCGGCGCCGAGCGTAGGGCTCTCTCAGCCCTGGGACTTCATTGTGGTCACCGATGACGAGACGCGACGTCAATTCGTTGGTCACGTTTACGCCGAACGGCAGATCTTTGCCGATTCGCTCGACGCCGAGCAGGCGAGCCGCTTCTCCGCGATCAAGATCGACGGAGTTCTCGAGTCCAGCCTTTCCATCATTGTCACGTACAGTTCCGAGCGCGGCGGGCCCCATGTTCTCGGTCGTCATGCCATCGCCGACGCAGGCCTCTACTCGACTTGCCTCGCAATTGAAAATCTCTGGCTTGCCTGCACAGTCGAGGGTTGGGGGTTGGGGTGGGTGTCGTTCTATCGCGAGGACTTCGTCAGTGACTTGTTGAGTCTGCCCCCGAGCGCCCGTCCGGTGGCGTGGCTGTGTGTCGGGCCGGTGGTGTTCCTTCAGGAGACGCCGGACCTCGAACGCCACGGATGGCGCGAGCGCTTGCCATTGCGGAGCGTGGTCCATCGCGACCGGTGGTGGCCGGGCAACTCCCTGGACGACTTCTCGTCGCCGTTGGGTGGCGCGGTTCGCGCCTATGGATCCACGACGCTTGAGTAGGGCGCCCCACCCGCTCTTGCGATTCTGTGTATGCTCACGGTGCTGCATCTAGATGATGCAGTGACGTAGAGATAGCGAAGTCCGGTGAGATCCCGGAGCTGTCCCGCAACGGTGATGCCCCATTCGGGGACGAGCCCGGTCGCCTGCTCTGCGTCGACGTAATCGGTCCTCGGAGGAAGGACGGTTCGTTCCACTTCAACGAAGTGGTGACGGGCTTTAATCGTCCTCCGTTCTAGTCAACGGAGTTGTAAATGAAGAAAATTTTGAGCCTGGCGGGTGCCTTCTTGGCGTTCGTCGTGTCGTTTACGCCGGTTCTCAACAGCCCTAGTGGCGCTGCGACGCGATCGGGTTTTCCGGTCACCGTTCATACCGCCCACGGAGCAGTGACCATTCCAGCGAAGCCTCACGCGATCGTGTCCCTGTCGGCAACGGCGACGGAGATGCTCTACGCAATCGGTGCAGGGTCCCAGGTAAAGGCTGTGGATAAGTACTCAAACTATCCCAAGGGCGCGCCGATGACCAGCCTTGACGGCTACAGCGTCAGCGCCGAAGCCATCGCCAAGTACCACCCCGATCTCATCGTTCTCGCGTATGAGCCCCCGGCTCTCGCATCACAATTGGCCAAGTTGAAGATTCCCGTGATCTACGATCCGGCGGCCCCCTCACTCGCGGTTGCCTACCACCAGTACTTGGGTCTTGGCCAGGCGACGGGTCATGTTCTCCAGGCTCGTAGGGAGGTGGCTCACCTGAGAGCCACGGTCAGCTCCATTGTGAAGTCGACGCCACGTGCACCTGCGGGCACGACCTACTACTACGAACTTGATCCTACTTATTACTCAGTCACCTCGTCGACGTTCATGGGATCGCTTTTGAGTCTGCTGGGCTTGAAGTCGATTGCGGATGCGGTCGGCGTGAATAGCAACGGTGGTTACCCTCAGTTGACAGCTGAGTTCATTCTCCAGGCCAACCCGACTTACATCTTCTTGGCTGATCACAAGTGCTGTCAGGTGACTCCCCAAAGCGTGGCCGCACGACCGGGTTGGCAGTCTTTGTCGGCCGTCACGAACAATCGAATCGTGACCTTGTCCGATGACATCGCGTCGCGATGGGGTCCGCGCATTACGATTCTCCTTCAAGAGGTCGCCAACGTCTTAAAGAATCAACAAGGTTAGGGCTGACGTGAGCGACGGACCTCGCCAGGGTCTCGCGGGTCGCACGCCGGCACCAGTGTCGGCCAAAGTCCCGTTGCTCATCTCTCTCGGTGTCCTGGTCGCCGTGGCGCTGATCGCCACGGCGATCGGGCCGGCCAATCTGTCCTTGGGGTTGGTCGTCAACGTTCTCGCCTCGCATCTGCCATGGTGGCATCCTCGCGTGACGACCTCGGCCATCGACCAGGCCATCGTTTGGGACATCCGCCTGCCGCGCGTTGTGTTGGCCGGGCTGGTCGGATCGATGCTCGCGGCGGGCGGCGCCTCCTATCAAGGTGTCTTTCGCAACCCTCTCGCGGATCCTTACTTGCTGGGCGTCGCCGCCGGAGCAGGACTGGGCGCCACGATCGCGATCATCTCGTCGTCGACGTCGATGTACTTGCTGCCGGCGTTTGCCTTCGTCGGCGGTACGGTTGCGGTGACGTTGACCTACCTGGTGGGTTCTCGTGCGGGCCAGCACTCAACGAACTCGTCGATCGTTTTGGCCGGCGTCGCAGTCGCCGCCGTTTTCACCGCGCTGCAGACCAATCTTCAACAACAACACGCCGCGGACTTACAACCTGTTTATTCGTGGATCCTCGGTAGCCTGTCCGTCGCCACGTGGACCGACGTGCGCTTGATTTTGCCCTACGTCGTGGTGAGCTCCGTGGTACTGATCGCGCACCGGCGATTGCTCGATGTCTTACGAGTCGGCGAGGAAGAGGCGGCGGCCCTGGGAGTGCACCCTCAGCGAGTGCGCCTCACCGTGGTGGCCGCGGCGACCCTGGGCACTGCCGCTGCGGTGTCGGTGAGTGGGCTGATCGGCTTTGTGGGGATCATCGTGCCTCACATCGTGCGACTGACCACCAACGCCAGCTACCGGGTCGTACTGCCGGTCTCCATGGTGAGCGGCGCATCTTTTCTCATTCTCGCCGACCTCGGCGCGCGAATGATCGACGCACCCGCCGAAGTGCCACTCGGCGTGGTCACCGCTTTCATCGGCGGGCCGTTCTTCATCTTCGTCCTGCGTTCGCGACGTTCTCACCTAGGCGTTCTCTAGTGGCGGCGCTCGAACAGCCCTCGGCGGCGGGTTTACTTACCATCTCGTCGCTCAATGTGCGCTATGACAACGCGGACGCCTTGATTGGAGTGGATGAGGCGGTCGCCGCGGGCGAATGGCTCGGCGTGATCGGTGCGAATGGAGCGGGAAAGAGCACGTTACTGCGCGCGTTGGCCCGCCTCATCTCGTACGACGGAACGGTGTCGATCGACGGCGTGGACGTCTCGTCGATGTCGCGGCGTCGATTCGCTCGCCTGGTGGCCTTCGTTCCCCAGAGCCCGGAGTTACCACGTCAAATGCGGGCGATCGATTACGTGGCGCTCGGTCGCACGCCGCACTTGGGATATTTTGGCGCGGAGGGGGAGGGTGATCGGGCGCTGTGCGCCGATCTGCTCACCCGTCTCGAGTTGGATCGGATGGCCGAGCGCCCTCTCGGCGCGATGTCTGGTGGCGAACTTCAGCGCCTGGTTCTCGCCCGTGCGCTGGCCCAAGACGCACCAATTCTTCTCCTGGACGAGCCGACGAGCGCGCTGGACCTGGGTCACCGGGTGGATGCGTTGGAGCTGGTCGACGAGATTCGTGTAGAGCGCAACCTCACGGTGGTGTCTGCCCTGCACGATCTCACACTCGCCTCGCAGTTCGCCCAGCGTCTCTTGCTCTTGCATCAAGGTACGTCAGTGGCATCGGGATTGCCCTCCGAAGTGTTGACGGGGGAGTCGCTTGGGCACTTTTTCGGTGCTCGAATTCAAGTTCTTCACGGTGCGGACGGCGAAGTGGTCGTCCTCCCGCGCCGTCGAGGGGAGGGGCATCATGACTGAGGTACCACTGACCGCACCGGCCAGTAAGCCACTGCGGCGGGCGACGTCGCTCGTCTTAGTCAATACGGGAGATGGCAAAGGGAAGTCGTCCGCCGCCTTTGGCGTGATGGGACGGGCGTGGGCGCGTGGGTGGGAGGTGTGCGTCGTGCAATTCGTCAAGAGCGGCAAATGGCAGTCGGGAGAGCACAAGCTCGCTCAGCACCTGGGCATCGAATGGCAGAGTCTCGGAGACGGCTTTACCTGGGAGTCGACGGATCTCGATGAGACGGCCGCCAAGGGCCGTCACGCCTGGGAGGTGGCTCGCCAGAAGATCACGAGCGGGGACTTCCAACTGGTGATCCTCGATGAGATGACCTACGCCGTCAATTATGGATGGATCGATGCCGATGACGTGATCGAAGTCATCAGGTCGCGTCCCGAGAAGACCAACATCATCATCACCGGACGCGACGCTCCTCCTGGGATCGTGGCAATAGCGGACACGGTCACCGAGATGCGACCGGTCAAGCACGCCTACGACCAGGGGATCAGAGCCATGAAGGGTATCGAGTACTGATGCTGGCAACGACAGTGTCGCGCCGTGAGGCTGGTCGCGACCTGGACGCCCTGCTCTGGTACTTCGAGGAGCCGGCGCTCGTCGCCTCGACCGCGGCGAGCGGTGGTGGGGTGGGCTTGCGCCAATGGGTTCTCAACGCCCAGGTGGACCACGACTACCGTCGAACTGACGTCGACAGCCACGCGAGCGAGTTGGCGGCGGGTTTCTCCCTGTTAGGTCCAGGAGTAGTGATGCTGACCGCGGCGCGTGTCGCTGACGCAACATCGGCGCAGGATGGTGATGTGGTCGTTCAAGCGACGGTTGGCTTGACCCAGCCGACGTGGGCCGCCGAGGCCGTGACGATGACCTCCGAGATAGCACCGGGGACGATCAACATCGTCGCCGTTCTCCCCGTTCGCTTCGAGAGCGGCGCTCTTCTCAACGCGTTGGTCACGGTGACCGAGGCCAAGGCCCAGGCGCTCTTCGACGCGAGGATCGACGGTACGGGTACCGCGTCAGACGCCGTGACAATCGTCTGTGTGGGCGAGACCTTCGAACGCTTCGCGGGCCCCCGTTCCCTCTGGGGATCGAGACTCGCGCGCGCCACTCACCGCGCAGTGCTGGCCGGAATCGGTGCGAACAGGTGATCACCCTCGTCCTCGGAGGAGCTCGGTCCGGCAAGTCGGCCGTGGCTGAACGCTTGGCCGCCTCTTCGGGCGGCACCGTGAGCTACGTAGCGACTCTCCTCGATCTCGATGACGACGATTTGCGTCGGCGTATCGACGAGCATCGTCGCCGACGACCCGTCACGTGGCGCACCATTGAGGGGGCCAGCGACCTCGCGGCCACGGTGGGCGAGCTCTCCGAGACCATCCTCATCGATTCCCTTGGTCCGTGGCTGGCTAGCCACGGTGACGTGGACGCGACCGCTCTGTGCGACGCCTTGCAGCGCCATAACGGCGACGTGATCGTCGTCTCCGACGAGGTCGGCTTAGGCGTGCATCCCTCGAGCAGCGCAGGACGTGAGTTTCGCGACGCCCTCGGCAGGTTGAACCAAGCGATCGCGGCGTGTGCCGACGAGGTGATCTTCGTCGTCGCCGGACTCACCATCACTTTGAAAGGACGTTAATGCGCGCGGCCTTTGCGTTCCTCACCGCATTCGGAGGATCACGCACTCCGTCGCGTTCGACCTTCGTCTGGTTCCCTCTCGTGGGCGTCGTCATCGGACTCGTCGTCGGATCTGCGTGGTGGGTGGCGTCTCGCTGGTGGGCTCCGTCGTTAGCGGGGGCCATTGCCCTGGTCGTGGATCTCGCCGTGACGGGACTGTTGCACGTTGATGGCCTGGCTGACGCCGGCGATGGCTTGATCGCTCCGCTCACTCGCGAGCGCCGTCTCGAGGTGATGACGGATCCGTCGGTGGGCGCCTTCGGCGTCATCAGCGTCGTCGCTGTCCTTCTCGTGCGGTGGGGAGCGCTCGCGAGTTCGCGGCCCGCTCCGCTCGTGGTCGCGGGGCTGTGGTGCGCGGCGCGAACCGTGATGGTCCTCATTAGCGAGGTTCTCGCCTACGCGCGACCGGGGGGCCTCGTGTCGTCATTCCTCAGCACGCAGGGTGGCGCGCGACGCGCGGTGTGGGCGTCGATGTCGTTGGGAGGTGTCGGGGCGATCTGGCTCGTGGCGAGTGGTGGCCTTCGTGGCGTCGAGGCACTCTGCGGCGAGCTCGTCGCCATGGCCGCCGTGGCCACGCTGTCGTGGCGACGCATCGGTGGCTATACCGGCGACGTCCTCGGTGCCAGCGGTGTGGTCGGAGAGACCGTCGGTCTCGTGGTCTGGGCACTGCGATGACATCGATGCGATTACGTCTGTTCGGGGTGGCCAGCGGTGCGGGACTTGACGCACTCTTGGGTGAACCACCATCGGCGATTCACCCGGTGGTCCTCTTTGGGCGGGCGATGAGCGTCATGGAACGTCGGACGTACCGTGACGACGTCTGGCCGGGTGCCCTCTACGCGGCGGTGGGTGTGGCGTTGGGCGTTACCAGTGGGTTTCTCGTGCGCTCGAGCGCAGTGGCAACGGCGATCAGCGTCGCCGGTCGTTCACTGGCCAGCGCAGCGACTGAAGTTGGCACCGCGCTGTCGGCCGGTGACGTCAATCGTGCGCGCGACTTACTCCCGTCACTCGTTGGACGCGACCCGCGAGGCCTCGACGAGGGTGAGATTGCCCGCGCGGCCGTCGAATCAGTGGCGGAGAACACGGTCGATGCGATCGTGGCGCCGATGCTGTGGGCTGCCGTGGCTGGTGCGCCCGGGGCGCTGGGCTATCGGGCAGTCAACACGATGGACGCCATGGTCGGACATCGTTCCGAGCGCTACCAGCACTACGGCACGGCCAGCGCTCGACTTGACGACGTGGCCAATTGGGTGCCTGCTCGAGTGTGCGCGGCGCTGGTCGCCGCAGTGCGTCCGCGTGCGACGCGCGGCATCGTGCGTGCGGTGCGCACCCAAGCCCCGTTTCATCCTTCTCCCAACTCCGGCGTCGCCGAGGCCGCCTTCGCCGCGGCGCTCGGGGTCTCCCTCGGCGGACGGAACGTGTACGGCTCTCGCGTCGAGATCCGCCCGATATTGGGAGTCGGACGGCCCGCACAACCCCATGACATCGCCGCTGCGGTGCGTCTGCGTCGTGACGTGACGGTGGCCGCGGCCATCGTCTTGTGTCTCGCGGCGTTGCTGAAGGGCCGACGGTGAGTCTGATACCCGGTGACCACGGTGGAGATGGGCCCCGCGTCGCGCGCGCCCTTGGCCTCGAACCCGGCGACATCCTCGACCTGTCGCAGTCGCTCAATCCACTCGCGCCGGATCCTCGCCCGGTTCTCGCCCGCCACCTTGACGCGATTGGCCGCTACCCCGATCCCTCTGCGGCCACCGACGCACTCGCCCGCCACATGGGCGTTGATCGAGAACGACTCCTCCTCACCAATGGCGGCGCTGAAGCGATCGCACTCGTGGCATCAGAGCTCGGGGGATCCGTGGACGAGCCGGAGTTTGCACTGCACCCGCGCGGGACCGGTCCTCGGTGGCGCTCGAATCCGCACAACCCCTCCGGGCGTCTCGCCGGCGCTGACGAGACGGCGGCCGTGTGGGACGAGGCCTTCTACCCCCTGGCCACGGGCCAGTGGACTCGCGGTGACGACGCTGTGATCGTTGGATCTCTCACCAAGTTGTTGGCGTGTCCGGGCCTGCGGGTGGGCTACGTCATTGCGTCGCCTGACGTCTTTGACGCGTGCCGACAGGCCCAGCCCGCGTGGTCGGTCAACGGCCTGGTGTGTGAGGCGCTGGGTGAGTTGCTCGACGGCCTCGACCTCGCGAAAATCGCCACGGGAGTGGCATCCCTGCGTCGCGAGCTGGTCGGTGTGCTCGAGGGCCACGGTTTGGCGGTGGCCGCCGGCGACGCCAACTGGGTCCTCGTCGAACGCCCGGGACTGCGCGAGGCACTGATCGGTGAGCGCATTCTGGTGCGCGATTGCGCCAACTTCGGGCTCGAGGGGGTGTCTCGCATCGCCGTGCCGGACGAGCACGGCCTCGACGAGCTCGACCGTGCGCTGACGAGTTTGGCTGGATGGATCGATGAATCAAACTGACCAAGGAGGAAGATGGAAGCGAATCTTTTCGACGAGCAAGTGCGTCGAGTCGTGTCGGTGGATGAAGGAGCTGCCGCAGCGGCCGTCGAGCGCCAGGGCCGGCTGACGAAGCCCGCGGGTTCGCTCGGTGAACTCGAATTACTGGGCGCCCAGCTCTCGGCGATCGCGGGCCAGTGTCCGCCGCCGGTGCCCGAGCCCGCGATGATCGGAGTGTTCGCGGGCGATCATGGTGTGACCCGCTCGGGTGTGACCCCCTGGCCCTCGGAGGTCACGGCCCAGATGGTGGCAAACTTCTGCGCCGGGGGCGCTGCGATCAACGTGCTCGCGCGTCACGTCGGTGCCGGCGTCACGGTCGTTGACGTCGGCGTCGCCACCCCCGTGCCTGGTGACGCCATTGGCCTCGTACGCCGCAATGTGGCTGCGGGGACCGCGGACTTGGCGGAGGGCCCAGCGATGACTCACGAGCAAGCACGTGCGGCGCTCGCCGTCGGGGCCGAGGTGGCCCTGGAGAGCGTGCGCGCGGGGGCGCGACTGTTAGCCACCGGCGACATGGGCATTGGTAACACCACGCCGTCCGCTGCTCTCATTGCCGCATTAACGGGTGCGACGGCGATCGAGGTTACGGGGCGGGGCACGGGGATCGACGACGCGATGCTGCGACGCAAGACCGACGTGGTGGGTCGAGCACTCCAACGTGTGGGTGTGGACGCGGCCCCGCTCGACGTCCTCGCCGAAGTGGGAGGCCTCGAGATCGCGGCGCTGGCGGGCTTTATCGTCGCCGGGGCGGCGTCACGTGTGCCCGTGGTGATCGACGGCGTCATCGCCGTGGCGGCCGCGGTGGTCGCCGTCGCGTTCGCGCCGGCCGTCAGTGGGTATCTGATTGGCGGTCATCGATCGAGCGAACCCGCGGCCAGCCTGGGACTCGCCCATCTGGAAATCACGCCACTGCTCGACCTGGGCCTGCGTCTCGGTGAGGGCAGCGGCGCCGCGCTGGCTATTCCAGTAGTTCAGGCCGCGGCGAAGATTCTGAGAGAAATGGCCACGTTCGAGTCAGCCGGGGTGAGCGAACGGGACCCGGAGGGGTGATGGAGGGGTCGCTGCTTGTTCTGGGAACGTCGTCGGGGGCCGGCAAGTCGACATTCGTGACCGGTGTGTGCCGCTGGTTGCGTCGCCAGGGAGTCGCGGTGGCCCCCTTCAAGGCCCAGAACATGTCGCTCAACTCGTACGTCACTTCCCAACACGGCGAGATGGGTCGAGCCCAAGTCGTTCAGGCTCAGGCGGCCGGTGTTGAGCCCGACGTGCGCATGAACCCGGTCCTCTTGAAGCCGGGAACCGACACCCGTAGCCAGATGGTCGTGATGGGTCAACCGGTGGGCGAGCTCGACGCGCAGAGCGGCTGGCGAGCCAAGGGTGGCCTGCTCGATCTCGTGGTCGAGGCCTACCGTGACCTCCGCCGCGACTATGACGTGGTGATCTGCGAGGGGGCGGGCAGCCCCGCCGAGGTGAATTTGCGCCACAGCGACATCGTCAATCTCGGGTTCGCCCGCGCGGCTGACGTGCCGGCCGTCCTCCTGGGCGACATTGACCGTGGCGGTGTCTTCGCCTCGCTGGTGGGAACCCTCGCCGTGCTAGACGGCGCCGATCAGGACGTGGTGAAGGCGTTTGTGATCAATAGGTTCCGCGGAACGCCCTCTCTCTTGAGCGACGGCCTCGTCAGATTGAGCGAGATGACCGATCGTCCCGTGCTCGGCGTGCTACCGATGCTGGCTGGTCGAGGGATCGACGAAGAGGACGCGATTGACGTCGCGTCGTGGCGCGACGGAGCCGCACCGATCGGCGAGGATGTTCTCGTTGTGGGGGTGGTGATCTTTCCTCGTGCTTCGAACCTGACTGATCTCGACCCGTTGCTGGACGAGCCCGGCGTCGTCGTGAGGCCGTTGTACCGACCCGAGGCGATGGAGGGCTGCGACTTGGTGATCCTTCCCGGCACACGAGCCACGGTCGCCGACCTGGATTGGCTGCGAAGCAGGGGTTTTGACCGAGCGCTGGCTGGGCGTGCCGCTCGGGGTCGGGCGATCATGGGGATCTGCGGCGGCTACCAGATGCTGGGCTCGAAGATCCACGACGACGTCGAGAGCGCCGCCGGGGAGGTGAAGGGACTCGGACTGTTACCCGTGACCACTCTCTTTGGCCCACGCAAGGTCCTCAATCAGACTCGTGAGATTCTTGACGACGCCAGTGTCGTGACGGGATATCAGATTCACCATGGGCGTGTATCCGTGCACGGAGGGCGTGCTCTCATCGGCGACGAGGGCTGTGCCGAGGGCGCTGTCTCGGGCACCACGTGGCACGGACTCTTTGAGAACGACGCCTGGCGCCGTCAATTTCTCGAAGGGGTGGGACGAGCCAACGCCAAGCGATTCGTGGCGTCTCGCGAAACGTGCTTCGCCGATCGACGCGAGGCTCGCATCAACGCGATTGCCGACACCGTCGAAAAGTACGTCGACCGCGAGCTGCTGTTGTCACTCATCTGTGGCCCACCGGGCAAAATCCCTCGCCGGCTATCGCTCGGTTTCAGCTAGCACTCGACGGGTTCAGCGAGCGTCTATATGCCGCGCGACGTTCATTCGCGGGCGTCTTCGAGCAATCTGCGCAGCGCACCCCACCGAGCTGATCATAGAGACAGCAATTTGATCGCTCCCAGAACCAGCCGTGAGCGCCACTTTCTTCAACGAGCCAGAATGAGCCCAAGCCGGCCATCATCTCCGGGGTGCTCGCCATGAAACGCTCGCCGACGTCTCGGACCCAGGGGCCGAGCAGTCCCTCCATGGTTCGAAAGGCCACCGCGCATGATGCGGCAACGTTGCCCCAGAGGAGTCGTTGGCCGATCCGCACACTCTCGTGCGCGGATGCGACGAGATCTGCGAGATGACCTGTGATCGCGCTCTCGACGAGGTCGTCGATCGCGCGCTGACCCGCGCCCGGTGCACTCAACATCGTCTCCGGGTCGTTGCTCATGACGAGGATCCGTGGTTCAAGGTAGGCGATCGAGTTCGGGCGTCCGGCTTTGATACAGACCGCGAGGTGTTCGTGGCGCGAGTCGGGGAGGACGCCACTAACGGTGGCGCACGCTACGGCCAGGGTGATCACTCGATAGGCGTAGTTCTGCACGAAGAGTGACGTCGCGACCATTTGGTTTGACGTACCGAGGCGCGGTGCGGTCGCCGCCACCACCTCCGCGAGCCAGAGTGGATCATTGACCAGGTCGCTGCTGGCCAGCCAGGTCTCTTCGGCGGGCGTCGCACCCTTGGGAACTGTCGGGCGATCTCCAACCTCGGCGCGCAGGTACGAGACGGCGTCGCTAACCTCTGAGAGCGCCGTGCCCAGTCGCGACGCGGCTAACTCGCCGGAGAGTGTCGTGAAGCTCGCAGACGCGCCGTGCAGGGAACCATCGTCACTCTTTGTGGGGCCCCTCACCGGTCACAGTGTACTGGTGGGTCGTTGAGCCCCATGGTAAGTTCTCTTCCCATTGACCGTCTAGGACCGCGCATCGTGATCGCCGGAACGCATTCGGGCGTAGGCAAGACCACCGTGGCCACCGGACTCATGCGAGCCCTCGTCGCGGCGGGGCGCCGCGTGGCGTCCGCGAAGGTTGGACCCGATTTCATCGACCCGAGTTATCACGCGGTGGCCACTGGACGGGCGGGCCGCTCGCTGGACGTGTTCTTGTCCGGCGAATCAGTCGTGCGGTCCCAGGCGGCGCGGGCCGCACGCGGCGCTGACATTCTCGTCATTGAGGGAGTGATGGGGCTCTTTGATGGTTCCAGCGAAACCGGTATTGACGGGTCGACCGCTGCGATCAGTCGACTACTCGACGCTCCCGTCGTGCTGGTCGTTGACGCTTCGGCGATGAGTGGATCGGTGGCCGCGCTGGTACACGGCTTCTCACGTTTCGATCCCGCACTTCGACTGGCCGGCGTCGTTCTCAATCGGGTGGCCGGTGAGGGCCACGCGACGTTGCTACGCGAGGCGCTGGCGCCACAAGGCGTGCCGGTGCTGGGCGTCGTGGTTCGTGACGCGGATCTCGAGTGGCGCGAGCGACACCTCGGTCTGGTACCGGTCGTCGAGGATCCTTCGGGAACCAGGGCGTCAGTCGAACGGCTCGGTCGCACCATCGCGTTGTCGCTGGATCTTGACGCGATTATGCGCGTTGCCCGCTCGGCGCCGGCACGCGACGTTGCCCCTGTGCCGACGGCACGAGAGGTCGGCCGCGCAAGGGTCGCGGTGTGCATGGGCAAGGCGTTCAGCTTCATCTACCCGGAGAACCTCGAGGCGTTGAGTGACGCGGGCGCTGAAATCATTCCGATTGATCCACTCGTGGATGAGCAACTTCCGCGCGAGTGCACCGCGCTCTACGCCGGGGGTGGGTTTCCAGAGGTGTACGCGTCCGAGCTCGCGGGCAACGGACCACTCCTGGGCGACGTCCGGCGACGCGTACGGTCGGGTTTGGCCACCTGGGCGGAGTGCGGGGGATACCTGTGGCTCTGCGACTCGATCGACGGCGTGCCGATGGCGGGTGTGCTCGAGGGCGTGAATGCCTCGATGACTGATCGGTTGACTCTGGGCTATCGGCGCGCACGTACGATCGGTGAGGGGCTCTTCGGACCCGACGGCACTGAATTGCGCGGCCACGAGTTCCACCGCTCCGTGGCCACGCCCACTGGCGACGGTCTGGACATGACCGGTCGATTCTTCTCGGGCCGAGCGGGGGTCAATTCATCGCGAATATTCGCGAGCTACCTGCACCAGCATCTCGCGGCTACACCGCAACTCGCGGAGAGCTTCGTGACCGCGGCGTTGGGTCAGACCACGTCGTAGGGCTAGGGTTCTCGCCCGATCGGTCCGGTTGCGGCGGTGGCCCTTATTACGGGCACTGGACCAGTCACCGTGAGGCCTGGCACGATCGCCACCGGACCCGTCACCGTGAGGCCTGGCACGATCGCCACCGGACCCGTCACCGTGAGGCCTGGCACGATCGCCACCGGACCAGTCACTGTATGTGCCATCGCGGCGCTCTTGCGCTCGTTCGTCGTGAGCATCGCGTCCCCCTCTAGACAGTTTCCGATGTTGCGTGGCACACACTGTAGACGTACGACGTTGTCAGCGGAAGTCCTCCTGGAGGGCCTCGAGCGCGCTCGAGCCCGGGCACAGGTCGGCGAGAGGGATCTTGTTGAGACCGGTCGGCGGGGTGTTACCCATCTCGTGGAGGGTCTGGCCCGACTCGTCGACGTAGAGCAGTCCGGTGACGACCTCGCCGCGGGCGTGGTGCTCGCGGATGTAGTCCTCGACGCGGCTGCGGTCGTGGGGGTCGTAGTCCTCGGGCACCGAGCGGAAGCGCACGATCGACCCGTCGTGCATCGCCACGACGCGGGTGCCGTCACTGGGGATCGAGGCGTGGATCTCGCGGCGCAGCGGAACGAAGTCCGCGACGACCTCCTTGACCTCGTGTTCGCGCATGAAGCGGTAGCTCTTGGTCGAGCCCTCGTGGTCGTTAAAGGTCACGCACGGGCTGATCACGTCGATCAGAGCGAGGCCGTTGTGGGCGACCGCGGCCTTCAGAATCGGGATCAGTTGCTCCTTGTCGCCCGAGAAGCTGCGCGCGAGGAACGTCGCGCCGAGGCTGAGACCCAGCATGATCGGGTCGATCGGGGCGATGATGTTCGCCTCGCCCTTCTTGGGCTTCGATCCGATGTCGGCCGAAGCCGACAACTGGCCCTTGGTCAGTCCGTAGACGCCGTTGTTCTCGATGACGTAGACCATCTTCACGTTGCGCCGGATCGCGTGGGCCATGTGGCCCAGGCCGATCGAGAGCGAGTCGCCGTCGCCGGAGATGCCCAGGTAGGTGAGCTCGCGGTTCGCCGCGTAGGCGCCGGTCGCGATCGTCGCCATGCGACCGTGGGCCGAGTTGAACCCGTGGGCGCCGCGCACGAAGTAGGTGGGGGTCTTCGACGAGCAGCCGATGCCCGAGAGCTTGGCGATGGAGTGCGGGGGCGTCGACAACTCCCAGAACGCGTGGACGATCGCGGCGGTGACCGAGTCGTGGCCGCACCCCGCGCACAGCGTCGACATGGCACCCTCGTAGTCGCGGATGGTCAGTCCCAGCTCGTTCTTCGCGAGCGGGGCTAGGGGGATCAGGGGCTTGGTGATTGAGGGCATATCAGCCTTCCAGGTGCTCGGTGACGGCGTCGATGACGGTGCGTGCCGACAGGGGGAATCCCCCGTAGGCGAGGATCGAGGCCATTGACTCGCGCGGAGCCCCGGTCTCGGTGGCGATCAGGGTGCGCAGCTGACCGTCGCGGTTCTGCTCGACGACGAAGCAGTGCTCGTGAGACTCGACGAACTCGCGCACGCTTGCCACGAAGGGAAATCCCCGTACGCGCATGTAGTCACACACGATCCCCGCCTCGGCGAGCACGTCGCGCGCTTCGCGCACCGCGAGGTCGCAGCTGCCCAGGGTGATCAAGCCCACCGAGGCGCCCTCGCGGGTCTCGACGATCGGCGCGGGCACGTGTGACGCGGCCGCGGCGTGCTTGCGGGCCAGGCGGTCGACGACCTGCTGGTACTCTTCGGGCTTTTCGGTGTAGCGGCCGAACTGGTCGTGTCCCGATCCACGGATGAAGTAGGCGCCCTTCTCGTCCGAACCCGGGAGGGTGCGCGCGGTTACGTGCTCGCCGTCTTCGTTGGAGTAGCGGAAGAACTCCTTCATGCCGGCGAGCTGGGCGTCGGTGAGTACCCGTCCGCGGTCGGGCACGAAGTTATCGTCCCAGGTCAGCTTGGGCACCACCCAGTCGTTCATGCCGATGTCGAGGTCGCTCAGCATGAAGACCGGCGTCTGGAACCTCTCGGCGAGGTCGAAGCAGGCCACCGCCATCTCGAAGCACTCGGCGGGGTTCGCCGGGAAGGTGAGGATGTGCTTGGTGTCGCCGTGGCTCGCGTAGGCGCACAACAAGATGTCGGCCTGTTGGGTGCGCGTGGGCATGCCCGTCGAGGGGCCGGTGCGCTGGACGTCGATCACGACCGCGGGGATCTCGGTGTAGTAGGCGAGGCCGAGAAGTTCGTTCATGAGAGAGATCCCGGGGCCCGAGGTTGAGGTGAAGCTGCGCGCCCCGCTCCACGACGCCCCCAGCACGATGCCGATCGCGGCGATCTCGTCCTCGGCCTGGACGATGAGGAAGTTGTTCTGGTAGGTGGTCTCGCCGTCTTCGCCCGTCACCGCCACCCGGCGGTACTTCTGGCAGAGGCGTTGGAAGTTGTCCATCACCGCCGTCGCCGGGGTGATCGGGTACCAGCCGGTGACCGTGGCGCCCGCGTAGAGACATCCCAGGGCTGCGGCGGTGTTGCCGTCGATCAGGATCGACTCGTTCGTCGCCGACATCGACGCGACCGAGAAGGGCAGCGGGCACGAGAAGTTCTCGATCGCGTAGTCGTATCCCAGCTGCAGGGCCTTCTGGTTCGACTCGCGCAGGTGCTCGTTGCGCGCGAAGGTCTCGGCGAGCAGCTGGGCGACGATGTCGACGTCGATGCCCAGCAGGGCGACCAGGCTGCCGGCGTAAGCGATGTTCTTCATCAGGATCCGCTCGCGCGGGGCGACGAAGTTCTCGATGCACATCGTGGCGAGCGGCACACCAAGGAAGGTCACGTCCTCGCGTGCGAGGTCCGGATCCAGCGGCCAGGACGAGTCGTAGAGCACGTAGCCGCCGTGGACCACGTCGGCGATGTCCTCGCGATACGTCGCCGAGTTCATCGCTACCATGAGGTCGTAGTCGAGCGAGCGCGCGGTGTGGCCCTGCGCGTTCACACGGATCTCGTACCAGGTGGGTAGTCCCTGGATGTTGGAGGGGAAGAGGTTCTTGCCCGACACCGGTACGCCCATGCGGAAGATCGCCTGCATCAGCAGGCTGTTGGCGCTGGCCGACCCGGTGCCGTTCACGTTGGCCAACTTCACCGAGAAGTCGTTCACGGCGGGCGCGTGGGTGAGGACGTCGAGGGACATGACTAACTCCTGACGGTGCCGGACGCGCGCACTGGGATGCGGTGCACGCTCGCGGCGTAGGGGATCTCGAGGGTGAACTCCTCCATGTCCCACGCCGAGGTGGGACAGCGCTCCGCGCACAGACCGCAGTGCACGCAGACGTTCTCGTCCTTGACCATGACGCGCCCAGTCTGGGGCAGCGCCCCGGAGACGAAGAGCGGCTGGTCGCGGTTGGGTGAGGGCGCCGAGAGACGACCGCGCAGGTCGTTCTCCTCACCGTTGTGGGTGATCGTCAGACACTGCACCGGGCAGATGTCGATGCACGCGTCGCACTCGATGCAGAGCTTCTCCTGGAATGCGGTCTGCACGTCGCAGTTGAGGCAGCGCTGAGCCTCGCGCGCGGTCTGCTCGGCGGTGAAGCCCAACTCCACTTCGAGGTTCAACGCCTCAAAGCGACGGGTCAGTTCGACGTGGCTCATCTGCTGGCGCGGCGAGGGGTTGTAGTCGTTGTGATAGCTCCACTCGTTCATGCCCATCTTCGTGCTGACGAGGCCCATCGTGTCGCGCGGGCGCTCGGCGACGTCCTCGCCGCGGCAGTGCCGATCGATCGAGATCGCGGCCTGGTGCCCGTGGGCCACCGCCCAGATGATGTTCTTGGGTCCCCAGGCGGCGTCGCCGCCGAAGAAGACGCCCGGTCGCGTCGACTGGAACGTCGTGGTGTCGACGATGGGCATGTCCCACTCGCCGAACTCGAGGCCGAGGTCGCGCTCGATCCAGGGGAAGGCGTTCTCCTGGCCGATGGCGAGGATCACGTCATCACAGGGGATGACGACGGTGTCGGTGACCGTCGAGTGGCGCGCACCGTCGTCCCACTCGACCACGTCGAACTCCATGCCCACCAGGTGACCATTCTCGATCACGAAGCGCTTGGGGGCGTGGTTGACGACGATCTCAACGCCCTCTTCCTCGGCGTCTTCGAGCTCCCAGGGCGAGGCCTTGAAGTACTCGCGGGGGCGGCGCGCCATGACCTTGATGTCGTGTGCGCCCACGCGGCGCGAGGTGCGACAGCAGTCCATCGCGGTGTTGCCCACACCGATGATCAGCACTCGCTGTCCGATCTTCTCAACGTGGCCGAAGCTGACCGACTCGAGCCAGTCGATGCCGATGTGCACGTGCTCGGGGTCGTCGTAGCGCCCCGGCAGATCGAGCTCCTTGCCGCGCGGAGCGCCGACGCCGACGAACACGGCATCGAATCCCTCGTCGAGGAGGGTCTTCATCGAGGTGACCGGCGAGTTGTAGCGAATATCGACGCCCATGTCCAAGATGACGCCGGTCTCCTCGTCCAGAACGCGGTCGGGAAGTCGGAACTCGGGAATGTTCGTGCGCATCAGGCCGCCTGGGCGGTCGAACTTCTCGAACATCACGACGTCATATCCCAGGGGCATCAGGTCGTTGGCGACGGTGAGCGAGGAGGGCCCGGCGCCGACGCAGGCCACGCGCTTGCCGTTCTTCTCACTTGGTGCCACCGGCAGACGACCGGCGAGGTCTCCCTTCAAATCCGAGGTGACGCGCTTCAAACGACAGATTGCCACGGGACTGCCGTCGACCCGCCCGCGACGGCACGCCGGTTCACAAGGCCGGTCGCACGTGCGCCCGAGCACGCCGGGAAAGACGTTGGATTGTCGATTGAGCAGGTAGGCGTCGTCGAAGCGTCCCTGGGCGATGAGGCGGATGTAGCCGGGAACGTCGGTGTGCGCCGGACAGGCCCACTGGCAATCGACCACACGGTGGTAGTACTCGGGCTCGCCCGTGTTGGTCGGTTCCACGCTGCATCCTCCTTGAGAGCACACGAGAGCGGCGTCGCGACGTCGCGCTTACGAACTAGTCGTACTGTACTCCTGGCCTTCGAGGTCCAAATGCCCATGAACGGGGCCATTGGTCACGCGCGGGCTCGTTCGAAGCACCGCGAACGGTTCTCGTAGACTTGGAAAAAGCGACGAAGGGATAACGGTGCGACGCACGCGAATCGTGGCCACCATCGGTCCGGCCTCCGAGAGCGACGAGGTCATCAAGGATCTGATCGAGGCCGGCGTCGATGTATTTCGTCTCTCCTTCGCCCACGGCGACATCCCCTCGGGCGTCGAACGTCTGCGCCGCGTGCGCGCGCTGGCCCCCGACGTGGCGATCATGGTCGACATCCCCGGCCCCAAGATCCGCGCGGGCTCCTTCGGCGCCCAGGCCGTCGAGCTCGTCAGCGCCAGCCGCGTCGAGCTGGCCGAGGGGTTCGGCGAGACCTCCACGGCCGAGCGCATCGTGGTCGAGCGCGAGGACGTCTTGTCGCTTCTGCGAATCGGCGACAAGGTCCACATCGGCGACGGCGGCGTCTCGCTCGAGATCGTCTCTACTGGTGACAGCGTGCGCGCGCTGGTCGCCGCGGGTGGCATGGTCACCGGAAAGCCGGGACTCTCCCTGCCGTCGTCTCTGCTCAACGACCGCCTGCCGACGGCCGACGATCGCGCCCGCCTCGAGGCGCTACGCGAGGAGGAGTTTGAGATCCTCGCCGTCTCCTTCGTGCGTTCGGCCTTTGACATCGTCTCCACGCGCAGCGTGCTGTCGCGCGACGACATCTTGATCATGGCCAAGATCGAGACCAGTGAGGGCGTGACGAACCTTGACGAGATCATCGCCGTCTCCGACGCGATCATGGTCGCCCGCGGTGACCTGGGCGTGCGCATGCCGATCGAGGAAGTGCCCCACCTCCAGAAGAACATCGTGCGCCACGGGATCCGCTACGCGCGTCCCGTCGTCGTGGCGACCCAGATGCTCGAGTCCATGACCCACGCGCAGGTGCCCACGCGCGCCGAGGTGACCGACGTCGCCAACGCTGTCTTGGACGGGGCGAGCGCGGTGATGCTCTCAGGCGAGACGGCGATTGGCGACGACCCCGTCGCCACGGTGGTGACGATGGACCGCATCGTGCGCCGCGCCGAAGCCTATTTTCCCTATGAGCAATGGGGCGCGGGACTCGGCGTCCAAGAGACTGTTGGCACCGGCACGCAGTCGCTGCGCATCACCGCGGCGATCACCGGCGCGGCCTGGCGCGCGGCGATGGAGGAGAAGGCCGTCGCCATTGTGGCCTGCACCCGTTCGGGCATGACCGCGAGGGCCATCTCGCGCTTTCGCCCGCCGATGCCCATCATTGCGATCACGCCGAGCGAGGGCACCGCGCGCCAGCTGCGCAGTTCCTGGGGCGTCCAGGAGACCTACCTGTCGCCCTACACCGACATCGACGAGCTCTGCGATTTCGCGGTCAGCCAGCTCAAGGTCTCGGGTACGGCCAAGGTCGGCGACACCGTGATCGTGATGGCGGGCTCCACCTCGGGTGGCGCCCAGATCACCGACACGGTGCGACTAGTCATCGTCACCTAGTTACTTCGACGCCACTTTCGGGGCCTCGGCGAAGTGGTGGTGGCTGGCGCTGAAGCGCCCGCGCCCGCCCGTGAGTGCGCGCAACTCGAGGCCGTAGCGCGTCAACTCGCCCTCGGGGACGTGGGCGGAGATCACCGTGTCGCCGCGCTCGTCCTGGTCGGTACCGATCACGCGCCCGCGCCGTCCCGAGAGGTCGGTCAACACGTCGCCGAGGTACTCGCTGGGCACCGTCACGTCGACGGCCATGATGCGCTCGAGCAGCGCTGTGCCCGACTTCTCAAGCGCCGCGCGCAGGGCCATCGAACCCGCCGTCTCGAAGGCCGCCTCAGAGGAGTCCACGCTGTGGGCCTTGCCGTCGTAGAGGGTCGCGCGCACGCCGATCACTGGCTGGCCCGCCGGCCCGCCGTGGGACATCGCCTTCTCGATCCCGTTCTTCACCGCGCCGATGTACTGGCGCGGCACCGCGCCGCCAACGATGGCGTCGACGAACTCGAAGGGCTCGGTGGGTGCGAGCGGCTCGATCTTGACGTTCACGACCGCGAACTGACCGTGGCCCCCGGTCTGCTTCTTGAGTCGTCCCTCGACGTCGGCCGTTGCCTTGATGGTCTCGAAGTAGGCCACGGGTGGTGGCGCCCAGGCGACGTCGACGCCGTAGCGGCGCTTGAGCCTCTCTTGGATGACCTGGAGGTGCATCTCGCCCATCGCGTCGACGACGAGCGAGCGCGATACGGGATCGTGGCGCACTTCCAGGGAGGGGTCCTCTTCGACCAGGCGGTGCAGGGCGGTGGAGACCTTCTCGTCGTCACTCGAGGCCGCGACTACGGCGGCCGAGAGCGCGTGGGCGCGGCGCGCACCCGTCACGGCCACCAGGTCGCGCGCCGGGCGGGCCAGGATGTCGCCGACACGCACGTTGTTCAACTTGGCGAAGGCCACCACGTCGCCGGCCACGGCGCGTTCGGTCGGCTGGAGCTTCGAGCCGACGAGGTAGCTAAGTGAGTGCAGCCTCTCTTCGCCGCGCGTGCGCGCGTTCGTGACGGTGACGTCGCCGGTGATGGTGCCCGTGACGACCTCGCAGACGACGATGCGCCCGACGTAGGGGTCGACGATGACCTTGAAGGCGCGCAGCACCAGGTCGGCGTCGGGGGAGCGGTCGAGGTGGACGAGTTCGCCGTGCTCGAGCATGGGGATCGGCCGGCTCTCCGCGATCTCGTCGAGCAGGGTGATCAGGCGGTCGACGCCGATCGAGGCCGTGACCGACCCGCAGGCGACCGGCACGATGCGGCCCTCGACCATGAGGTGTCCGAGGACCGATTCGAGCTCGCCCATCTCGGGCGTTTCGCCCTCGAGGTAGCGCTCGGTGAGCGAGTCGTCGCCCACGACGATGGCCTCGAGCAGGCTCGCGCGCACGCGTGACTCGAGCTCGGCGAGCTCGACGGGCACGGGTCCGTGGCTGGTGCCCGAGGAGGAGTAGGTGATGGCCTCATCGGCGAGCAGGTCGACCACGCCGGTGAACGTGGTCCCGAGGCCGATAGGCAGCTCGAGGGGTGCGAGGGTCGGGCCGATCAGTCGTTCGAGCGCTGAGAGGGTGGACTCGAAGTCGGCGCGCTCGGCGTCGAGCATGTTGATGAACACGACGACCGGCACGCCAGCGTCACGGCACAGGTCCCAGAGGACCGCGGTGTCATTCGTCACGCCGTTCACCGCGCCCACTACGAGCAGCGCCACGTCGGCGACGTCGAGCGCGCGTTCGACTTCGGCGTAGAAGTCGATGAAGCCGGGTGTGTCGAGGAAAGTGAGCTTGTCCTCGCCTACCCACACCGGGGCCATCGCGATGCCGAGCGACGTGTGGTGGCGTCGCTCTTCCGGATCATTGCCAGCGATGGTCGAGCCATCCTCGACTCTGCCGGCCTTGTTGAGTCCTCCGGTCGCCACGACGAGGGCGTCGAGCAGTGAGGTCTTGCCCACTCCTCCTCGGCCGACGATTGCGACGGTACGCGCCTTGGGGTGGCGGAGTATCGAGTTCATGGACACCTCGATTCATGTAGCAAGTTGCCCTCACCGTACCCCCGCGCGAGCCCCCGGCGCCCAGTGACGTTGGACCCGACTGGGGCTGCGTTTCGGTGCTTGACTACGCATGGTGAAGGTAGCGCTGCCCCTCGACAAGCACGAGTGGCATCCCTCGATGCTGGCCGGTCAAATCGTCCTTGTCTCCACCCACGACGCGCAGGGGCACCCCAACGTGGCTCCCAAGAGCTGGGTGACGATGGTCGCTTTCACCGGACCCATCGTCGCCTTTGGCTGCAACGTCACTCACGTGACGTACGCCAACGTGCGAGAGACCGGGGAGTTCGTGATCAACGTGCTCTCCGAGTCTCTCGCGGCGCGGGCCTGGGCATTGTCAGACCTGCACGGTGACCAGCGCCTTCGCGAGAGCGGCCTCACGGTGGTTGCCGCGAGCAACGTGGCCGCGCCGCTGATCGAGGAGTGCCCGGCGCATCTCGAATGCACGCTCGATGACGTGAAGGTCTACGGCGACGAGGTGTTCATCTTCGGCCGCGTTGTGGCGGCGTTGATTGACCCGCGCTGCACGGAGGGAACGCCACTCGATCAATACGGCCGACTGGCCCCCGTCTTCTTCCTCGAGGGAGGAACCTTCTCCGGCCTCGGGCCGGTGCGACGCGTGCAGCAGTGACACTGCGTACCATCAGGACGTGCGCCAGGCTGACCAGTGGGAGTTCGCGGTGGCCCTTCTCGACTCCACGCCCGCGCCCGAGGGCCGCGAGTCGACGTGGGGGTCCGCCCGAGGGTTCCTCGAATCAGACGGCCGCCACGACGCTCACCTCGTGGCCAGTGTCCTCGTCGTCGACGCGTCGGGGATGGTGTTGCTCGCGCGCCATCGCCGCTACGAGCAGTGGGGCCCGCTCGGCGGGCACGTCGACGCCGTGGACGCCAGCCTGCTCGAGGCCGCCGCACGAGAGTTGTTCGAGGAGACGTCGCTCGCGGCGCGTTTCGTATCACGTCCCGTCGAGGTCAATCTGTCGACCTATTCGTGTCGCAGGGCGGACGCGCCCACGGCGCACCTTGACGTGTGCTTCGTCGCACTCACTGACGACACCGCCCCCGCCCTCGTGGCGAGCGGCGAGATCTGCGAGCTCGGGTGGTTCGCTCCCGACGCGCTGCCCACACCGCTGGTGGCGGGTGTCGCCGACGTCATCGCCATGGCGACGGCCGCTCGAGGGCGTCATCCGTCCACTGACGGCATCGATTCATCGGTGACCTCCTGACCCGTGAACGAGGGGCGCTGAGAGGACCGGCCGGCGTGAGTGGCTCGGGTTTCCGTCGCGGGAACTCCTGCGAGGCGCGTCGCCCGAGGGCGGGATCCTCCGACGAGAGATGGGCGCTGAGTTCCTCGAGGTCCATGACTGTCAACATGAACTGACACGCAAGATGGGTGCTGTCATGGGGTGTGCTCGCGACGCAGGACTCGTGTGAACCCGATCACGGGCGCAGCGTTCAAGAACCGCGACGTTGCACCGCGCACGTGCGCGGACCCGATGCGGGTTCTCGTCGCGTGGTGCCCCCGGCAG
>JAJXTB010000024.1 GCA_021784205.1 Actinomycetes bacterium
TAGAAGAAAGCACACACAATCGTTATGACCGCACGCGAATTCCCCCTCGAGAAGGTCCGCAACATCGGCATCATGGCCCACATCGACGCGGGCAAGACCACGACCACCGAGCGCATTCTCTACTACACGGGCAAGAACTACAAGATCGGCGAGGTCCACGAGGGCGCCGCCACCATGGACTGGATGGTCCAGGAACAAGAGCGCGGCATCACCATCACCTCGGCCGCGACGACCTGTCACTGGAACGGGCACCGCATCAATATCATCGACACTCCCGGCCACGTTGACTTCACCGTCGAGGTGGAGCGGTCACTTCGCGTGCTCGACGGCGCCGTTGCGGTCTTTGACGCCGTGGCCGGCGTGGAGCCCCAGACCGAGACGGTCTGGCGCCAGGCCAACAAGTACAACGTGCCGCGCATCTGCTTCGTGAACAAGATGGACCGCATCGGCGCGGACTTCTTTCGCTGCGTGGACATGATCCGCGACCGTCTGGACTGCGTGCCGGCCGTGCTGCAACTGCCCATCGGTGCCGAGTCCAACTACCAGGGCATCATCGACCTGACCACGATGTCGGCCACGATCTACCACGACGACAAGGGCGAGCAGCTCGAGGTCATCGCGATCCCGGCCGAGTACCAGGAGCAGGCTGAGGAGTACCACTCCGCGCTGCTCGACGTGCTGACCACCTTCGACGACTCGTTGATGGAGAAGGTCCTGGGCGAGGAGACCGTCACCCCGGCCGACATTCGACGCGCCCTGCGCGTGGGCACCCTCGAGGGGCACTGCGTGCCGATCCTCAACGGCTCGGCGTTCAAGAACAAGGGTGTGCAGCCCATGCTCGACGCGGTCGTGGACTTTCTGCCCTCGCCGGTGGACCTGCCGCCGACCCCGGGCACCAAGCCGGGCAAGGACGAGGTCCTCGAGCGCAAGCCCGCCGACGACGCACCCTTCGCGGCGCTGGCCTTCAAGATCATGACCGACCCCTACGTCGGCAAGTTGACCTACCTGCGCGTGTACTCGGGCACCCTGGAAAAGGGCGACACCGTCATCAACACGACCAAGGGCATGAAGAAGGAGCGTCTGGGACGGCTCCTGCTGATGCACGCCAACAACCGCGAGGACCTCGACACGATTCGCACCGGCGACATCGTCGCCGCGGTGGGCCTCAAGCAGGTCACGACTGGTGACACCCTGTCCGACCCCGACCACCCGATCCAGCTCGAGACCCTGACCTTCCCCGAGCCGGTCATCCACGTGGCCGTCGAGCCCAAGACCAAGGCCGACCAGGAGAAGCTGGGCAAGGCCCTCTACGCGCTCTCCGAGGAGGACCCGACCTTTCGCGTGCGCACCGACGAAGAGACCGGCCAGACGGTCATCTCGGGCATGGGCGAGCTGCACCTCGAGGTGCTGGTGGACCGCATGCTGCGCGAGTTCTCGGTCGACGCCAACGTGGGCAAGCCCCAGGTGGCCTATCGCGAGACCGTGCGCAAGAAGGTTGAGAAGGTCGAAGAGAAGTACGTGCGCCAGACCGGTGGTAAAGGTCAGTACGGCCACGTCGTGATCACCCTGGAGCCCACGGGTCCCGGCGGCGGCTACGAGTTCGTCGACGAGATCACCGGTGGTGTGATCCCCAAGGAGTACATCCAGCCGGTCAACCAGGGCATCACCGAGGCCCTCACCTCGGGCGTGCTCGCGGGATACCCGGTCGTGGACGTGCGCGTTCGCCTAACCTTCGGCAGCTACCACGACGTGGACTCCTCGGAGATGGCCTTCAAGATCGCCGGCTCCATCGCGGTAAAGAAGGCCGCCCGCCTGGCCAATCCCGTGCTGCTCGAGCCCATCATGGCCGTCGAGGTCGTCACCCCCGAGGACTACATGGGTGACGTGATCGGCGACCTCTCCAGCCGACGCGGGCGCGTCGAGGGCATGGAGCAAAAGGGCAACAGCCAGGCAATACGGGCTCAGGTGCCCCTGGCCGACATGTTCGGCTACGCTACTGACCTGCGGTCTCGCACCCAAGGGCGCGCGACCTACACCATGCAGTTCCATTCGTACGCAGAGGTACCTGACGCAATCGCTAAGGAGATTGTCGCCAAGGCCACCGGCGCGTAGGAAGTCGGGCAACCGGCACAACCAAGGTCCAAACCGTCGTCGGGGAGGGCCGAAAACAGCACGGCGGACCCGCAGAGGGGCCGCCACGAAAGAGAAAGTAAGTCCCCGACAATGGCAAAGCAGAAGTTCGAGCGCACCAAGCCGCACGTCAACATTGGCACCATGGGCCACATCGACCACGGCAAGACGACCCTGACCGCGGCGATCACCAAGGTCCTGTCCGAGCGCATCCCCGGTAGCGCCTTCACGCCCTTCGACCAGATCGACAAGGCCCCCGAAGAGCGTCAGCGCGGCATCACCATCTCGATCGCCCACGTGGAGTACGAGACGGCGAACCGCCACTACGCCCACGTCGACATGCCGGGTCACGCCGACTACGTCAAGAACATGATCACCGGCGCGGCCCAGGTCGACGGCGCGATCCTCGTGGTCTCGGCGACCGACGGCCCCATGCCCCAGACGCGCGAGCACGTGCTGCTCGCTCGCCAGGTCGGCGTGCCCTACATCGTGGTGGCCCTCAACAAGGCCGACATGGTCGAGGACGAGGAGCTCCTCGAGCTCGTCGAGATGGAAGTGCGCGAACTGCTCAACAGCTACGACTTCCCGGGCGACGACACGCCGGTCGTGCGCGTCTCGGCCCTGAAGGCCCTCGAGGGCGACGCCGCCTGGGGTGACAAGATCATGGAGCTGATGGACGCGGTGGACTCCTACATCCCCGAGCCCGTGCGCTCGACCGAGAAGCCGTTCCTGATGTCGATCGAGGACGTCATGTCCATCACCGGCCGCGGCACCGTCGTGACCGGCAAGGTCGAGCAGGGCGTCATCAAGGTCGGTGACGAGGTCGAGATCGTCGGCCTGCGTGACACGTCCAAGACCGTCGTGACCGGTATCGAGATGTTCCGCAAGCTCCTCGACGAGGGTCGCGCGGGTGACAACCTCGGCGCACTGCTGCGTGGCACGAAGAAGGAGGACGTCGAGCGCGGCCAGGTGCTGTGCAAGCCCGGCTCGATCACTCCCCACACCAACTTCGAGGCCTCGGTGTACGTGCTGACCAAGGAGGAGGGCGGCCGCCACAAGCCGTTCTTCGCCAACTACCGTCCGCAGTTCTACTTCCGCACCACGGACGTCACCGGCACCATCGAGCTGCCGGCCGGCACCGAGATGGTCATGCCCGGTGACAACACCGAGATGACCGTGACCTTGGGCAAGCCGATCGCCATGGAAGAGGGCCTGACCTTCTCCATCCGCGAAGGTGGCCGCACCGTGGGTTCGGGCCGCGTCACGAAGATCCTGAAGTAGTTCGCGATGGCCGACAACCGTCAAATGATCCGCATCCGGCTGAAGGCCTTCGACCACGGCGTCCTGGACCAGTCCACCGCCAAGATCGTCCAGACCGTCGAGCGCACGAACGCGCGCGTGCAGGGCCCCGTGCCGCTGCCGACCGAGAAGCACCGCTACACGGTGGTTCGCGGCCCGCACAAGCACAAGGACTCGCGCGAGCACTTCGAGATGCGCGTGCACAAGCGCCTCTTGGACATCGTGGACCACTCGGCCAAGACGGTGGACTCGCTCCAGCGCCTGGACCTGCCCGCCGGCGTGGACATCGAGATCAAGATCCGCCAGAACTAGCCCCACTTCGGCCCCCGGGTGACTTTGCGTCGCCCGGGGGCCGTGGTGTAGGGTTGATAGCCCGCCGGTTGTGGGGTGCGGGTAACCGCAAGAACAAATGATGTGTTCAGTTGCCTACGGGAACGCTGAACCGAACCAGTCGAGCGCTCCGTTCGGGTCACTGGCCCGGCGGAGCGTCCGTGTGTCGGCACTCGACGCACGGACAGTACAGAGAGAGGCAAACGTGGCGACCAAAGCGATCGTCGGCGAGAAGGTGGGCATGACCCAGGTCTGGGACGACCAGCAACGGGCCATACCGGTGACGGTGGTACGCGTCAGCCCCGCGCGCGTCGTCCAGGTGAAGACCCCGGAGAAGGAGGGCTACTCGGCCCTCCAGGTGACCTGGGGGACCCGTCGGACCTCGACCCTGACCAAGCCCGAGCTAGGGCACTTCGAGAAGGCCGGCGTCGCGCCGGGCACCAAGCTCGTCGAGCTGCGCATCGACGACGTCTCGGGATACTCCGTCGGCCAGGAGATCGCCGTCGACACCCTGGTCAAGGGCGAGATGATCGACGCCACGGCCCTGTCCAAGGGCAAGGGCTTCGCCGGTGGCATGAAGCGCCACAACTTCTCCGGTCAGGGCGCGGCCCACGGTAACCACAAGCACCACCGCGCTCCGGGCTCGGTGGGGGCCTGCTCCACGCCGGGTCGCGTGTTCAAGGGCACGCGCATGGCCGGTCGCATGGGTGGCGGCCAGGTCACCACGACCAACCTCGAAGTCATCGGCGTCGACGCCGAGCGCAACCTCGTGCTCGTCAAGGGCGCCGTCCCCGGCCCGCGTGGCGGCGTCGTCGTCCTGCGCACGTCGGTCAAGAACCCGATGAAGGCAGGAGGTAGCCGATGAGCGAGGTCGCAACCCTTCGTGGTCCGGTGAAGAAGGACCGTCCGGCCCCGCAGCAGCGCTCCGTCGAGCGCAAGAGCCTCGACGGCACCGTGCTCTCCACCGTGGCTCTTGAGCCCGCCTACTTCGGCATCGAGCCGCACATGGCCGTGCTGCACCAGGTCGTCAAGGCCCAGCTGGCCGCGCGTCGCGCCGGCACCCAGTCGACCAAGACCCGCAAGGAAGTCAGCGGTGGCGGCAAGAAGCCCTTCAACCAGAAGGGCACCGGCGGCGCCCGTCAGGGCACCATCCGCGCGCCGCACTACCCGGGCGGTGGCATCGCGCTCGGGCCCAAGCCGCGCAAGTACGACCAGAAGACGCCCAAGAAGATGATCCGCCTGGCGCTCTACTCGGCGCTGTCGGACCGCGCCAGCGAGTCGCGCGTGGCCCTCATCGACGGATTTAGCACATGGAGCGAGCCGCGCACCAAGAACGCCCTGGCCGCCCTCGCCGCCCTGGGCCTCGAGGGCAAGGTCCTCGTGGTGCTCTCGCGCGACGACGCGGTCGCCTACTTCTCGTTCAACAACCTGGACAACGTAAAGACGATTGACGCCGGCGAGCTCAACGCCTACGACGTCCTCGAGTCCGACTGGGTCCTCTTCACCGACGAGACCCTGCCGGTCGCCAAGGAGAGCAACTGATGCGTGACGCGATGAGCATCCTCATCCGACCGGTCGTCTCGGAGAAGACCTACGACCTGATGGAGCGGGGCACCTACGTCTTCGAGATCGACCCGCGGGCCACCAAGGTCGACGTGCGCAACGCCGTCGAGCAGGCCTTCAACGTCAAGGTCGTCAACGTGAACACCCTGAACCGTCAGGGCAAGTCGACGCGCAACGCGCGCACCGGCGTCGTCGGACGTCGCCCCGGCTCCAAGCGTGCCTTCGTCACGCTGCGCGCGGGCGACACGATCAACCTCTTCGAGAACTAAGGACTGCCATGGCCCTGCGCAATCGCAAACCCACGAGCCCCGGTCGCCGGTTTCAGAGCGTCTCGGACTTCGCCGAGATCACCAAGGACCGCCCCGAGAAGTCGCTGCTCGCGCCCAAGCCCAAGACCGGCGGTCGCAACGCCTACGGTCGCAAGACGTCGCGCCACCGCGGCGGCGGCCACAAGCAGCAGTACCGCATCATCGACTTCAAGCGCAACAAGGACGCCGTGCCGGCCAAGGTCGCGGCCATCGAGTACGACCCCAACCGGACGTGCCGCATCGCCCTCTTGCACTACGCCGACGGTGAGAAGCGCTACATCATCGCCCCGGCCGGCCTGAAGGTCGGCGACGTCGTCGAGTCGGGCCCCAAGGCCGACATCCGCACGGGCAACGCCCTGCCGATGCGCTTCATCCCCACCGGTTCGACCGTGCACAACGTCGAGCTGCGCCCCGGCGGCGGCGCCAAGATGGCCCGTAGCGCCGGCATGAGTGTCCAGCTCGTGGCCAAGGACGGCGGATTCGCCACCCTGCGACTGCCCTCGACCGAGATGCGCCGCGTGCCGATCGACTGCCGCGCGACGCTGGGCACGGTGGGCAACTCCGAGCACGAGCTCATCAAGATCGGAAAGGCCGGCCGCAACCGCTGGAAGGGCGTTCGCCCCCAGACGCGCGGCGTGGCCATGAACCCCGTCGACCACCCCCTGGGTGGCGGTGAGGGCAAGACCTCCGGTGGCCGCCACCCGGTCTCGCCCTGGGGACAGCCCGAGGGCCGTACGCGCCTGCCCAAGGCGTCGGACGCACTCATTATTCGTCGTCGCCGCGGACGCGGCTCGCGGAGGTAGGTAGACCATGTCACGCAGCCTGAAGAAGGGCCCCTTCATCGACAGCCACCTTCTCAAGAAGGTGGACGCGATGAACGCGGCCAACGAGAAGAAGGTCATCAAGACCTGGAGCCGTCGCTCGACGGTGATCCCGGACATGGTGGGCCACACCTTCGCCGTGCACGACGGGCGCCGGCACGTTCCGGTCTTCGTCAACGAGTCCATGGTCGGCCACAAGCTGGGCGAGTTCGCGCCCACGCGCACCTTCAAGTTCCACGCCGGCCAGGAAAAGACGGGGAGGCGCTAATGACCGGTCCCAAGACCAACGAGCGCCCGGGCACACGCGCCACACTGCGCGGCTATCACATGTCCGCGAGCAAGGCCCGCGTCGTGCTCAACCTCATTCGCGGCGAGGACGTGACGACGGCCCGCGAGATCCTCGCGGGCACGACCCGCGAGGCCGCCGACGTCATCGGCAAGGTGCTGGCCTCGGCGATCGCCAACGCCGTCAGCAACGACGAGATGTCCGCCGACGAGCTCTACGTCTCGGCCTGCTACGCCGACGAGGGCGTCACCATGAAGCGCTTCACGCCGCGCGCGCGAGGCCGCGCCGGCAAGATCCGCAAGCGTTCGTGCCACATCACTGTGATCGTCTCGCGACTTGACGACGAGCGCCTGGGAGTCCTTCGGGCCGCCCGCAGCGCGCAGGCCGCCGCGTCGCGCACGCGCCGCGTGGCCTCCTCGCGCCGCCGCGCCGACCAGACCGCGAGCCTGAACTCGCGCGAGACCCGCGCGGCCCAGGCCGAGGCCGAGGCCGCCGAGGCACTGGCCCTCGAGGCCGAGAACACCGAGATCGCCCCCGAGGTCGAGCTCGAGGCGGATCAGGTCGTGACCGACGAGACGGTCAGCGCGCAAGAGACGGACGTGGCCGAGTCGGTCGCGACTGACGAGACGGTGTCCGACGACGCCACTGAGGAGACGGACAAGTAATGGGCCAGAAGGTAAATCCCTACGGGTTCCGACTCGGCATCACGACGGACTGGAAGTCGCGCTGGTTCAAGGAGCGCGGCTACAAGGACCTCGTCATCGAGGACTGGAAGATTCGCGACTACCTGACGCGTCAGCTCGAGAGCGCGGCCGTGAGCCGCATCGAGATCGAGCGCAACTCGGACCGCATCCGCGTGGACATCCACACGGCGCGTCCCGGGATCGTCATCGGACGCCGCGGCGGCGAGGCCGAGCGCCTGAAGAAGGAGCTCGAGCGCATCACCGGTCAGAAGAACAAGATCTCCCTCAACATCCAGGAGATCAAGCAGCCCGAGCTCGACGCCGCGTTGATCGCCCAGGGGATCTGCGATCAGCTGCTGCGTCGCGTGGCGTTTCGCCGCGCGATGAAGCGCGGAATCCAGACCGTCCAAAAGGCCGGGGCCCTGGGTGTGCGCATCCAGGCGTCCGGCCGTCTCGGCGGCGCGGAGATGTCGCGTCGCGAGTCGTACCACGAGGGTCGTGTGCCGTTGCACACCCTGCGCGCCGACATCGACTACGGATTCCGCGAGGCGCGCACCAACACCGGGCGCATTGGCGTGAAGGTCTGGATCTACAAGGGCGACATTCTGCCCTACCAGCTCACCAACGACGAGAAGATCGTGCGCGAGGCCGCCATGGCGGCCGGCGACGCGGTCCCCGCCGCGGGAGCGGCCCCCAAGGGCGTCGTGCGTGCCGGCGGTGGCCGTCGCCGCGTCGAGGCCAGCGCCGAGGACGTCGAAGTTGCGGGCGTGGCTCCGGCCGACCTGCTCGCCGCGACCGAGGACGTCGAGAAGCGCCTCAGTGTCGAAGAGGAGATCGAGCGTCGCACGACGCAAGATCACACCGACACGCCCCACTTCCGAAAGGACGTTGAGTAGTCATGTTGATGCCCCGCAAGGTAAAGCACCGCAAGCAGCAGCGCGGACGGATGGCCGGGATGGCCAAGGGCGGCACCGAGCTGTCCTTCGGTGACTTCGGCATCCAGGCCCTCGAGGCCGGCTGGATCACCGCTCGCCAGATCGAGGCGGCCCGTATCGCCATGACCCGCCACGTCAAGCGCGGCGGCAAGGTGTGGATCCGCGTCTTCCCGGACAAGCCCGTGACCCAGAAGCCCGCCGAGACCCGCATGGGTTCGGGCAAGGGCAACCCCGAGTTCTGGGTCGCCGTGGTCAAGCCCGGCCGCGTGCTCTTCGAGCTCGGCGGTGTGGACGAGTCCCTGGCGCGCGCCGCCATGGAGCGCGCCATCCAGAAGCTGCCCATCAAGGCGAAGTTCGTCGTGCGTCCCGGGACCCACGGCACCCCGGAGGTGACGATCTAATGGCCAAGACCAGAGAGCGCGTGGCGGAGATGCGCCTGCTCGGCGACCAGGAGCTGGTCGAGCGCCTGAGCGAGGCTCGCCGCGAGCTGTTCAACCTTCGTTTCCAGCTGGCCACCGGTCAGCTCGACAACTCCGCACGCTTGGCGTCGGCGCGCCGCGACATCGCGCGCCTGTCGACCTTCGTGCGCGAACGTGAGATTGCGGCCGCCGAGGCCGCGGAAGAGAGTGAGTGATGACTGACGAGACGGTTGAGACCGTGCGTGAGAATCCCCGCAAGGTTCGCGAGGGCATCGTGATCTCCGACAAGATGGCGTCCACCGTCGTGGTGGCGGTCAACGAGCGCGTGAGCCACCCCCGCTACGGCAAGACGGTTCAGCGCACCAAGAAGCTCTACGCCCACGACGAGAAGAACGAGGCCAAGGTCGGCGACCGCGTGCGCGTGGTTGAGACCCGCCCCCTCTCGAAGCTCAAGCGCTGGCGCCTGACCGACATTGTGGAGCGTGCACGATGATCCAGCAGGAATCGCGACTCAAGGTCGCCGACAACAGCGGCGCGAAGGAGGTGCTGTGCATTCGCGTGCTCGGCGGCTCGCGTCGCCGCTACGCGTCGATCGGTGACGTCTTCATCGCCACGGTGAAGGACGCCATTCCCGGCGCCGCCGTGAAGAAGGGAGACGTCGTGCGCTGCGTCGTCGTGCGCACGGCCAAGGAGAAGCGTCGCCCCGACGGCTCCTACATCAAGTTCGACGAGAACGCCGCCGTGCTGATTAACGACCAGCTCCAGCCGCGCGGCACGCGCATCTTCGGCCCCGTGGGCCGCGAGCTGCGCGACAAGAAGTTCATGCGCATCATTTCGCTGGCGCCGGAGGTGTTGTAATGAAGATTCGCAAGGGTGACGACGTGCTCGTGATCGCGGGCAAGTTCCGCGGCGAGCGCGCCAAGGTCGACGCGGCCATGCCCGCGACCAACCGCGTGGTGCTCGACGGGCTCAATATCGCCAAGCGCCACACCAAGCAGACCGGCGCGACGATGCAGGCCGGCATCATCGACAAGATGCTGCCGATGAACGCATCCAACGTTGCGCTGTGGTGCGCGGGACACAAGGGCCCGGCCAAGGTGGGCTACCGCGACGCCGACGGCGTCAAGGTCCGCGTCTGCCGCAAGTGCGGGGAGGCATTGTGACCGCGCCGCGTCTCAAGGTCCGCTACGACGAGACCATCCGGCCCGCTCTCAAGGACGAGCTCGGACTTTCCAACATCATGCAGGTGCCGCGCCTGGAGAAGATCGTGCTGAACTCCGGCGTGGGCCGCGCGACCCAGCAGGCGTCGCTGCTCGAGGGCGCCCAGCGCGACCTCGAGCTGATCACCGGCCAGAAGCCGATCGTGACGCGCGCCAAGAAGTCGGTCGCGAGTTTCAAGCTGCGCGAGGAGCAGCCCATCGGCGTCAAGGTCACCCTGCGCGGGGACCGCGCCTGGGAGTTCTTCGACCGCCTGCTGAGCTTGGCGATCCCGCGCATCCGCGACTTCCGTGGGTTGTCGCCGAAGTCCTTCGACGGACACGGCAACTACACCTTCGGCGTCAACGACCAGTTGATCTTCCCCGAGATCGACTACGACAAGATCGACGCACCGCGTGGCTTTGACATCACCATCGTCACCACGGCGACGAACGACGAGCAGGGTCGCGCGTTCTTGCGCGCCTACGGCTTCCCCTTCAAGCAGGAGAATCGATAGTCATGGCGAAGAAAGCTCTTCGAATCAAGCAGCAGAAGACCCCCAAGTTCTCGACGCGCGCCTACACGCGCTGTGAGCGCTGCGGGCGTCCGCGGTCGGTGTACCGCAAGTTCGGCCTATGCCGGATCTGTCTGCGCACGATGGTTCACGCCGGCGAAGTTCCCGGCGTGACCAAGGCGAGTTGGTAGGAGGACAGCGATGACAATGACTGACCCCATCGCCGACATGCTGACGCGCATTCGCAACGCCAACGCGGCCATGTTCGACACGGTGAAGATGCCCAGCTCGAAACTCAAGGAGAACCTGGCCAAGGTCCTCGTCAAGGAGGGCTTCATCGCGGGTTACACCGTGAAGAAGATCGAGGGACGTCCGGGCGCCACGCTCGAGATCAGCCTCAAGTACTCCGAGGACCGCAAGAAGACGATCATCGGCATCAAGCGCGTCTCGACGCCGGGACTGCGCATCTATAAGAAGTCCGACCAGATGCCCAAGGTCCTCGGCGGCGTGGGCGTGGCGGTCGTTTCGACCAGCCACGGCCTGATGACCGACCGTGAGGCCCGTCGGGCCAAGCTCGGCGGCGAGGTGCTTTGTTATGTGTGGTAAGTCCGTTTCCCTGGAGGTCCGCTGATGTCGCGCATCGGTCGCAGTCCCATCACCGTGCCCGCCAACGTCACCGTCTCGGTGGCCGACGGCGTCGTGACCGTCACCGGCCCCAACGCCACCATGACTCGCATCCTGCCCGAGGGCATCACGCTCTCCCAGGAGGGCGAGGTTTTGAGCGTGGATCGCGCCAGCGAAGAGACCAGCCAGAAGGCCCTGCACGGCCTGACCCGCACGCTGGTCGCCAACATGGTCACCGGCGTCACCACTGGCTGGACCAAGGAGCTCGAGATCATTGGCGTCGGTTATCGCGCGGCCGCCGCCGGCGCCGACGCGATCGACCTCGCGCTGGGCTTCTCGCACCCGGTGAAGTTCACCGCGCCGGCCGGCGTCACCTTCGAGGTGCCGACCCCCACGCGCGTGATCGTCAAGGGTCCCGACAAGGAGGTCGTCGGCCAGGTCGCCGCCTCCATCCGTAAACTCCGCAAGCCCGAGCCGTACAAGGGCAAGGGCGTGCGCTACCTCGGCGAGCGCGTTCTGCGCAAGGCCGGAAAGGCGGCTAAGTAATGGCCCGTTCCACACTCGAGCTGCGTCAGCGCCGTCACGCGCGCGTGCGCCGGCGCCTGTCCGGGACCCCCGAGCGCCCGCGCGTCGCGGTGTTCCGCTCCCATAAGCACATCTCCGCCCAGATCATCGACGACGTGGCGGGGCGCACCTTGGCCGCGGCCTCGTCGGTCGAGCCTGCCCTGCGCAGCGCCGGCGGCAACATCGAAGGTGCCAAGAAGGTCGCCACCGTGCTCGCCGAGCGCGCCAAGGCGGCCGGAGTGACGACCGTGGTCTTCGACCGCGGCGGATTTGACTACCACGGGCGCATCGCCGCATTTGCGGAGACCCTGCGCGCCGGCGGACTGGAGTTCTAATGGCTGACGAGCAGTACGAAGAGCGCACCATCAAGGTGAACCGCGTGTCCAAGGTTGTCAAGGGTGGACGTCGCTTCTCCTTCACCGCCCTGATGGTCATCGGCGACGGCAAGGGCAAGGTCGGCCTGGGATACGGCAAGGCCAAGGAGGCCGGACTCGCGGTGCAAAAGGGCATCGAGGAGGCGCGCAAGAACCTCTTCGACGTGCCCCTTGCGGGCTCGACCATCGTCTACCCCGTGCTGGGCGCCTCGGGCGCCGGGCGCGTGCTGATGAAGCCCGCCGCCCCGGGAACCGGCGTCATCGCCGGCGGCGCCGCGCGTGCCATCCTCGAGATGGCCGGCGTCAAGGACATCATCGCCAAGTCGTTGGGATCGTCCAACGGCATCAACGTGGCGCACGCGACGATCGAGGGCCTCAAGCAGCTACGCCGGCCCGAGGACATCGCCGCCTCACGCGACCACGCCATCGACCACGTCATCCCCACCGGCACCCTGCGGGCCTACCGCGAGCGCCAGCGTGAGGGCGACCTGTTCAAGACGGAGGGTTAAGGATGGGTCAGCTCAAAGTCACCCAGATCCGCTCGTCGATCGCCACCAAGCCCAAGCACCGTGGGACACTGCGCGCGCTGGGTCTTCGCGGCATCGGCCAGTCCAACGTGCTGCCCGACCGTCCCGAGATCCACGGGATGATCGCCCGGGTGCCGCACCTGATCAAGGTAGAAGAGGTTTCGTCATGAAGTTGCACGACCTGCACTCGCCCGAGGGCTCGACGCACCGCAAGAAGATCGTCGGGCGCGGCATCGGCGGCAAGGGCGGCAAGACCGCCGGGCGTGGCACCAAGGGCCAGAAGGCGCGCCGTCAGATTCCCGCCGGCTTCGAGGGCGGCCAGTTGCCCCTCGTCCAGCGCATCCCGAAGCTCAAGGGCTTCACCAACCCGTTCCGCGTCGAGTACACCCCGGTGAACCTCGACGCGCTGGCCGGCCTCGGCCAGAGCCAGGTCGACCTGGAGACCATGGTCGCCTCCGGTCTGGCGCGCAAGGGCGACCTCGTCAAGGTCCTCGGCCGCGGGGAGCTCTCGGGCGCCCTGCACGTCTCGGCCCACGGCGTCTCAGCGTCGGCGCGCGCGGCCATCGAGGCCGCGGGTGGCTCGGTGACGATCCTCGACAAGCCCTTCAAGGTTCGCCCGGCGGCTTCGGGCAACCAGCACCAGAACCGCTAAGCCCGTGCTGAAGCGACTCGGCAACATCTTCCGGGTACCGGACCTTCGTAACAAGGTCCTGTTCACGATCGCCATCATCGGCCTGTACCAGTTGGGCGCCAACGTGCCGATCCCCGGCGTGAGTTGGTCCCAGGTCCAGCTGCTCCAGTCCAAGGCTGGCGCGAGCGGTGTCCTGGGCTTCTTGAACCTGTTCTCGGGTGGCGCGCTGACGCGCCTGGCCGTTTTCGGCCTGGGCGTCATGCCCTACATCACGAGCTCGATCGTCATCCAGCTGCTCACGACGGTCATCCCCAAGCTCGAGCAGTGGCGCGACCAGGGCGCGGTGGGCCAAAAGCACATCACCCAAACGACGCGCTACCTGACCATCGGCCTGGCGCTGCTGCAGTCGACCGGCCTGATCTACGCCTTCCACGGACACGACCAGGCGCTGCTGGGATTCAACATCGACCTGATCCCCAAGTTCACGCTCTGGCTGGGACTCTTCATGGTGGCCATCATGACCGCGGGCACCGCGTTCGTGATGTGGCTCGCCGAACTGATCACCCAGCGCGGCATCGGCCAGGGGATGTCACTTCTCATCTTCGCTAACGTCGTCGCCGGCCTGCCCTCGGGCGGGCGCGCGGTCTACGCCGAGGGCGGCGCGTTCAAGTTCGGCGTCCTGCTCGTGATCTCCATCGCGCTGCTGGTGCTGATCGTTTTCATGGACAACGGACAGCGGCGCATCCCGGTCACCTTCGCGCGCCGCGTCGTCGGGCGAAAGGAGATGGGCGGCAACTCGACCTACATCCCGCTGAAGGTCAACCAGTCCGGCGTGATCCCGATCATCTTCGCGTCGTCGGTCCTCTACATCCCGGTGCTGCTCTCCAACGTGGTGCCCTGGACGGGATTCCAGAACTTCGTCAACACCTCGCTGCACCCGACGAACTTCACCTACATCCTCTCTGACTTCGTGCTGATCATGGCCTTCACGTTCTTCTACGTCTACATCGCCTTCGAGCCGCACCAGCAGGCCGAGATGCTGCGCCAGCAGGGCGGCTTCGTGCCGGGCATCCGCCCGGGGCTGCCGACCGAGAAGTACTTCGCGCGCATGCTCAGTCGCATCACGACCGTCGGCGCGACGTTCCTCGCCTCGGTCGCCGTGGTGCCGAGCATCCTGATGGCGCTGTGGAGCATCAACAGGTTCCCGTATTACGGCACCACGCTGCTGATCGCGGTGGGTGTGGCGCTCGAGACGATGCGCCAGATCGACTCCCAGCTCATGATGCGTAACTACGAGGGCTTCCTCAAGCGTTAGCTATGTCGCGACTCGTCCTGGTCATCCTCGGCAAGCAGGGGGCGGGCAAGGGCACGCAGTGCGCCCGCCTGTCGGCCCGCTATGAGATCCCCCACGTCTCGACGGGCGACATCCTGCGCGCCGCGGTGAAGGCCGGCAGCCCCCTGGGCCGCGAGGTCGCCTCGGTGCTCGAGTCGGGCGGCCTGGTCTCCGACGACCTCGTGAACCGCCTGGTCGCCAGTCGCTTCACCGAGCCCGACGCCCGTCGCGGCGCCCTGCTTGACGGCTTTCCGCGCACGATCGGCCAGGCCGCGGCCCTCGACGAGCTGCTCGGCGAGGACGGCGTGAGCCTGTGCATCAACCTCGACGTGCCCAACGAGCTGGCCGTGGCGCGTCTGTCCTCGCGCCGGGTGTGCGTTGAGTGCAAGACGATCTATCGCGATACCGACCCCGAGGCCATCTCGGGGACCTGCTCGAACTGCGGCGGCGACGTCATCCAGCGCAGCGACGACACGCCCGAGGCGATCGCCGCGCGCCTGGCGCTCTACGAGCGCGACACCGCGCCCCTGCTCGACTTCTACGCCGCGCGGGGCCTGCTGGTCACCCTCGACGGCGCCCGCGACGCCGACGTCGTCACGGCCGACATCGAGGCCGTCATCGCCGCGCGGGGCTTGTCGTGAGGCGCAGCGCCGACGAGCTCGCCAAGATGCGCAAGGCCGGCCGCGTGGTCGCCGAGATCCACGAGGCGACGCGCGCGGCGATCCGCCCCGGCGTGACGACCGCCGAGATCAACGAGGTCGCCGCCGACGTGCTGGCCAATCGCGGCGCACGCTCGAACTTCTTGAACTACCACGGGTTCCCCGCCGTGATCTGCACGAGCCCCAACGACATGATCGTTCACGGCATCCCCGGCGACTACGTCCTCAAAGAGGGCGACATCATCTCGGTGGACTGCGGGGCGATTGTCGAGGGCTATCACGGTGACGCGGCCTACACGGTGGGCGTGGGCGAGATCAGCGATGTCGCGCGCCGGCTCATCGAGGTGACCGAGCGTTCCCTGTGGGCGGGCATCGATCAGCTGGTGGCCGGCAATCGGCTCCACGAGGTGGGCCGCGCGGTCCAAAAGGTCGCCGAGGCCGCGGGATTCTCGGTGGTGCGCGAGTACGTGGGGCACGCCATCGGCACCGCCATGCACGAGAGCCCCCAGGTGCCCAACTACTGGCCGGGTACACCGGGGCCCACCTTGAAGACCGGCATGGTCTTCGCCGTGGAGCCCATGGTCAACGTGGGAACCTTTGACACCTACGTGCTCGACGACGGTTGGGGCGTGATGACCGCCGACGGAAAGCTCTCGGCGCACTTCGAGCACACGATCGCCGTGACCGACAACGGCCCCGAGGTCTTCACGGTTCTCTAGGTTCGATCTGCTGCGTCGAGGAGGGTCTCGCTAGAGGTCGAAGTTGCGGTGGCGCGACTGCTGGCGCTGGGCGAAGAGCGCGGCCTCGGTGCGCCGCTGGAAGCCCAGCTTGGCGAGCAGGTTCGACACGTAGTTCTTCACCGTCTTCTCGGCGAGGAACATCACCGCGGCGATCTCACGGTTCGAGAGGCCTTCGCTGAGCAGTTCGAGGATGCGCCGCTCCTGGGTCGAGAGGCTCTCGAGGCGCACGTCCTCGGTGATCTGGCGGCGCAGGCGCTCGCGGGCGCGCTCGATCTGGCCCGGGGTCAGGAGCATCTCGCCGTCGGCGACGCGTCGGATCGCCGAGACGAGGTCGTCGCCGCGCACGTTCTTCAAGACGTAGCCGCGCGCCCCGGCCAGGACCGAGGCGTTGAGCGCCTCGTTGTCGGCGAAGGAGGTGAGCATCAGGCAGGCCAGCCCGGAGCGCTTCTCACGCAGGGTGCGACACAGGTCGACGCCACTGCCGTCGGGCAGGCGCACGTCGAGCACGGCCACGTCCACGCTGGCCAGGTCCACCCCCTCGGCCTCGGCGAGCGAGCCGGCCTCGGCGACCACTCGCAGGTCCTCGTGGGCCTCGAGGAGTTCGCGCAGGCCGCGGCGCACGATCTCGTGGTCGTCGACGAGGAGCAGGCGGATCACGTCAGTCCAATCGGTTGGCGGTCCATCGAACCAGTGTGCCACGGCCGGGCGTCGAATCGACGTGACAGTCGCCCCCGAGCTCGCGGGCGCGTGAGACCAGGTTGCGCAGGCCGCGACCGGCTCCCACGGGCGCCGAGAAACCCACGCCGTCGTCGGTGACGGTCACCACCACGTGGTCGCCGTCGAGTTCGACGCTGACCGAGGCGTGGCTCGCCTGGGAGTGGCGCGCGACGTTCGAGAGCATCTCGCGCAGCGCTTGGACCGTGTGACGCCCGCAGTTCTTGCCCACCAGGTGGTTGATCGTGGGAGCCACGGAGAGGCTCACGTCGATGCCCAGGCGCGTGCCGACCTCCTCGGAGAGGGTGGTGAGGCGCTCCTCGAGGCTGCCGGCGTCGAAGTCGTCCTGGTCGATCTCGAAGATCGTCGTGCGGATCTCGTGGATCGTGGCGTCGAGGTCGTCGAGCGCGCCGTTGATGCGCGCGCGGCTCGCCTCGTCGAGGTCGGCGCCCAGGGTCACCTGCAGGGCCAGGCCCACGCCGAAGAGTCGCTGGATCACGGTGTCGTGCAGGTCGCGCGCCAGGCGCTCGCGCTCCTCGGAGAGGGTCAGCTCGCGCAGTTCGTGGCGTAGGGTCGCCTGGTCGATAACGAGGCCCGCCGCGCGGCCGAAGGCCTCGACAAGGTCCTCGTCCTGCTGGTCGAAGGGTGCCCCGTCGAGGCGGTCGGTGAGATAGAGGTTGCCGTAGACGTGGCCGTCGCCGGTGATGACCGGCACGCCGAGGAAGCGCTCCATCACGGGGTGGTTCGCGGGGAACCCGGAGGATCCCTCGTGGCTCGCCAGCTGGTCTACGCGCAGCGGCGCGCCGCCGCGGATCGTCTCGCCGAGCACGCCGTGCCCGTGGGGATTGTGGCCGATGGCGGCGCGCGTGGACTCGTCCACGCCGTAGGTGACAAAGCGCGTCAGCGTCGAGGCGTCCGAGCCGACGACCCCGAGGGCCCCGTACTTCGCACCCACCAAGCGAGCGGCGTTTTCGACGATCGTGCGCAGCAGCTCGTTCAGGTGCGCGTCGGTCTCGATCATCAACATGGCATCGATCAGCGCGTGCAGGCGCTTGGGGTCATCGATGCGATGAAACGTCACCGACTCAGCCTGTCACATCAGCCGACGCGCTCACCCACCACAACCGCGAGGGGCAGAGCCACGAGCGAGGCCCCGTTGGACAGCGCCGACGCCAGGGCCGGTGAGCGGATCGCGGACTCCTCGGCGGTCGCGGCGAGACCCGAGGCCATGACCGACCAGGTCGCCCCGCTGTCCTCGAGCCCGTCGATCTGCACCGAGAGGACCTCGCCGCGGCGCGCCGCCACGAGGACCGCCTCCTCGGTCGAGGCGAGCAGCACGAGGCTGTCGTCGACCACCTCGATACGCGCGGGCAGTGCTGCTGGCAGGCAGCGCACCGAGATCACCACCCGCGCGAGGTCGGCGCGGCGCAGCAGGTCCAGGCACGTGTCGCGCGAGAGGGTGGTGCGCTGAACCCGTTGACTGCGTGAGCCCATGGCTCCAGCATGAACGGAATCCGCGGAATCCTGGTAGGGTCCCCAGTCACAAATGGCCCGTATTTCGGGCCGTCTCGCCCATCGCGGCAGCGGGTCGCGGGGGCCATTTTGCTTTGGCCGAGAAATTCGGTAGAATGGTCAGCCGACCTCGTGGCACGTCCATGGGGTCCACTACGTGGCGGATTCGCCGCGTCGTTGTGAATACAAGGAGAAGGAACCTGAGTAAGCCGAAAGAGGACGCGTTCACCGTCGAGGGTACCGTCGTCGAGCCACTGCCCAACGCCATGTTCCGCGTCGAGCTGGAGAACGGCTACACCGTTCTGGCTCACAGTTCGGGCAAGATGCGCATGCACCGCATCCGTATCCTGCCCGGCGACAAGGTCCAGGTCGAGATCACGCCCTACGACATGACCCGTGGACGCATCACCTATCGGTACAAATAATCAGGTTTCGACAGTCGAGAGAGTTAGACATGAAGGTTCGCGCCAGCGTCAAGACCATGTGTGAGAAGTGCAAAGTCATTCGCCGGGCCGGTCACGTCCGCGTGATCTGCGAGAACCCGCGTCACAAGCAGCGCCAGGGCTAGGAGAGGAAGAAAATGGCCCGTATTGCCGGAGTGGACATTCCCCGTGACAAGCGCACGGTGATCGCACTCACCTACATCTTTGGAGTCGGCCCCACGACCGCGCAGCAGATCTGTGCGGCGACGGGCATCGACGAGTCCACTCGCGTCAAGGACCTCTCAGAGACCGAGGTCAACAAGTTGCGCACCTACATCGACCAGAACGTCACGGTCGAGGGCGACCTGCGCCGCGACGTGGCCCAGGACATCAAGCGCAAGATGGAGATCAACTGCCTCCAGGGCATTCGCCACCGCAAGGGCCTGCCCGTGCGTGGTCAGCGCACCCGCACCAACGCCCGCACCCGCAAGGGACCCAAGCGCACCGTCGCCGGTAAGAAGAAGGTTACGAAGTAATGGCTAAGCCGACCGCGGCCCGCAAGGGTCGCCGCAAGGAGCGCAAGAACGTCGCCTTCGGCGTCGCGCACATCAAGAGTTCGTTCAACAACACGATCGTCTCCATCACCGACCCCGAGGGCAACGTCCTCTCCTGGGCCAGCTCGGGCAACGTGGGCTTCAAGGGCTCGCGCAAGTCGACGCCCTACGCCGCCCAGATGGCGGCCGAGAAGTGCGCGCGCGCCGCGATGGAGCACGGCGTGAAGAAGGTCGACGTGCTCGTGCGCGGGCCGGGCTCGGGCCGCGAGACCGCGATCCGCTCCCTGGCCGCCGCCGGCATCGAGGTCGTCGCGATCAAGGACGTGACGCCGCTGCCGCACAACGGATGCCGCCCCAAGAAGCGGCGTCGGGGGTAGGACTGATGGCTCGTTACACAGGACCCGTTTGCCGGCTGTGCCGCCGTGAGCGCACCAAGCTCTACTTGAAGGGCGAGCGCTGCTTCACTCTCAAGTGCCCCGTCTCGGAGAACTCCGACCGCCAGACTCGCGCGTTCCCGCCGGGCATGCACGGCCGCGACCGCCAGCGCCAGGGCTCGGAGTACCTGACCCAGCTGCGTGAGAAGCAGAAGGCCCGTCGCACCTACGGCCTGCTGGAGAAGCAGTTCCGCAACCTCTACGAGGAGGCGAACCGCCGCCCCGGCATCACCGGCACCAACCTCTTGCAGTTCCTCGAGCTGCGCCTCGACAACGTCACCTACCGTTCCGGCTGGGGCGCGTCGCGCGCCCAGGCCCGCCAGCTGGTTCGCCACGGCCACGTCACGGTCAACGGCAAGCGGGTCACCATCCCCAGCTACCGCGTGCGCCCGGGTGACGTCGTGACCCTGAAGGCCGTCACGCGAGAGAACTTCAACGTCAAGCGCAACCTCGACACCTTGGACCGCAACGTTCCGGGCTGGCTTGAGGTCGGCGACGGGGGATTCAGCGTCACGGTGCGTGTCGTCCCCCAGCGCGAGCAGATCGACGAGTCGATCCGCGAACAGCTCATCGTCGAGCTGTACTCGAAGTAAGCCGACGACGAAGAAGATATAGGAGTCACCATGTTGATCATTCAGCGACCCACCATCGAGGCCCTGGGCGACGAGGTGGAGAACCGCCAGTCCTTTGCAGTCGGCCCGCTCGACCCCGGATTCGGCCACACGCTGGGCAACTCGCTGCGTCGCACGCTGCTGTCGTCCATCCCCGGCGCCGCGGCGACGCGCGTCAAGTTCGATGCCGTGCTGCACGAGTTCGGCGTGATCGAGGGCGTGAAGGAAGACGTCCAGGACATCTGCCTGAACCTAAAGGACTTGCTCGTCAAGGTTCACAGCGACGAGCCCGTCACGCTGCGCCTCGACAAGCGCGGCGAGGGCCCCGTGACCGCGGCGGACCTGTCCACCACGGCCGACGTCGAGGTCTTGAACCCCGACCTGCACCTGGCCTATCTCACCTCGCCCAAGGCGACGCTCTCCTTCGAGCTGACCGTTGAGCGCGGCAAGGGATACGTCGGCGCCGAGGCCAACAAGGGATCCTCGACGATTGGGGTCATCCCGCTCGACGCGATCTTCTCGCCGGTGCGCCGCGTCAGCTTCGAGGTCGAGCCCGTGCGCGTCGAGCAGTCCAAGGACTTCGACCGCCTGGTCATCGAGATTGAGACCGACGGATCGATCAGCCCGCGCGAGGCGCTGGCCTCGGCCGGCAAGACGCTGGGCTCCCTGGTCGAGCTGATCGGCAGCTTCGACGAGGAGGCTCCCGCCCTCGAGCTCGGCGACGTGGGCACGGCCCAGGCCGCCGCGAGCGAGCTGGACATCCGCATCGAGGAGCTGGGCCTCACCGAGCGCTCGCGCAACTGCCTGAAGCGCGCGGGCATCAACACGGTCGCCCAGCTGATCAACGCCACCGAGCGCGACCTCACCTCGATCACCAACTTCGGCGCGACGTCTCTCAAGGACGTGACCGACCGTCTCGACGAGCGCGGCCTCTCGCTGCGCGTGGAGGACTGACATGCGTGGGACCCCGACCCGTGGACGGCGCTTTGGCGGCGACAGCGCCCACCAGAAGGCGATGATGGGCAACCTGGTCGCTTCGATGATCGCGGCCGAGTCCATCGTCACGACCGAGGCCAAGGCCAAGGCCCTGCGCCCGATCGTGGAGAAGGTCGTCACCGCGGCGAAGAACTCTCCCGAGGGCTCGGTGCACGCCCAGCGTCGCGTCGTGGCCTTCATTCGCGACCAGGACATGGCCCACAAGCTCTTCACCGAGATCGCCCCGCGCTACGTGGAGCGTCCGGGCGGCTACACCCGGATCCTCAAGCTCGGCCCGCGCCAGGGTGACAACGCGCCGATGGCGCGCATCGAGTTCGTCTGAGCCGTGGCCACCTCGCGGTGGCGTTTGGATCTCGCCTACGACGGCGCCGCCTTCGCCGGCTTCGCGGTCCAGCCTGATCGCACCACCGTCGTCGGCGAGCTGCGCGCGGCGATCCAACGCAGCCTGCAGCTCGAGGACGAGCCCTTCCTCGTAGGTGCCGGACGCACCGACGCCGGCGTGCACGCCTTCGCCCAGGTGGTCTCCTTTGACTTGCCCGAGGGCGTTCTCGAGGGCGTGGGACTCGAGCGTTTCACGCGCTCGCTCAACGCGCAGCTGCGCGGACGGGTCATCGTGACCCGGAGCCTCGCCGTGCCCGAGGACTTCAGCGCCCGTTACAGCGCGCTGTGGCGCGAGTATCGCTACCTGGTGGCGCCCGCGCCAACCCTCGACTCGCTCGCGGCGATCTCCTGGGCCGTGCGCGGCGAGTTGGACTTGGCCGCGATGAACGAGGCGGCCGAGGCCATCCGCGGCGAACACGACTTTCGCGCGTTCTGCAAGCGGCCCGCCGACAAGGGGCCCGACGAGCCGCTGGTGCGCAATGTCGTCGACGCGATCTGGAGGATCGAAGCCGACGCGCTGGCCCTTACGCCCACGGGCGGGACCTTCTGGGTTTTTTCCATCCGGGCCAAGGCGTTCTGTCACCATATGGTGCGCCGCCTGGTCTCGAGCCTCGTCGCCGTGGGCCAGGGGAGCCTGACGAGCGATGACGTGCGCGAACGACTCGCGTCGCACTCGGGCGTCGGCCTGCCCGCCCCGGCGCCCGCGGGCGGCCTGGCCCTGGTGGCGGTGGGTTACGAGGCGCACGTGGGCGGCCCGGCCGGGAAGGCCGCTCTACGGCCTCGGTAGGATTCGGCCCATGACGACACCCGCTGGATTCCCCTTGGAGGACCTCGACCCCGCGCGACGCCCTCAGGACGACCTTTTTCGCCACGTGAACCAGCGCTGGATCGACGCCACGCCGATCCCCGAGGACAAATCCAGCTACGGCACGTTCTGGATGCTGGCCGAGGGTGCTGAGGCGGCCGTGCGCGAGATCCTCGACGAGGCCCGAACGTCGCCCGCGACGCCCGAGGCTTCAAAGATCGGCGCGCTCTACGAGAGCTTCCTCGACGAGGAGGGGGTGGAGGCCCTGGGGGCGAGTCCGCTCGCCGCGCGCCTGGCCGCGGTCGACGGGATTGCCAATCTTTCAGAGTTCGCGCGCCTGGTGGGCAGTTTCGAGCGTGAGGGCCTCGCCGGCTTCTATCACTCGTTCGTTGACACCGACCCCGGCGACCCCGAGCGCTACCTAGTCATGCTCGAGCAAGGCGGCCTCTCGCTGCCTGACGAGAGCTACTACCGCGAGGAGCACTTCGCGAGCGTGCGAGCGGCCTTCGTCGCCCACGTGGAGCGCTCCCTAACTCTGGCCGGACTGTCCGAGACGAGCGCGCGCGCCGCGCGCGTGATGGAGCTCGAGACGGCTCTCGCCGCGGGGCACTGGGACAACGTCGCCTCGCGCGACGCCGAGAAGACCTATAACCTGCGTCCCTTCTCAGCGGTCGTGGCCGCCGCCGGCGAGGTCCTGAGTGACTGGGCCGTGGCCCTCGGTGCCGAGAGCGCCCTCGACGAAGTCGTCGTGCGCCAGCCCAGTTACGCCGAAGCCCTCGGCGCTCTGCTAGTGGACGGACGGCTCGAGGCCTGGAAGGACTGGCTCGCCTGGCAGGTGGTGCGCGCCGAGTCGCCGTACCTCTCGTCGGCCTTCGTCGAGGCGAACTTCGACTTCTACGCGCGCACGCTCACCGGCCAGCCCGAGATGCGCGCGCGCTGGAAGCGCGGTGTCTCCCTGGTCGAGGGCGCGATGGGCGAGGCGGTGGGGCGCCTTTACGTCGAGCGCCACTTCGCGGCCAGCGCGCGAACGTCCATGGACGCGCTCGTCGCTAACCTCGTCGAGGCCTACCGGCGCTCGATTTCGACCCTCGAGTGGATGGGCGAGGCAACGCGTGAGCGGGCCCTCGAGAAGCTCGAGCGCTTCACCCCCAAGATCGGCCATCCGGTCACGTGGCGCGACTACTCCGCGCTCGAGATCGATCAAGCGAACCTGGTGGGCAACGTGCGCGCCGCCTCCGCCTTCGAGTTCGCCCGCCAGTTGGCCAAGATCGGCACCCCGGTGGACCGCGACGAGTGGTTCATGACCCCTCAGACGGTGAACGCGTACTACAACCCCGGGATGAACGAGATCGTCTTTCCGGCCGCGATCCTCCAGCCGCCCTTCTTTGACGTACACCGCGACGCCGCGTACAACTATGGCGCGATCGGCGCGATCATCGGACATGAGATCGGACACGGCTTCGACGACCAGGGCTCGAAGTACGACGGATCGGGCCGCCTCGCTGACTGGTGGGACGACGCGGACCGCGCGGCCTTCGAGGCGCGCACCGCGGTCCTCATTAGCCAGTACGACGCGCTGGTGCCCGAGGGGGTCGACCAGCACGTCAACGGGGCCCTCACGATCGGTGAGAACATCGGGGACCTCGGGGGCCTCGGCATCGCCTGGAAGGCCTACCAGATCTCTCTGGGCGGTAACGACGCCCCGGTGATCGACGGGCTCTCCGGCGCGCAGCGGTTCTTCCTCGCCTGGGCGCTGGGCTGGCGCGACGCGTCGAGACCCGAGCGGACCCTCCAGCTGCTGGCGATCGACCCTCACAGCCCCCCGGAGTTTCGCTGCAACCAGATCGCGCGCAACCTCGATCCCTTCTACGAGGCCTTTGGGGTCACCCCGAAAGACGCGATGTGGCTCGATCCGGCTCAGCGGGTCGCCATCTGGTAGGTGCCTGGCGCGCTACCAACGCGACGCGGTGGGCTCGCATCGAGTGTCTAGAGCGGTTGGTCGACGTGGTTTGAAAGAAATCTGATGGACGGGCTCTCGGCGCCCTCGAAGAGGTCAAGGAGTCCCTCGAAGGTGGACCTCGCGTGACCGCGCTTCCACAGTTCCACCACCATCTCGCCGTGGTACAGCATCGGCCAGCGCACGTAGAGGCGCGGGTCATCGGGATCGTTGATGGCCGAGGATCGCTGAATCGTGGCGCGAGCCACCTCGCACATGAGATCGGTTCCGCACCCGAATCCAAAGGGGTACGTCGCACGGTCGGGTTCGATGGTTTCCACCACCGAATCGTCGGCAAACGTGATGCCGATGTGCGCGTGGACACCTGATCTGATCAGCGGCACCTCGTAGTCGCCCTGTGGGTCGAGCCGCCAGCGGGGCCCGTCGGACGACAAGCGAATCCGCGGGGCGGAGTCGAGAAGGCTCAACACCTCGGCCGCTTCTACGGAAGGTCCCTTCGGGCTCAGCCCGTGGGGAGCCGCAACCTGCACCCTGGCGTTGAGCATGCCCGAAATCGGGGTGACCTCATCGCGATGCAATGCTCGCTTGTCGACATTCCAACTGCCCGACGCGGTGACCATCGTCGTCCTCGAGAGGGGATCAACGGCGAAGAGCATGCCCTCGCTGAATCCTTTGAGACCCAGATACTTCTCATAGACGCGGGCCAGACGCGGCGATACGTACTCTGAGATCTGTTGGGGCGGCGGGAGCAGGCCGAGTCGATCCATGCGGTGTCCGGCCTCGACGATGTCGTCAGGGATCGGCGTAGCCTCCCAGATCGAGGAGGAGAGGGCGTCTCGAACGATGTCAAAGCGCCCGCCCACCTCCCGAGCGCAGGCACTCGACACCAGTCGATCACGTAACCCCTCGGTATTCGTGGTGGTCTCGGTCGGATGCCCGCCTTCGAGCGTGCAGTACGTGATTTCAAACGGTCCGGTTCCTGCGACGAAGATGACCTTCGGTGAGCCAATGCGAGCCATGACGACGCGAGCGGTGGCCACCACGTCGGCGTGCGACCACGAGCGCAACTGCTCATCGGTTCCGACGAGAACAACCAGGTTGTCAGGTCGGCGCGCGAGTTGGTAGTCCCTCATCATCGTCAACATCAAGGGTTCAGTCCGCTCGGGGACTCGAAGGGCCAGAGGCTCCTGGCCGCTACGAACGTGGGTGGCGTCGATGAGAAGATCAATGCTCGCGTCGCGGGTGGTGGTGATGACGTGACCCTGACGACGAAATGACTCAAGCAGCTGTGCGCGAAATGCGGCCAGATGGGAGGGCACCTCAGAGCCGTTCACGCTGGCGACGCGCAGGGGACGCCACCAGGGACACGCTCGTACGTCACGAACTTGTTCGCCCACTCGCCGCCCTTTCGTTCAGGGACGCCACGACTCTGCATAACTGGAGCTGGTACACCGGGGTGTCACTTGTTCTAGTTGCTTGATTCCGTTATGTCTGCGCACCCGTGGACTGGTCCAGAGGGGCCCCATTCGGGCGAGGCGGGCGAAACACCAACGGGCGTCTGGCGCGGAGCTCTGAGCGTACGAAAACCCAGGCGTACCTTCGACAAAGGGCGAGATCAGCGGGACTCTCGGGTGCTCGGTGCGATACGCTGACACCCTCGCGGGGCCGCCAGTGGGGCCAACTTGCCCACAGGGCCCGAAAGTTTGTAGGCTAGAGAGTCCCCTGGGCGCCACGGCGCGCCCGGACGTTTCGTAAGGAAGAGTTGTGCGCACCTACACACCGAAGGCCCAGGACATCACGCGCGAGTGGCACGTCATCGACGCCGAGGGCCTCGTGCTCGGCCGCGTCGCGACGGTCGCCGCCTCGCTGCTGCGCGGCAAGCACCGCACCTACTTCGCCCCCCACGTCGACACCGGCGACTTCGTCATCATCGTCAACGCCGACAAGGTCGTCGTGACCGCCAACAAGGCCGAGCAGAACTTCGCCTA
>JAJXTB010000003.1 GCA_021784205.1 Actinomycetes bacterium
CGCTCAACTTCCCGGGCGAGACGCCCGGGCTGCTGGTGAACGCCAACAACTGGTATCCGAGCGACATGGCCGCCATGCCCATTGGCCAGGTGGACGCCGTGCCGCCGATCCAGGTGCTCGATGCCTACAACGCGATCGCGAACGGCGGCGTCTTCGTCGAGCCCAAACTCGTGCGTGGCTACGTCTTGGCAAACGGGGCGGTGAAGGCGGCGCCACCGAGCACGACGCGCCGGGTGATGACCTCCACCGTCTCGTCCACGCTCACCAAGATGCTCGAGCAGGTGGTGCTCGCGGGAACGGGGACCAACGCGATCATTCCCGGGTATCCGGTCGCGGGCAAGACGGGAACCGCGACGATTCCCTATCCCGGCAAGGACTTGCTGCTGTCGGGTCAATTCGACGCGACCTTCGTCGGCTTCGCGCCGGCCGACCACCCAGTACTGTCGATGATCGTGGTGGTCGAACGTCCGCTGACGACCGTGTACGGCGGTACCGCCGCGGCGCCGGTCTTTCAGCAGGTGATGTCATACGCCCTGCACCACTACTCGATTCCGTCGTCGGGAATCACGGTCAAGCCCCTCAAGGGGCTGGCGTCGATCGCTTCGGACGTGACGTGATGCAGCTCGGTGACCTGTTCGACGACGCCCCGTTAGACATCGTCACGGCGAGCATCGAGGTCAACCGCGTCGAGATCGACTCGCGGGCGTGCGGGCCGGGGGTGCTCTTCCTCGCGGTGCCCGGCTCGCGCGAGGACGGCGCTCGCTACGCCGCCGACGCAGTGGCCCGCGGGGCGGTGGCCGTCATGGCCAGCGCGCCGATGGACGTCGGCGTGCCAGTGGTGGTCATCCCGCCGTCGCAGGTGCGCGCCATGGTCGCTCACGTCAGCGCGGCCATCGTCGGACATCCCGATCGACGGGTGGAGTTGGTCGGCGTGACGGGAACCAACGGCAAGACCACCGTCACCTCACTCGTCGCGCAACTCGTACAGCGTCTTGGTTGGAACGGCGCGAACATCGGCACGCTCACCAACGTTCGGACCACGCCGGCAGCGCCGGAGCTATTCCGGACGATCGACGCCATCGTGCGTGGGTTCGACCCCGCCGCCGCTCGATCCGTTCTAGCGCTCGAGGTGTCGAGCCACGCCCTCGACCAGGGGCGCGTCGACGGGCTGCAGTTCGCCGTGGCCGCGTTCACGAACCTGAGCCATGACCATCTCGACTACCACGGCTCGATGGAGGCCTACTACCGTGCCAAGGCGCAGCTGTTCACGCCCGAGCGAGCGCGCCGGGCGGTCATCTGGGTCGACGATCCCTACGGAGCCCGGCTCGCCGATGAGTCAACGATCGCGACGACTGCGGTGTCGATGGCGGACGTCTCGAGCGTCACGATGTCGCTCATTGGCACGACCTTCTTCTGGCGCGGTCACCTCGTTCGCTCGCCACTGGTCGGGGCGTACAACGTCGACAACGCCGTGATGGCACTGTCGATTGTGAGCGCCCTCGGTGCGGATGAGTCCCTCGTCGCCGAGGCGCTCGCCGACGTCCGGGCGGTGCCTGGTCGATTCGAGATCGTGCACAGCCACGACGTCGTGGCGATCGTGGACTACGCACACACGCCCGCGGGTCTGGACCATCTCCTGCGCGACGTCCGGTCCCTCGCGCCGTCGGCGCGGATCATCACTGTCTTTGGCTGCGGCGGCGATCGTGACCACGACAAGCGCCCGGCCATGGGGGCCGCCGCGGCCACGCTCTCGGATATCGTCTACGTGACCTCGGATAATCCTCGAACGGAGGATCCAGATGGCATCATTGATGCCATCATGGCGGGCGTCGAGAACCTATCGAACGTCCACCGCGAGGTCGATCGACGTCGAGCCATCTCCTTGGCCCTGGGCGAGGCGCGCCCCGGGGACGTCGTGGTGGTCGCCGGCAAGGGCCACGAGACCACGCAGTCGATCGGCGACGCCGTGTTGGAGTTCGATGACCGAGCGGTCATCCGGGAGCTGATGAAATGAGTCGACGATGCTGAGTTTGATGGAGTCGGGAGGCATCGGATTCCTGGTGTCGCTGCTCGCCACGCCAATATGGATTCGCTTCGTACGCCGGCGCTCGATGGGTCAGCACATCCGTTCCGACGGCCCGTCGTCGCACCAGGCCAAGGCCGGTACCCCGACTATGGGTGGCGTGATCATCGTGCTCGCGGGAGTCATCGGCTATCTCATGGGTCACGTGGGCACCGCCATCAACTTCACGCGCGCCGGCGTGCTGGCGGTGCTCGTCACCGTGGCGTCGGGGATCGTCGGCTTCGCCGATGACTACCTGGCGATTCGCAACGCGCGCAACCTGGGACTCAACAAACGGGGCAAGTTGGCGGGCCAGCTGCTCATTGCGGCAGCCTTCGCCACGTTGGCGATCTATTGGGTCAAGACCTCGACGGACCTATCCTTCACGCGGTTCTCACTGCCGGGTTGGAACCTGTCGGTGGCGGGGTGGATCCTCCTCGCCGTCTTCGTGATCGTGGCGACCTCGAACGCTGTCAACTTGACCGATGGCCTCGATGGCCTGGCTGGCGGGTCGGCCACGTTCGCCTTCGCCGTGCTATCGATCATCGGGTACTGGCAGTTCCGCCACTTCTCGATCTACCACCTGCACAGCGCTCTGGACCTGGGGCTCGTCGCCGTCGGCTTCGTCGGGTCGTGTCTGGGCTTTCTCTGGTGGAACGCGGCGCCCGCGCGCATCATCATGGGCGATACCGGCTCGCTAGCGATTGGTACGGGGCTCGGGGCCCTGTGTCTTCTGATGAACCTCGACCTGCTGCTGGTGGTCCTCGGTGGGCTCTTCGTCGCCGAGACAGCGTCGGTGATTCTGCAGGTACTCAGTTTTCGACTCTTCGGGCGTCGGATCTTTCGCATGGCTCCGTTCCACCATCACTTCGAGTTGCTGGGCTGGCCCGAGACGACGGTGATCATCCGATTCTGGATCCTGTCGGGCCTCTGCTCGGCGCTCGCGCTGGGAATCTTTTACGGCGACTTCTTGAAGATCGCCAAGGTGGTCTGATGGCTGAGGGGCGATCGGGCCGACTGCTCCACGCGTGGCCGCGGGGCAACGCCGCCGCCCGGTCGCTGCTGGTCGTCACCATGATCATGGTTGCCTACGGCACCGTCGCCGTCGCTTCGGCGAGCGAGGGTCAGGCGACGGCCAATGGTGGCTCGAGCTGGAGCATCGCCATCCACGACGTCGTCTATTTGGGCTTCGGACTCCTGGCGCTCTACCTCGGCGCCCGGGTCCATCTGGGGTATCTGTTGCGCCGCGCGCCGCTGGCGATGATCGGCGGCATTGGCTTGCTGCTCGCCGTGAAGGCGATCGGTGTCAGTGCAAATGGCGGCAAGCGATGGTTGAACCTGCACGTCATCTATCTCCAACCGTCCGAGCTCTTCAAGCTCGTCACGATCCTCTACGTGGCGTGGTTGATCCAGTACCACCATGAGGAACTGGGGGAGTGGCGGCGTCTGGCGCTCTGGACGTCGCCGGTATTGGCGGGCGTTGGCCTGATCATTCTCGAACCCGACATCGGGACGTCCTCGGTCGTCGTGGCCATCGCGATGGTGGTGCTCGCGAACGCCGGTCTGAGCCGCCAACTCCTGACGCGCATTGCGGGACTTGGGGTGCTCGCCTTTGGCGCCTTCATGCTGCTCAAGCCGTACTCGTCACGGCGATTCTTTTCGTTCCTGCACCCCAACCAGGACCTGCAGGGCAGCGGCTACCAGCTGCTCCAGTCCAAGATCGGCCTCGGCGCGGGCGGACTCACGGGCCTGGGTCTTGGACACAGCCGTGAGAAGTGGGGCCTCTTGCCAAACCCCCACACCGACTTCATCTTCACGATCATCGGCGAGGAACTGGGCTTGATTGGCACGTTCGCAGTGATCGGTCTGTTCGTGTGGTTCCTCTTTGCCGCCACGCGCATCGCGATGAACTGCCAGAACGCCGTCTATCGACTGCTGGCCGTGGGGATGGTTACCTGGATCGTGCTCGAGGCGGTGATCAACATCGCCTCGGTCGTGGGTGGCTGGGCGGTCACCGGCATCCCGCTCCCGTTCTTCTCCTACGGCGGCACCGCTCTGATCACCGAGCTCTTCGGTGTCGGGGTGCTCTACAACATCGGCCACGATTCGAGCCGCCTCGGCGGACTCGAGATCCCCGACCACGTCGGCGTGCCCCGTCGCGTCGCACCGCGCGCGACGACGGCACCACCGCGCTACGGCTCGGAGCCGCGCGACCGGGTCCGACGGTACGACTGATGGTGCGACCCATCGTCGTGACCGGGGGCGGTACCGGTGGGCACATCTTCCCGATGCGGGCGATCGGCGAGGAACTGGTGGCCGCGGGCGTGCCGGCGACGGCCATCCACTACGTGGGCAGCCGTCGCGGCCAGGAGGCCGCGCTCCTGGCCGACCAGCCGATCGATCTGACACTCTTGCCGGGGCGGGGGATCCGCCGGTCGTGGCGGGCCCGGGCCGTCGTCCAGAATCTTGGCGCGATCGTCGGCCTCGCGATCGCCTTCGCGGTCGCCTTCGTGCGCGTGGGCCGCTGGCGCCCGTCGGTGGTGGTGTCCGTCGGCGGCTACGCGGCGGCCGCGGTGGGGGCGGCGGCGGTGCTCTGGCGCCGACCGCTGGTACTCGTCGAACTTGACGCGACACCCGGCGCAGTTCATCGCGTCCTCGCGCGCTTCGCCCGACGGCGATGCCTGGCCTACGGCCCGGCGGACGATTCGAGCGTCGTGACCGGCGTCCCCCTCGGGCGTGACGTTCTCGCGGTGGACCGGGGCCGCGAGGCGCGCCAACGGTCCCGGCGGGCCATGGAGCCACCGATCGACGCCGGACGCGCGGTGGTGGTGGTGATGTCAGGCTCGCTCGGTGCGACCCGGGTCAACGACGCGGTGAGTGACCTCGCCGAGCGATGGTCGTCGCGCACGGACCGGGCACTCATTCATGTCAGCGGCCGGCGCGACGCTTCTCGAGTCCTCGCGCGCCGACCTCGGACTGACGGGCTTGACTATCGCATCATCGACTTCGCGACGATGGCGCCGCTGTGGTCGGTCGCGGACGTGGCCGTCTGCCGAGCGGGCGCGACGACGGTGGCCGAGCTGACGGCGCTCGGCATTCCCTCGGTGCTGGTGCCCCTGCCGGGCGCGCCCGGTGATCACCAGACCCGCAACGCCCGCGCCGTCGCGGATGCGGGCGGCGCGGTGCTGCTCGCCGACGAGGACTGTGACGGGGCCTCGCTCGAGGCTGCGCTCGATCGACTGCTCGCGCCCGAGGGGCTCGAAGCCGCGACCAGCGCCGCTCGAGGTTTGGGCCACCGGGACGCCGCCGCGGCGATCACTCGCGTGGTGCTCGACGTCGGGGGTCAGGCAGCGTGATCTTCGAACGCGGGACCCGGGTGCACATCATCGGTGTGGGCGGAGCGGGCATGAGCGGGCTCGCTCGGCTGCTCGCGATGCGGGGCTGTGTCGTCACTGGCTCGGACGCTCGTGCGTCGGGAGTCCTCGACGAGCTTCGCGCCGAGGGCATCGCGGTGCACGTCGGTCACGACCGTGACGTCGCCGCCGATGCCCAGGTGGTGCTCTGGTCACCCGCGGTCCCCGAGGACGACGTGGAGCTCGTCGCGGCTCGAGAACGCGGGGCTACGCTCGTCGCGCGCTCGAGGGTTCTCGCCGAGCTCGCCCGGATGCGACCGGTGGTGGGACTCACGGGCACCCACGGCAAGACCACGGCAACCTCGATGCTGGTCCACGTGTTCCGCGCGGCCGGGGTGGACGCGTCTCGGCTCCTCGGCGCCGCGGTCAAGGGCATCGGGGCGAACGGTCACTGGGGTGACGAGCCGCTCGTGCTGGAGGTTGACGAGAGCTACGGGACCTTTCGCGAACTGGTGCCGTCGTCGCTCGGCCTCTTGAATGTCGAACCCGACCACCTCGACTACTACGGCGATCGGGACACGCTCGACGCCGCCTTCACCGACCTGGTCGAACGCACGATTGGTCCGGTCGCGGTGTGGGTGGACGACCCCGGCAATCGCCGCGTGATGGCCCGCGTCGCCCGCCCGCTCGTCACCGTCGGGCGACGAGCGGGTGACTGGGTCGTGACCGACGAGAGCGTGTCAGGACGCACGTCGCACTTCGCGCTCACCGGAGTCGACGGCCAGCACCTGGCGGTCGACCTCGCGGTGACGGGCGCGCACAACGTCGCGAACGCGGCGGTGGTGGCGGTGCTGGCGCTCAGCGTCGGGATCGCGGCCGAGCACGTGATCGCGGGACTCGGCGCCTTCGTCGGAGCACCGCGGCGCTTTGAATTCCGCGGCCGCTGGCGCGGGTCCGACGTCTACGAGGACTACGCCCACCTGCCCGGCGAGGTGGGCGCGACCTTGGCGGCGGCGCGCGCCGCGGGCTACGACCGGATCGCCGCCGTCTTCCAGCCGCATCGCGTGACCCGAACGATCGCCCTGGCCGAGGACTTCGCCACCTCGTTCGACGCGGCCCAGCGCGTGATCGTGACCAACATCTACGGGGCCGGCGAGGCGAACCCGACCGGCGCGACGGGCGAGCTCGTCTCGAGCGCGATCGGCCGAGTCTTTGGCGGGCGCGTCGACTACGCGGCGACCTTCGACGAGGTGGTCGCGTTGCTCGAAGCGGACGCGGGGTTCGACGCGATCTTGTTCCTTGGGGCCGGCGACGTCGCCGACGTGATCGGCCTGCTGCCCGGCGGCCTGGAGCCGTGAGTCTCGACCAGCTCATCGCCACGGGGGGAGCGCGCGTACTCGAGCACGCGCCGATCGGACCGCTCACGACCTATCGCGTGGGTGGAGCCGTGCGAGCCCTCGTGACGATCTCGTCACGCGATGACGCCCTGGCGTTGCTGCCCCTCGTCGAGTCGACGGCACTGGCCGTCGTGGTGATCGGCAACGGCTCGAACCTGCTCGTCGCCGACGGTGAACACCGGGCCGTGGCGGTGCGCCTCGCCGGTGAGTTCGAGAGCCTCACGTGGCGAGACCAGGGTGATGCAGTCTCGGTCGCGGCCGGTGGTGCTCTTGGCCTGCCCGTGATGGCCCGGCGCCTGGTCACCGAGGGTATCGTCGGGTTCGAGTGGGCCGTCGGCGTGCCCGGGACTGTCGGCGGCGCGGTGGCGATGAACGCCGGCGGGCACGGCTCGGACATGGACGCCTGCGTCAACGCCGTCGAACTGTGGCACGACGGGGCGATCACGAGGTGGGACCACGACCGCCTCGCCTTCGGCTACCGAACGAGCGCGGTCGCCGCCGGTGACGTGGTGCTCGGCGCGACGGTGCGCCTCGCGCGAGGCGACCGGGCCGCGGGTCAGGCGCGACTCAGCGAGATCGTGCGCTGGCGGCGTGCGCATCAGCCGGGCGGCGCCAACGCCGGCAGCGTCTTTCGCAATCCCGCTAGCGACCACGCGGGCCGGCTGATCGAGGCGGCGGGCTGCAAGGGCCTGCGGGTGGGTAGTGCGGTCGTGAGCGACAAGCACGCAAACTTCATCATCGCCGACACGCACGGCTCGGCGAACGACGTTCGCCAGCTGATCGATGTCGTGCGCGCCCGCGTCGCCGACGAGACAGGGATCACCCTCGTCACCGAGAACCGATTCTTCGGCTTCGAGGAGCGTTGATGGGCCGACGCAAGCCGCTCGCTGCCCCGACGGGTCCGCCGGGGCGTGCGGCGTCGTCCAAGCGTTCGCGAGCGCGCGCGAAAAAGACGCCCAAGCCAGCGCGAGGGCGCCGCAAGACGCGCGAGGACGAGTCGGGCGCCGCCATCGCGCCACGCCGACGCCGAACCTGGCTGCGTTGGTGGCTGGCGGCGATCCTCGTACTCGCCACGATCGGCGCCGGTGTGGACTGGTTGGTGCACAGCTCGCTGTTCCGAGTTCGCCACGTGGAGGTGCTTGGGCTGCGCCACGAGGGTCGCGGCGCCGTGCTGGCGGCCGCCGGGCTGTCAACCCAGACACCGCTGATCGACGTGAGCACGGCCTCGGTGGCTCAACGCCTGTCGGTCTTCCCGTGGATCGGCACCGTCGTCGTGACCAAGCGCTGGCCGAGCACGGTCGAGATCGTCGTGCACGAGCGCAAGCCCGTGGCCGTGGCCTTTAACGCCAATCACACCCTCCAGTACGTCGACGCGACGGGCCACGACCTTGGTCCGGCGCCGCTCACGGCGAACCTGCCGACCCTGCAGTACGTGCACCCGCTCCAGCGCAGCTGGCCGTTCCTGCGCGCAGGATTCAACGCGGCGCTGGTCGCCGGCCGGCTGCCGCCCGCCTTCGCCGCGCAGGTCTCGGTGATCACGGTCAACGCGAGTGGATCGGTTTCGCTGAAGATGACCACGCCGGTCACGTTCATCCTTGGTCCGCCGACCGACCTCACCGACAAGTTCGTCTCGATCGCCTCGGTGATCGCGCACACCCAGTTGAGCCCGGGTGACGTCGTGGACGTGCGTGTGCCGGGCGAACTCGCGGTTTCTGGACCGTCGGCAGGGTAGTTTGGTTCTTGACCGAAATGGAGCCACTGACTAGCCTGCAAGACATTTGGTCGTGCACGCGCGCGACACCCAGCGCGGTGGGTCACAATAGGGAGAGTCGCCCGAAGGGGGTTTCATGAGTTTGAGCCAAAACAACTACCACGCAGTGATCAAGGTGATCGGTGTGGGAGGCGGGGGCGTCAACGCGGTGAATCGCATGGTGGCAGCCGGGCTGCGCAACATCGAATTCATCGCCGCGAACACCGACGCGCAGGCGCTCTTGCTCAGCGAGGCCGACCTGAAGATCGACATCGGTCGCCAGTTGACGAGGGGATTGGGTGCGGGCAGCGACCCCGAGATCGGCCGCCAGGCGGCCGAGGAGCACCGCGCAGAGATCGAAGAGGCCCTGAAGGACACCGACATGGTGTTTATCACCGTCGGCGAGGGCGGCGGCACGGGAACCGGAGCCGCGCCAGTGGTCTCGGATATCGCCCGCTCGCTCGGCATCCTCACCATCGGCGTGGTGACCAGGCCCTTCTCCTTTGAGGGCAAGCGTCGCGCCACCCAGGCCGAGAAGGGCATCGAGGCCCTGCGTGGCAAGGTCGACACCTTGATCGTGATCCCCAATGACCGGCTGCTCTCCGTGACCGCTGCGGACACCTCGATGCTCGACGCCTTCAAGGTCGCCGATGACGTGCTGCTGTCAGCCGTGCGCGGCGTGACCGACCTGATCACCGTGCCTGGACTGATCAACACGGACTTCGCGGACGTGAACGCGATCATGCGCAACGCCGGCAGCGCCATCATGGGCGTCGGCCAGTCCACGGGCGAGGGTCGGGCCGTGAACGCCGCCCGGGCCGCGATCACCTCGCCGCTCCTGGAGGCCTCGATCGACGGCGCGAGGGGTATCCTCATGAACATCGTGGGCGGCTCGAACGTGACCTTGACCGAGGTCACCGACGCGGCCAACATCATTCACTCCGTGGCCCACCCCGACGCCAACATCATCTTCGGCAGCGTGATCGACGACTCGATCGGTGACGCGGTTCGCGTCACGGTGATCGCTGCCGGTTTCGATCACGTGGCCACCCCCGCCAAGTCGGCGCCCACGACCACGAGCCAGCCGGTGATGACCGAAGGGCCCCGCACCGACATCTTCAGTTCCGCGAACGACGACTTCTTCGACGTTGGCGGCGATGACGACCTCCCCAGCTTCCTCCGCTAACGGCCGCCTGTACGAGCGAGTTCGCGAGAACGTCCGCGCGGCGCGCGAGCGCATCGCGGCGTCCTCGCCCACGCCCGAACGGGTCCGAATCGTCGCGGTGACCAAGACCTTTGGGCCCGAAGCCGTGCGCGCGGCGGTGGCAGCGGGCATCGAGGTGGTGGGCGAGAACTACCTCGTCGAGCTCGAGGCCAAACGCGAGGCGCTCGCGGATCTCGCGGTCCGCTGGCACTTCCTCGGGGCGCTGCAATCCAACAAGATCGCCCGGGCGGCGCGGGCCGCTGACGTACTGTGCGGGGTCGCGCGAGTCAAGGAGGTTGCCCGGATCGCCGCGGTGGCACCGGGTTCAGCCATCTACGTCGAGGTCGACGAGAGCGGAATCGCGACACGATCAGGGGCGACAGTACTTGAGGCGACCGAATTGGTGGCCGAGGCCCGCGAACGGGGTCTCGATGTCCGCGGGCTCATGACGATTGCCCCGCCCGATCGCGAGGGGGCGCGGCGGGCCTTTGAGGTCGTGCGCGAACTCGCTGATCAACTGGGTATTATCGAGCGATCTATGGGCATGAGTGACGATCTCGAGCTCGCGTGCGAGTACGGTTCGACGGAGGTACGCCTCGGTCGCGCGCTGTTCGGCTCGAGGGTGGCCGCGTGATGTGGTGGCCTAACATGGTTCTTGGTTGTGGCCGCAAGGGGAGCACATGAAAGACAAATTCCGAAAGGCGTTGGGGTTCCTCGGTCTCATCGAGGACGAGTACGGCGACTACGCGTCGAGCGTCCCCTCGCGACCCTTCACCGACGAGACCCCCTACGAGGAACCGGCCGACTGGCGACCAGGGCCATCGAGCTCAGGGCGGCCCTACGCGCCAGCTCCGCCGAGCCCGATGCCTCCGCGGACCCAGCAGGCCGCCCGTCGCCCGTCCTCGATCTCGGTGCTCGACAGCGCGGGCGAGCCCCCGCGGGTGCGGCCCATGCCGAGCCCGCGCCCGCGCCCGCCGGCGACGCTCGCCAACGAGTACGAGCCCGCCATCTTGTTTCCCCAGTCCTACAACGAGTCGCGCCGGATCACCGACCTGCTGCGTAGCTCGCGGGTCGTGGTGCTCAACGTGACCGGGCTCGAGCCGAGCGTGGCGCGGCGCCTCGTCGACTTCGCGTCGGGCACGGCCTACGCGCTGAGCGCCAAAATCGAGCCCCTGGACCCGGGCGTCTACCTGGTCTGCCCCCAAGGGTCCCACGTCAGTACCGACGCGAGGGCGTCGCTGCGGGCCTCGGGCTACCGGTCGTTTGACGCCCTATGAGGTTCGTCCACCTCCTGTTGTCGCTCTACATCTGGGTCTTCATCGCCGCGGCGCTGCTGAGCTGGTTCCCCGCCTCGAGTAGCGGCGGCGTCGCGACGGTTCGTCGGGCCCTGATGACGGTGACTGAGCCGGTGCTGCGTCCCCTGCGCCAGATCCTCCCACGGCCGCAGTTCGGTGGGGTGGGCATCGATTTCTCGGTGCTGGTCGCGATCATCGCCCTCGAGATCATCAACGCGGCCATCTAGCGTTCGCCGGGTCGTGTCGCGCCGTTTTAGGTGCGGACGAGCCACGTTCACGCGGTAATCGCAATGTATGGTTGCGGGTATGGATAGCACCGATAACGCCCGATCCGCCCTTGATTCCATCGACACCGTGGCCTTCAAGGTCGGCCTCAAGGGCTATAACGTCGACGAGGTCGACGAGTTCCTCGAGCGTCTGTCGGGCGAGGCGCGCCAGTTAAAGGACCAGCTGCAGCAGCAGCGCCAGCAATTGCGCCAGGCCGCCGAGCGCATCAACCAGCTCGAGGCCTCCCGGTCGAGTGCACCCCCCGTCGCGCCCGCACCCGCGCCCGCCCCCGCGCCAGCGCGGATTGCGCCAAGCGTCGTCGGCGCGGGCGCGGAACAGGTGACCTCGATGATCGCGATGGCTCAGCAGTTCATCGAGCACGCCCAGCGCGAAGCCGAGGAGAAGTCACGCGAACTCACCGTGGCCGCCCAGGAGCGGGCGCGTCAGATCGTGACCGAAGCGCGCAGCCGTGCCGAAGACGAGGTCAACCGGCTCAACGGCCTCAAGCAGCGCCTCAGCGAGGACGTGGAGACACTGACGCGGCAGCTCGACATCGAGCGCACTCGCCTCAGTGGCGCACTGAGCGAGTTCGCCCAATGGATCGAGTCCTCACTGCACATGGGTGGACGGACGTCGGCCCCGGCGCAGTCCGCCGCGCCGGCGCCCGCAGCGGCCCCGGCTCAGCCCGCTGGCGAAGTTGGCGCTACTGCCCAGCAGCCGGTAGTTCCCCAGGCGCTGCAGTTCGATACGCCCACCACGGACGATCGCGCGTAAGTCGGGTCACGACTGCTAGGGTCGGCCAGCACGAACGAACGGCCCTAAGGAGCACCCGATGACCGCCAGCCACGCCAGTCCCAAGAAGGCCGTCACCAAGGCCGCCAAGGCGACGACGGTGGCAAAGAAGTCGGCGGCTCCCTCGCGGGCTGCCGTGGCGAAGAAGACGACGTCCAAGGCGGCTCCGGCCAAGAAGGCTCCGGCCAAGGCGGCTCCGTCCAAGAAGGCAACGACAGCCAAGAAGGTGGCCGCACCAGGAAAGACCGTGGGCACGGCTAAGAAGGTGCCCAGCACCGTCAGCGCCGCCGCTAAGGCCAAGGCCGCCGCCGCGGCCAAGGCCCAGCGCGAGCGCGAGGCCAAGGCCGCCGCCGCCAAGAAGGCCGCCGCCGCTAAGGCCAAGGTCGCCGCCGCGGCCAAGGCCCAGCGCGAGCGCGAGGCTAAGGCCGTCGCCAAGGAGCGCGAGGCCAAGGCCAAGGCCGCCGCCAAGGAGCGCGAGGCCAAGGCCAAGGCCGCCGCCAAGGAACGCGAGGCCAAGGCCAAGGCCGCCGCTAAGGAACACGAGATCCAGCGCAAGGCGCGTGAACGGGCCGCGATCGAGGCGAAGAAGCAGCGTGAAGTCGAGGCGAAGAAGAAGGCAATCGAGGCCGAGCGGCTGCGCAAGCAGCGCGAGATCGAACGGCGCAACCTCGAAGAACTGAAGCGCCAGGAGCGCCGCGAACTTGAAGAGCGCAAGCGCCAAGAGGCCCTCGAGCGCAAGATGCACTCCAAGCCCTACGCCACCGACACCGCGTTCCTCGCCGAGCTGCGCGACCTGCTCCTCGAGGCCCAGACCGTGACCGCGATGCAGATCACCGTGCTCGAGAACGCCGTCAACGACCTCCTCGAGGGTCGCGAGCGCCCCGAGTACGACGAGGAAGACGGCTCGAGCGCGGGCTCGGACTACGACCGCGACCAGCTCAAGATGCAGCTCGACAACGAGCGCCTAAAGACTGAGTTGATCGACGTCGCCCTCGCGCGGGTCCAAGACGGCAGCTACGGCCGCTGTGACAGCTGTTTCGAGCCGATCGCGAAGGACCGGCTCCGGGCGCAGGTGCCGGTGTTCACCTGTGTGACGTGCCGCGCCAACGGCTGAGAATCGCACCGAACCGAACGGTCCTCGTCACGGCCCTCGTGGTGCTCGCGCTCGATGCGGCGAGCAAGGCCTGGGCTCGACGGGCGCTCGCGCGCCCGGTGCACGTGCTCGGCCCGCTCTGGCTGAAACTCCAGTACAACACCGGAATCTCGTTCTCGCTGAACCGAGCTGATCCAATCGTCACGACGGTCGTCACGGCACTGATCGCGCTCGTGCTCTTGCTGGCCTCGCTGCGCGCGCGCGACGGGGCCCCGGCAGTCGGCTTTGGCCTGCTGCTCGGTGGCGGCGTGGCCAACCTGGTCGATCGCCTGATGGCCACGCCCCACCAGGTGACCGACTTCATCGCGGTTGGCTCGTTCCCGGTCTTTAATGGGGCGGACGTCGCGGTCACGGCCGGTCTCGTGGTCTTGATCGTCGTGGTCCTGCGAGGCGATACGTTGATGACACGATGAGCGACGAATTCGAGGTGGGAGTCCTCGACGTGGTGGTGCCGGGCGGCCTCGATGGCGTCCGTTGTGACCGCGCGCTCGCGATGCTGACCGGTCGGCCCCGGGCGCTGATCGCGGCGGTGATCGCCGACGGCGCGGTCTCGGTGGATGGCGTGGCGCTGAAGAAGGCATCGACGCCCCTCGTCTCGGGTCAGCGGCTCGTGGCCGCGCTGCCCGACGTCGACAACGGCTGGGTCGCCCCCGACGAGGCCGTATCGGTGGACGTGCTCGCCGAGTCAGACGACTACATCGTCGTGAACAAGGCCCCGGGACAGGTTGTGCATCCGGGGGCCGGCCAGCTCACGGGAACGCTGGTCGCGGGACTGCTGGCGCGCTACCCCGAACTCGACGCGATGCGCGAAAGCGGGCTCTGTGACCCCTCGCGTCCGGGCATCGTGCACCGACTCGACAAGGGAACGTCGGGGCTACTCGTGGTCGCGCGCTCCGCTTTGGGCTTGGCGAGCTTGCGCGAGCAACTCGCCCAGCGCGAGATCGAGCGCATGTACCTCGGCCTGGTCGAGGGCCACGTGGCCGAGTCGCGTGGCGTGGTCGACGCACCGATCGGACGATCAACGAGGACGCCGACGCTGATGGCCGTGCGCACCGATGGTCGGTGGGCGAGGACCGCCTACGAGATCGTGTCGCGGCTGGAAACGCCGCGATCGACGATGTTGCGCTTGAAGTTGGAAACGGGCCGCACGCACCAAATCCGTGTCCATCTGGCCTCCATTGGCCACCCCGTGGTCAACGACAGCCGCTACGGCCATCGCCGCGAGCCCCGGCTAGCTCCCGAGCGGATCTTTCTGCACGCAACTCGGCTGGGCTTTGCCGACCCGTCCTCGGGCGAGTGGCGGACCTTTGAGACCGCGCTACCGGCGGACCTCGCCGCGCTCGTTGATCCGTCGGGCGCGCTCTGAGCCCTGCGGGTGCGTGAAAGCCCACGCTGTTCGGGTCCGTGACACTGAGGCGAGCGGACGCTCGCCGGGGATATCCCTAGGCCATCTCGTGGGCCGCGATGACCGCCTGATCCTTGCGCAGGATCGCCATGGCCTCTTCCTCGGCGCGGCGAACCCGCCGCACGCCGATGTCCATGACGTTGGCCGTCGCCTGGAGCGAGAGCGGCGACGAGCCGTTCAAGCCGAATCGGTGCGAGAGCACGTCACGCTGGATGTCCGTGAGCTGGTCGAGTGCCTCGAGCAGTTGCTCGTCGACCATTGTCTGCTCGATGTCACCGACCCAGTCGTGCTGGCTCGGGGCGACGAGGTCGCCCAAGGTCGTCGCGGAGTCCGAAGACGCCGGCTGGTCCAGGCTCGCGGTCACGCCCGCGAGGCCGCGCAGGTTGTCGCGCTCGGCCTTGGACATGCCCGTAGCCTCGGTGAGCTCGTCATCGGTGGGCTTGCGGGCGAACAGTGAGGTCAACTCGGCCGTCGTGGCCTCGAGGCGCTGCAGTTGCTCGCCGACCTCCAGGGGGATGCGAATCGTGCGGCCGTGTTGTTGAACCGCCCGCTGCAGGGCCTGACGGATCCACCAGGTCGCGTACGTCGAGAACTTGAAACCGCGCTCCCAGTCGAACTTCTCGACGGCGCGCAAGAGCCCGAACGTGCCCTCTTGGACCAGGTCGACCATCTCGACGCCGCGGTCCTGGTACCGGCGGGCCCAGTGCAGGACGAGGCGCAGGTTTGCCGCCACCATCTGCTTCTTTGCCTCTTCGTCGCCGGCGGTGACCCGCTTGGCGAGTTCGACTTGCTCGTCGTAGTTGGGCATCGGGTAGCGGTCGAGGTCGCGCATCAGGAGTCCGAGCATGTCGTTCGTGTTCACACTTGATCGCCGGTTCGTAATCATCGCCACTCCTCGTCGTCTCCCCAACCCGTATGCGGGAGGCATATTTCTCCTACCGCCGCATAACTAATTTACCACAGCAGTAAACCCAACAAGGGGAAAGTTATTCCCGGACCTGCAAGGGGCGATCAGCGCGACGTGAGAAATTCGTAAGTTTCAGTGGCGCCGCCGCCGGCGCCGGCTTGCCGGCGCGTTGTGCCCGGGCGTGGCCAACGTGCCGCTGGTCAGGCCGAGTGCGTGCGGCGTAGGGGCTGGACGCCGCGCGCCTGGAGCACCATGTCGGCGAGGGTGTAGCTCGCCAGGTGCTCGCGCATGTGACTGCCGACGTCGGCCCACACCGCGAGCAGCACGCACTGACCCTCGTGGTCACAAGCGCCGTCCTGGTGGGGCTGGCCGAAGTCACCGGCGACGATCGGGCCGTCCACGGCGGCGACAACCTCGGCCAAGGTGATGGACTCGGCCGAGCGCGCGAGGACGTAGCCGCCGCCGACGCCGCGCTTGGATCGCACGAGCCCGACTCCCTTCAATGCCAAGAGAATCTGCTCGAGGTAGGGCTGGGGTAGCCCGGTACGCTGGGCGAGGTCGCGCACCGAGGTCGGACGCGACGGGTCGTCGTGCAACGCGAGGCTGAGAAGCGCTCGGCTCGCGTAGTCACCTCGCGTTGATACCCTCACGCCCTCAGTGTAGTGATGGGCCAGTTCGAGCGCGTGGTCCGTGTCCGGGTCAATCCCGGACACAACATCGAGGCTGGATGGGCTCGTCGAACGGGCGACGGAGCGTGAGGAGTCGCCGAGAACCGCGGCGCAGCGGGCCACGCCACCGTGCGCGCAGCTCGGCATGTGCGTGGACCCCGGCTGGCATCTGGCACACTGCAAGGGTGGAAGACGAACAAAAAGAAAACGTGACCGTCGATCCGGACTCGGTCCTCGCGCCCGGTCAGACCGAGGAAGAATCGGCCGAGGCGACTGATTTCATCAGCCAGCCGGCCAAGGTCATGCGTATCGGCGCAATGGTCAAGACCCTCCTCGACGAGGCGCGCAGTGCGCCCCTCGACGAGCCCGGACGGACGCGCCTGCGCGAGATCTACGAACTCTCGATCCACGAGCTCTCGGGCGCGCTGTCCTCGGACCTCGGCGACGAGCTGGCCCGCATGGCCCTGCCATTCACGGCCGACGTGCCCTCGGAATCCGAGCTGCGGATCGCCCAAGCACAGTTGGTAGGTTGGCTCGAGGGCCTGTTCCACGGTATTCAGGCCTCGCTCTTCGCCCAGCAGGCGGCTGCCGCGGCACAGTTGGAGAAGATGCGCGAGCGTTCCCTCAATCCCGGATCGCCCGAACCGCGAGCTGGAACATATCTCTGAGCGGGTGGCAACCACGCGGGGGCGAGTGGGATCGGAAAGGACGTTGAGCAGTCATGGTTGAGGGTTTCGTCCACCTGCACAACCACACCGAGTACTCGATGCTCGATGGGGCGGCGCGCGTTGACGACCTGATCCAAGCGGCGATGAGTGACGGCCAGCGCGCCGTGGGGATCACCGACCACGGCAATCTGTACGGCGTCATCGACTTCTACCAAACGGCCCGCAAGTACGGCGTGACGCCCGTGATCGGCCTCGAGGCCTACATGGCCGCGGAGTCGCGCTTCGACCGCCCGCCACGGCGCGGCAAGATCGATGACACCGGTGGGGACATCGAAGGGGGCCAGAAGCTCTATCACCACCTGACCCTGCTCGCGGTCTCCAACGACGGCTACGCCAACCTTCGCTCGCTCTCGTCCCTAGCCTTCCTGGAGGGCTACTACTACAAGCCGCGCCTCGACTGGGATCTTCTCGAGCGCTACGCCGGTGGCCTGGTGGCGACCTCGGGCTGCCTGGGCGGCGTCGTGCTCCAGGCGCTGCTCCAAGACGACTACGCGAGGGCGAAGGACCTGGCCGGGCGGCTGCAGACGATCTTCGGACGCGAGAACTTCTACATCGAGCTCCAGGACCACGGGATGCCCGAGCAGGCGCGGACGAATCCACACCTGCTAACCATCGCCAAGGAGATCGGTGCCCCGCTGCTCGCGACCAACGACCTGCACTACGTGCGCCACGCCGACGCCGAGATGCACGACGCGCTGCTGTGCATCGGCACGGGCTCGCTCGTCGCGGACCCCAACCGCTTCCGCTTCTCGAGCGACCAGCACTACCTCAAGTCCGCCGCGGAGATGCGCTATCTCTTCCGCGACCACCCCGAGGCCTGCGACAATACCCTCGAGATCGCCGAGCGCGCCGACGTCACGATCGAGTTCGATAACGACGCGCTGCCCCAGTACCCCATCCCCGCGACGTTCAGTGGTGGCACGCACAAGGACGAGGCGAACCGGTACCTGCGCGAGCTGACCTTGCGCGGGGCTCAGGAGCGCTACGGCGAGCTGACCGACGAAGTGCGCCACCGGCTCGACTACGAGCTCGGTGTCATCGCGGACATGGGGTTCTCCGACTACTTCCTCGTGGTCTGGGACCTGATTCGCCACGCCCGTGAACAGGGGATTCGCGTCGGCCCCGGCCGCGGGTCGGCCGCTGGGTGTTGCGTGGCGTACTGCCTGCGGATCGTGGATCTCGACCCGATCCGCTACGGACTCATCTTCGAGCGCTTCCTCAATCCGGGTCGACGCCAGATGCCTGACATCGATATGGACTTCGACGAGCGCTACCGCGGCGACATGATCCGCTACGCGGCCGAGCGCTACGGCGCCGACCACGTGGCCCAAATCATCACCTTCTCCACCATCAAGGCCCGCGCGGCCGTGCGCGACGCCGCGCGCGTGCTCGGCTACCCGCCCCAGCTCGGAGACAAGATCGCCAAGGCCATGCCACCGCTCGTGATGGGCCAGGACCTGCCCCTCGAGGCGTGCTTCACCCCGACGCCGGGCTACGAGGGTCGCTACGCCGAGGCCGCCGACCTACGGGCGCTCTACGAGACCGACGGCGAGGTCCAGCACGTGGTGGACGTCGCCAAGGGATTCGTAGACAAGCGCCGCCAGGACGGCATCCACGCGGCCGCCGTCGTGATCACCAAGGACCCGGTGCTCGACTACGTGCCGATCCAGCGCAAGTCGAGCCCCAACGGTTCGACCGAGGACGCGCCCATCGTCACCCAGTACGAGGCCACCGCGATCGAGAAGTTGGGCCTGTTGAAGATGGACTTCCTCGGATTGCGAAACCTCGCGATCATCGAGCGGGCCCTGGAGCACGTCAAGCGGCGCACCGGCGAGGACGTGGACATCGACCACGTGGCCCTCGACGACCCCAAGGTCTACGAGATGCTGCGCCGCGGGGACTCGATCGGGATCTTCCAGCTCGAGGGCGACAAGATGCGCCAGCTCATGCGACGCCTCGCACCGACGAGCTTCGACGACATCGCGGCGCTGGTCGCGCTCTACCGGCCCGGACCGCTCAGCGAGAACGTCCACAACGACTACGCCGACCGCAAGAACCATCGCCAAGAGGTGCGCTACGACCACCCCGACCTCGAGGCGAACCTGGGCGAGACCTACGGGCTGATGATCTACCAAGAGGACATCATGCGCGTCGCCACGCGCATCGCGGGCTTCTCGATGACCGAAGCGGACGACCTGCGAAAGGCCTGCTCGAAGAAGATCCGCGAGATGATCCAGGCCCAGCGCACCAAGTTCGTCGACGGCGCCGAGCGCATGGGCTACGGTCGCGAGCTCGGCGAGACGATCTTCAACAAGATCGAGCCCTTCGCCGACTACGCCTTCAACAAGAGCCACGCCTACGGCTACGCGCTGATCGCCTACCAGAACGCGTGGCTCAAGGCCAACTACCCGGTCGAGTACATGGCGGCGCTGCTCACGTCGTTCCGCGACGACAAGGACAAGGCGGCGATCTACCTCAACGAGGCGCGCCAGATGGGCATCACGGTTGGCGTGCCTGACGTCAACGAGTCCCTCGCCGACTACGCCCCAAGCCAGCGGGCCCCGATGACGATCCTGTTCGGGATGGCGGCGGTGCGCAACGTGGGCGAGGCGCTGGTCGAGAGGATCGTCAGCGAGCGCGAGGCCGGTGGCCCGTTCACGTCGGTCTATGACTTCGTGCGTCGGGTCGATCCGGCCGTGCTGAACCGCAGGACGATGGAGTCGCTGATCAAGGCCGGCACGTTCGACTCGCTCGGGGTCACGCGCATGGGGCTGTTGCTCGCGGCCGACGAATTGATCGAGACGACCCTCAGCCGTCGCAAGGACCTGTCGCTCGGTATCTCGACGCTGTTCGCCTCGCTGGGCGACCCGGCCGGCGGCGGCGACTGGGAGGGCACCGAGGTGCCAATCGGCGCGGTCGAGTTCGACCAGGCCGTCAAGCTCGACTTCGAGCGTGAGATGCTCGGCACCTACATCTCCGATCACCCGCTCTACGCCGTGGCCGACGTCCTCGCCGCCAAGACCGACGGCTCGATTGTGGCCGTTCGAGAGCGAGCCGAGGAGTTGGCGCGGATGAACCGGCCGGTGACCATCGGGGGGATCCTCGCCGAGGTGCAGATCCGCACGACCAAGTCCGGACACCAGTACGCGCGCGTGGTGCTCGAAGACCTTGGCGGCGCACTCGAGATCATCCTGTCGGCGAGGAAGTTCGAGGAGTGCAGCGGATTCCTCGCCAAGGACAACATCGTGCTCGTCAAGGGTCGCATCGACGTGCGCGACGAAGAGGTGCGCTTCAACGTGCTCGACCTGACCGCGCTGCCGCGTGGTCGCGACGACGGCGAACTACGGTTGGCCCTTCGAAGCGAGGACCTCACCTCGAAGTCGATCGCCTCGCTGCGCGAAATCCTGACGCGTTACCCCGGCAAGTCCCCGGTGATCGTCGAGACGGGGGAGTCGGGCAAGGCCTTCAAGCTCGGCCCCGAGTTCAACGTGAACATCGCCGGAGTCGTCGGCGATCTGCGCTCAGAATTCGGCCGGAACGTCATCAAGGCCTAGGCGTCGTGGGGGGTCACCAAAGACCCGTAGAATAGACAGTCATGGCGATGATTGTGACGACGAAGGACACGACGGCCCTTAGTGACGCCGAGTTGGTCGAGATGGCCGATCTCTGCGTCGACCGCGAACCGAACTTCGACATCGGCTTTCTGTCCAAGCAGCGCGAGGAGTGGGTGCTGGTCACCCACGTCCGCGAAGGCTCCAAGCTGCGGGGCTACTCCTTCTGCACGCTGGAGCGGATCGGCGGAACGCCCGCATTGCTGATCGGCCTACTCCTGGTCGACCGGAACGCGAAGGCGGATCAGACGCTGCGCGCGATCCTGCACGACCAGTTCCGACGCGCGCTGCTCGCCTTTCCCGACGAGGACGTCTTGCTCGGTGCGCGGCTGTCATCGCCCGACGGGTTCCGTGCGTTCGCGGGCCTCGAGGACATCGTGCCGCGCAAGGGCTACAAGCCCACGGGCGAGGACCGGGCGTGGGGCCGGCGGCTGGCGAAGCGATTCGGCGCCGAGAAGGCGATCGACGACCACACCTTCGTGATGACGGTTCCCTCCAGCCCGGTCGGCTGCCTCGACTACGTGGCCGCCAAGGGCGCTATCCCAGATGGCGCGGAAGAATTCTTCGCAGAACTCTGCCCCGAGGACGGTCAGCGGCTGATCGCCTTCGGCTGGGCCATGGCCGAGTCGCTGGCGTCGGGCAAACTGCCCCGCTAGACGACGGGGCGATTAGCCCCGCGGTAGCAGTCCCGTGCAGCTCTTGTAGCAGTGCCCGTCGACGGGCCGCGACAGCGTGGTCAGGACGTACGCGGGGCGAAAGCCCAGCGACGTCGCCAGGTCCTTGCCGGCGAGTGAGGAGCGGCGGGTCGCCTCCATCGTTCGGATCGCGTGGCTGTCCTCACAGACGAGCCAGACGTCATCACCGAACCACCCGAAGCGGACCCAGGTCGAGCCGTCATCGTGGCGCCGGAGCAACTGCGGCCCCCGATCCGCGGCGATCAGGGCCACGCTCGGGCGCTCGCCGCGCAGCTCCCAGTACGGGGCGCTCGGTCCGCGGAAGCCAAACAGCGGTCCGTCGGCGGGCGTCGCCAACTCTTCGAGCCAGTGGCGAATGTGCCGGCCGCGGTACGAACCCAGCCGGCGGGGCAGTTCGGCGATGGTCACCGCCTCGGGCTGGGCCAGGTCGTTTCGTTCGATGTCGCTGGCCAACTGCCCTTCGACCACGTCGAAGGTGACCAAGTCGGTCTCCACGCCCTGTGGCCAGGGGATACGCCAGCGAACGATGGTGTGCGAGGCGAGGTCCATCACCGTGGTGGTCTCGTTGGTGGATCCCAGGACGAGGCCGAACATCGTCGAATTCGGCGAGAGGTCCACGGTCGGGTGATGCACCATGCCCTCGACGAGCTGTTTGATCGCTCGGACGGCGGGATCGCGGGAGAAAATCGGCATCAGCGGATCGAGTGGAGCTGGTCGTCCAGTTCATCGACCGTGCGCACCGGCGTCTGGCAGACGTTGCGGCGACAGACGTAGGCCCAACCGGCTTCACGCCCCACCAACAGGGGCGAGGATCCACTTCCGGTGACGAGTACGGCGCTTCGCATGGACGTCAATCGTACGTGGTCGCTGAGGGGCCCGGGCGGTCCGGGAATGACCACCTCGACGCCGTCGAGGGCGTAGGCGGCGGCAGCGACGAGATCGGGAACGCTCGAGGGGTGTTGGAGCAGCACGTCACGTGCTAATTCGACGAGGAGTTGGGCGGCGCTGAGCAGATCCGAGCGCCCGGTGATCAGTCCGAGACGGGCGAGGGCGCGCACCGCAGTGGCATGGCCCGATGGCGTGGCGCCGTCGAAGAGGGACTTGGTGCGCACGAGGACGTCGGTGACGAGGTCGCTCGACTCGAAGATCCCACGGCCCGAGACCGGTTCATCACGCGTCGGCACTGGTCCGTCCCAGTGGTGGGTGAGCAGGTAGGCGGCGTCGGTGCTCGCCCGATCGAGCCATGCATCGTCGCCACTGAGCTCGTAGGCATCGAGTTCGGCGTCGATGAGCCACGCGAGGTCGCTCGCGGTCGCCCGCGCCGCGCCAGTGCCGATCCGGTACCACTGCTCGTCAACGACGTGCGTCGTGCGAAGCGACTCGAGCAGCGCTCGGCCCTCCTCGACGAGCGCCACGTCGAGGGTGGCGAATAGGGCGCGGACGAGCATCGCGTTCCACTCGAGCACCACCTTGTCGTCGCGCGACGGCTGGGGACGTCGACTGCGAGCCGCCCGCAGGGCGCGGTGGACGCCCACGAGGTCCGTGGGCGTGGTGAACGGCTCGTCGGGCGCTAGCGCGGGGACCGATCGCCCGTCGAGATTGCCCGAGGCGGTGATCTGCCAGCGCCGCAGCGCCGGCTCGAGGTGATCGTCGAGGTGTGCGTCGGCCAGGACCGAGGCGACCTCATCCGGTGTCCAGGTGATGTGTGATCCCTCGACGCCGGCGGCGTCGGCGTCGAGGGACGAGGCGAAGCCGGCGGGCGTGGCGAGCTCGTGGCGAACGAAGTCGAGCGTCTGCAGCGCCACCTCGCGCCACTCGCTGTTTCCCGTCTCGCGGCTCGCCCGCAGGTAGGACAACGCGAGCAGCGCCTGGTCGCTGAGCATCTTCTCGAAGTGGGGGACCCGCCAGTGGTCATCCACGCTGTAGCGCGCGAAGCCCCCGTTGACGTGGTCGTAGAGCCCTCCGTGGGCCATCGCACGAAGTGTCAGATCAGCGGCACGACGCGCTGGCTCGTCTCGCTCATCGAGGAGTGCGTCGACGTAGCTCGGCCGCGGGAACTTTGGTGCGCGCCCGAAGCCGCCGGCATCGTCCACGCGCGCGACCAGCTCGTCGCGCAAGCGACGGCGCACGGGGGCAAGGTCGACGGGTTCGTCCGAGGGGCCGAGGTGGTCGACGAAGGTGACCTCGCGTCGCACTGCGGCGTCGAGCTGTGCGGCTTGATTGACCACCATTGCACGCTCGGTGGTCCAGGCGTCGTGCACCGCCCGAAGGATCCGCGGGAGCCCCGCGACGCCGGGTCGGTCGGACGGAGGGTAGTAGGTGCCAGCGAGGAAGGGGCGACCGTCGGGAACCAGAAAGACCGTCATGGGCCAACCACCGTGTCCCGTGACGAGCTGGGTCGCCGCCATGTAGATGGCGTCGATGTCGGGTCGCTCCTCGCGGTCGACCTTGATCGCGACGAAATGCTCATTCAAGTACTGGGCGATGGCCGCGTCTTCGAAGGACTCGTGGGCCATGACGTGGCACCAGTGGCACGCCGCGTATCCGATGGACAAGAAGAGCGGTCGATCGAGGTCACGCGCGCGGTTGAGCGCCTCGACGCCCCAGGGCCACCAGTCGACGGGATTGGTGGCGTGCTGACGAAGATAGGCCGACGCTGACGAGGCCAATCGATTCATGGCGCGATGCTACGGGTCGCGGGCTACAGACTTGACCGGCGCGATTCCGCCAGCCACGGCCACGCGGCGCTGTGCACGACGTCGGATGCTCGTGGTGGCACGGCGCCTCGACTTCACCGGTGATTGACGCGACTTCGATGGCGGCAGCGACCGCGTCGTTTACGGCGCGAATGTCGTCGAGGGGCTGTCGACCCAGACCGCGGCCGACTCACCACGCCACGAAGGCGCCGAGAAGCGCATCACCGGCCAATCGTGTCGACGATTGGCCGGTCATCGACGTGGTGGATCGTGAGGCCCGTGGGAACGAGAACCTGGACGGAGCGCTGTCCATTGGTGACGATGAGCCAACGCACGCCGCGGGCGGCGACGTCGTGCACGGCGTCGAGGGGATCGGTGTCGGGCGCGATGAATCGGAGATTGCCGATGGTCGGCAGTTGGGGTCGACCACGACCAGCGTGTCGGGCCCGGCGGCCTCGACCAGTGCGCGCGGCGCCCGGCATCGGTGCGATGACGAGGCCGAGTGAGCCGACGTACAGCGCCCCCGGGGCTGGACGGTCGCGCTACGACGCGAAAGTGGTCGTCGCGTCCACGTCGAACGCCGCGGTGCCCGCCAAGGAGAACGAGTAGGTGACTCTGCGGTGATGCGCTTGGGCGAACGCGAGGCTGGTGGGGTTGGCCGTGGGCCGCTCGATGACAACCTCGACGCCGTCAGCGATGAGAGCGTCGCGCAACTCGTGACCGAATTGGTCGTCGGCGAGGCCACTGTAGAACTGGGGCGCGAGCCCCAGCCGAGCCATCGTGCGCGCGACGGTGAAGGGACAACGGCCCAAGACCGGGATGACGGCCCCACGTTCGTCGACCTCGAGATCGACGACATTCTCGCCGAGCTCCGCGGCCGATGCCGTCACGGCCGCGGTGCCCTCATGCGGTGCGACGGTCTGCTCACGGCCCCCGAAACGAAACGTGCGTCTCCGGCGCGACCGCGCTACACCGCTGGTTTGCGCCGAGCACAGCGAGAGGGCGAAGCCGCCGGTGGCTACCATCTCACCGGCGGGGCGATGCGAGTCAAGAGGAGTTATGGTGGACGAGCCGGTGCGGTGGGGCGTCATTGGGACCGGTCGAATCGCGCAAACCTTCGCGCGCGACCTGCAGTTGATCGAACAGGGCGTCATCGTCGCGGTCGGTTCGCGTTCGAGTGACTCGATGAATCAGTACGCGGACGCGTTCCAGGTCCCGGGTCGTCACGACTCCTACGAGGCGCTCGTCGCCGACCCGACGGTTGAGGCGGTCTACGTGGCGACACCTCATCCGATGCACGAGCAGAATGCGCTGCTCGCGTTGGCCCACGGCAAGCACGTCCTGGTCGAGAAGGCATTCACGATGAACGCCGAACAAGCGCGCCGGGTCGTGGCCGCCGCGCGCGAGCGGAATCTCTTCGCGATGGAGGCGATGTGGACCCGCTTCTTGCCTCACGTCGTTGCCATCAGGGAACTGCTCGCGAGCCAAGCCCTCGGAACCGTCGTGGCGGTGCACGCCGACCACGGCAAGTGGTTCGAGTCAGATCCGCGGTTCCGGCTGTTCGCCCCGGAACTGGGCGGCGGCGCGGTGCTCGACCTCGGCGTGTACCCCATCTCGTTTGCGTCGATGGTGCTGGGCACGCCGAGCAGCGTGCAGGCGACCGTCACCCCGAGCTTCACCGGCGTGGACGGACAGACGTCGATGGTGTTCGGTTACGAGTCGGGCGCTCAGGCGGTGCTGACGTGTACGTCGTTAGCGCGCAGCGCGACGCGCGCGAGCATCGTGGGCACCGACGCGAGGATCGACGTGGACGGTGGCTTCTACGGTCCGACAGGCTTCTCACTCACGAGCCGAACCGGGGAGACGACACGCTACGACTTCGCGACCCAGGGTCGGGGGCTGCACTACCAGGCGGCCGAGGTAGCGAGGTGCCTCCGGTCGGGTGAGATTGAGAGTCCGGCCATGCCGTTGGACGAGACGATTGCGATCATGGCAACGATGGACCGGGTCCTCGCCTTTCAGGCCAGCCAAGCGTAAATCTCCGCACTCGTAGAGCGAACTGACGCCTGGCGACGGGTCCGTGCGTTGCAGTCGTCGGGTCTTACCCGGCGCGGTAGGTGGTGGTACAAACGTAAGCCCAGGTGCTATCTTGCTTTTCGAACGCCGGTCACGGATTGTTCATACAGCATTAACAAACAACGACGTCGCGGGACGTCACAGAAGGGTTGGGGAGAATGAAGTTCAAAACAGCGAGGACCCTCGCGTCTGTAGCGTTGGTGGGGAGTTTTGTGACTGCCATGCTGCCGAGCGTGAGCTCCGCAAGCGCGAGGACAGTTTCAGACAAGACATTCAACACGAGCTTCTCGACGATGAAGTTTCTGAAGCAGATTGCTGCGAAGGGCAAGGGCTCGATCGCGGTCATCCTGCCAGACACCGTCACGTCGACGCGCTACACCGAATTTGACGCACCGTACCTGAAGAAGGCATTCCTGATGGCGGGCCTGAAGACGAATCAGTTCACCATTCAGAACGCCCAGGGCAGCGACACGACGCAGTACACCGACGCGCAGGCGGCCATCGCCCGTGGCGCCAAGGTACTCGTCCTGGACCCGCTGGACTCGACCACTGGTGCGGTGATTGAGGCCTACGCCAAGGCTCGCGGTGTCAAAGTGATCGACTACGACCGCTTGACGCTAGGCGGCGCCCGCAGCTACTACGTGAGCTTCAACAACGTGGCAGTGGGAACGTTGATCGGTAAGGGCATGCTGTCGTGCTTGACGGCCTGGAAGGTGAACAACCCGGTCGTCTACGTCATGAAGGGTGCACCGACTGACAACAACGCCACCTTGTTTGCCCAGGGCTACGACGCCGTCTTGAACGGCGCGGGCTACAACACCAAGAGTGGCTCGTCCAACACGGTGCTCGAGAACGTCGGAACGTGGACGCCTTCGGTCGCCTTGACGGACTTCCAGGGTGCCTACACCGCTAACCCGAAGATCAATGCGGTCGTCACGCCGAACGACGAGAACGCCGCACCGATCATCAGCTACCTGCAGAGCAAGGGCCTCAAGCCCCAGACGATCCCCTTCACGGGTCAGGACGCGACGCTGACTGGATTCCAGAACATCATCTCTGGCTACCAGTGCGGCACGGTCTACAAGCCGATCTGGCTCGAGGCTCAGGCCGCGGCCGCGTTGGCCATCTACCTGCGCGCGGGCATTCGTCCGCCGGCGGGTCTCGTGAACGGCGTGTCGACTGACTCGGTCGCCACCATCAACAGCCTGAAGAAGGTTCCTTCGGTCCTTCTGACCGCTGAGTGGGTGACGGCATCGAGCGTCGAGAAGACGGTCATCAAGGACAAGGTCATCAAGGCGTCAGACCTCTGCACGAGCGCGTCGCCCACCGTCGCCGGCGCATCGCAGCCGACGTACGCACAGGACTGCACGACGTACGGGATTAAGTAGTACCTGACGATGACGACGACCCCCGAATCGACGAGTCCCCAAACGCCCCCGAATGGGGTGTCGGTATCCGGCGATTCGGGGGTCGCGTCATCGACCCTGCTGAGTTTGCGCGGCATCACCAAGAGCTTCGGCGCCGTCCAGGCGCTGAAGCACGTCGACCTCGACATACCGGCCGGCCAGGTCACGGCGCTTATCGGTGACAACGGAGCCGGTAAGTCGACCCTGATCAAGGCCATCGCCGGTATTTACGCCCCGACGAGTGGCGAAATCTTCTGGGAGGGCCGCAAGGTCAACCTGCACACGCCGCGCGACGCCGAGAACTTGGGCATCGCAACCGTGTACCAAGACTTGGCACTGTGCGACAACCTCGACATCGTCCAAAACATGTACCTCGGACACGAGGAGAGCCGCCACCTCACCCTTGACGAGATCAAGATGGAGCTAAACACCAAGCGCGTGTTGAGCGAACTTTCGGTGTCGACGGTGCAATCCGTGCGCCAGTTGGTCGGATCCCTGTCCGGTGGCCAGCGCCAGGCGATCGCGGTGGCGCGTGCGGTAATGCACGAGTCGAAGCTGGTGATCATGGACGAGCCGACCGCGGCGCTCGGCGTGTCCCAGACCGCACAGGTGCTGGACTTGATCAAGCGCCTCGCGTCGCGAGGGATTGCCGTGCTCGTCATCTCGCACAACCTCGTCGACGTCTTCGAGGTCGCCGATCGGATTGCCGTGATGTATCTCGGCACCCTCGTCAGCAGCGGCCCCGCCAGTAACTACGACACGTCCAGCGCGGTCGAGATCATCACCACGGGCGGCTCACGGGCCGACGCGACGGCCTCGTTCAAATAAGTACTCGAACAAAGGAATCATCGGTGACTAACACTTCCGAGACCGCGGTCGCTCCGCGCGTTAGCGCCGGCGCGCTACGAGGCCAGCTCAAGCGGCTTCGCCAGGGCGACAAGGGGCTGCTGCCTATCCTGCTCGGACTCATCGTCTTGGTTATCTACTTCGAGATTCGCAACAGCGTCTTCCTGTCGTCGGGCAATCTCACCAATCTTTTCGTCCAGGCGACGATCTTCATCCTGCTCGCCATGGCCGAGATCTGGCTGCTCCTGCTCGGCGAGATCGACCTCTCCGTTGGCTTCGTGAGCGCCCTCGGCGCCACGACGGCGGTCATCTTGCTCGACAACCAGTTCCACTGGCCGTGGTTCGCGGCGCTCCCGCTCGCCATCCTGGTTACCACCGTCATTGGCACCATGCAGGGATTCATCATCATTCGATTGCGCTTGCCGTCGTTCATCGTGACCCTCGCCGGACTGCTCGGGTGGGAGGGTGTGCTCATCTTCTTCGTCGACCGCCAGGGAACCGGTGGCACCATCCCGGTCCAGGAAAAGGTCCTCTATGGCCTGGTGAACTCCAATCTCTCGCCGATGTGGACGTGGATCTTCGTTCTAGCCTGCCTCGCGGTGCTGATCTACCTGATCGTTCGTCGCGACCAGTCGCGCCGCGCGAGTGGGCTCGACGCGGTGCCGCAATTCGTCACCATCGCCAAGGCGGTGGCACTCCTCGTGGCCGGCATCGTGCTCGTGATGATCTTCAACAAGAACCGTGGCACGTTCACGGTTCTCGAGGGCATGCCCTACGCCATCCCCGTCGACATCGCGATGCTGGCCGCCGGCAGCTTCATTCTCACGCGCACCCGCGCTGGCCGTTACATCTACGCAATCGGCGGCAACGCCGAAGCAGCTCGTCGCGCTGGCGTCAACGTGAATCGATACCGACTCCTGGCCTTCGTCTTCACGGGTTTCACGGCTGGCGTGGCCGGACTCATCTACGCCTCGCGGCTCGGCGGCATCTCGGATAACGTCGATAGCAACCTCGTGCTGCTCGCCGTGGCGTCGGCGGTCATCGGAGGGACCAGTCTGTTTGGTGGTCGAGGCAAGATGATCCATGCGGTCATCGGCGGCTTGGTGATCGCGACCATCTACAACGGCATGGCGCTGATCAACATGAGCGCGGCAACCCAGTACATCGCGACGGCGCTCGTGCTGCTGGTCGCGGTCGCAATGGACGCCGTCGCCCGGCGCGGCTCGACGCCTTCGCGCTAGAGCCGTGTCACGCGAGGCCGGTCGGTTACAGGACCGCGTCGTCCTCGTCACGGGAGCCAGTCGAGGCATCGGACTCGCGATCGCACGGTCGTGTGCGGACGAGGGCGCCCGCGTGGTCTTGACGGCGAGGCACTTCGAGGAGCTCGAGGCCGCGGCGTCGACGTTCCCCGACCCGTCGCGCGTCGCGATCCGTTCGTCACACGCGGGGTCGCGTGAATCGGCGAAGGATCTCGCTTCGTGGGTGGTGACAACGTGCGGGTCCCTCGACGTGCTCGTGAACAACGCGGCGACGAACCCCTATTTCGGACCGCTCGTGGACATCGACGACGTTCGAATGACCAAGACCTTCGAGGTCAACCAAGCCGCGATCGTCACGCACGTGTCCGCCGCCTGGTACGCGTGGATGCGTGACCACGGTGGCGCCGTGCTCAACATCGCCTCCATCGGTGGACTGTCAGTCGAGCCGGGAATCGGCTGGTACAACGTGACCAAGGCCGCCGTCATCCATCTCACCAAGCAGTTCGCCTTCGAACTCGCTCCGCGGGTCCGCGTGAACGCGATCGCGCCGGGCCTGGTTCGAACGGCATTCGCGCGCGGCCTCTGGGAGGAGCGCGAGCATGCCGTCTCGAGCCAAATCCCCCTCGGGCGCATCGGCGAGCCCGAGGACGTGGCGTCCCTCGCGGTGAGCCTGGTCAGCGACGATTCGTCGTGGGTGACCGGTCAGACGTTCGTCGTGGACGGTGGCACGACGGTCTCGCCGTCGGGCGGTGTCAGCTGAGTCACTGCAGGTAGGGCAGGTCGCTTCGGCGGATCTTGCCGTTGCCGGTGCGTGGGATGGCGGCGACGTAGCGTATCTCCTTGGGCTTGGCCCATGGCCCGAACTGCTCGGCCGTCGAGTCGCGAATCTCGTCGTCGAGCCGCTCGCCGTCACTCACCACTAGGGCTACGACGCGTTGACCCCACTGGGGATCGTCGACACCGGTGACCGCGACGTCACGCACGTGATCGAGACGCGCGATGACGCCTTCGAGGTCCTCGGGCCAGACCTTCTCGCCGCCGGTGTTGATGACGTAATCGAGACGCCCGTGCACGGCGAGACGACCGTTGTCGAAGGTGCCGCCGTCGCCGGTCGGGAACCAGTCGTCGGCACCGTCGGGTCCGACGATCCTCGGGCGGTCCATCGTCCGATAGGAGCGAAAGAGGGTGGGCGAGCGCACGATGATCTCCTCACCGACCGTCGCCAGCTCCACGCCCGCCAGGGGCTGGGCGTCGTAGACGACGCCCGAGCCGGTTTCGGTCATACCCCACGTGGCGATGACGTTGGTCTGGGTGAGCGAGGGTTGACGGGCACCGCCCACCAGGACCACGTCGAACCGGCTGAGGTCGTATCGCGCCAGGTGTGCCCGAACCACCGAGACGTGCGTGGCGCCGCGTGCGACGGCCCCATCGAAGTCTGTCGGGTCGCCCCAGCTCAGTGAGGCCTCGTCGAGGATGGCTCGCAGGATGACCGCGAGGCCTCCGATGTGATTGGCGGGCAAGACGGGGAACCACACGGGGTCCGACCCGCGACGCAGCGTCGCCTGGGTCATGCGGGCGCTCGCTCGAAGCGCGGTCCACGTGATCTCGGCGGCCTTGGGCGTCCCGCTCGACCCCGACGTGAGCATGACGAGTCCGACCTCGTCGTCGACCGCGCGACCGTTAGCGAGTGACGTTCGCCCGTCGGGGCCCCACCGAACGGTCGCGCCAAGGGCCGCCAACTGTTCTCGGGCCTGTCGCGCACTCAGCCGCTGGTCGAGGACGCAGAACGCCCACCCCCTATCGACGCAGTCGCGCAGGGCGCGCTCAAGGTCCGGGCCGAGTTCGAAGTCCAACGCGATGAGATCGGCCACGTGATGATGTTAGGGGTGCCCGGGCGCGCTCGATGGTGGCGATCCGCGCCAGGGCTCGAACGGTAGTCTTCACGATCAGGGGTGAGTATGGCGTCACTGCGGTACGAAGCGCGCATCGCCGCGTCGGCTGACCGGGTCTGGCAGATCATCGAAGATCCCGCGTCGATACCGAACTGGTTCCCGGGCATCGTCAGCGCCAGCGTCGACGGCTCGACGCGGACAATCGAATTGAAAAGTGGCATTGTTATGCCCGAAGAGATCCTCGAAGTCGATGCCTTGCAACGTCGATTCGCCTATCGGATCGTGGCGCCCCAGTACCGGTGGCACCTGGGCACGATCGACGTCATCGAACTCGCCGAGCTCGACACGCTCTGCATCTATTCGACCAGCGCCGAGCCCTCGACGCTGGCCCTCTTGATTGGGGGCGCCACCGCCGAGGCGCTCGAGTCGATCAAGCGGATCGCCGAAGGCACGTGATGCCGAGGCGGATCCTCTTCATCACGACCGACCAGCAGCGCTACGACACGGTCGGTGCCAACGGAGGGCAGGTCGCGCGCACGCCGACCCTGGACCGTTTGGCTGCCGAGGGCATCCGCTACGAGCGGTGCCAGCCGACCTCGGTCGTGTGCATGCCGTCGCGCGCGTCGATGCTGACGGGCCAGTATCCGAGCACCCACGGGACGTGGATGAATGGAGTGCCGCTGGCCGTAGACGCGCCATCCATCGCCGAACACCTCCACGACGCTGGCTACGCGACGGCGTTGATCGGCAAGGCGCACTTCGAGCCTTTCTTGGATCCCTTCGGTCGCTTCGTCGAGAACGCGCTCGCGCACCTCGGGATCCCGACCGCCGACTCACCGTGGTTCGGTGGTCGACGCGGGGTCCACCGGGGATTCGACCACCTCGAGCTCGCGACCCACGGCGTGCTCGGTCCGCTGCACTACGCGACGTGGCTACGACAGAACCATCCCGAGGCGGTTGCCGGCTTCTACGCCGTGGTCGACCAAGACCTGAACGTGAACGCCGCCGGAGGCGGCGACACCGACGCGCCCCAGGTGGGCGTGAATCCGGTGGCGCGCGAGTGGTACCACACCGACTGGGTGGCCGATCGGACCATCGCGTGGCTCACAGCCCAGCCCGTGGATCAGGACTGGTTCTGCTGGATGAGTTTTCCCGATCCCCACCACCCCTGGGACCCACCGGCCTCGCAGCGAGCCCGAGTCAACTGGCGCGACGTGCCGTTGCCCGCGAACTACCCCGAACGAGCCGAGGAACGCGAAGCGCTGCTCGACGCCAAGCCGCGACACTGGCGAGCGTGGTACGACGGTCGCCTCGTGAGCAACTACGAGGCTCCTCCCGCGTGGGTGCCCGCAACGATGACGGCCGACCAGGTTCGCGAGGTGAACGCACTCAACGCCGTCGAGGTCGAACTGATAGACGAGGCGATCGGGCGGGTGCTCGGGGCTCTGCGCGCGCGCGGGTGGGATGACGAGCTCGACGTCATCTTCACGACGGATCACGGCGAGTTCCAGGGCGACTTCGGCCTGCTCTTCAAGGGTCCCTACCACGTCGACGCACTGATGCGGCTGCCCCTGATCTGGCGCCCGGCACCGGTGCGCGAGCCGACGCCGGCGGTCGTGAGCGAACCAGTGAGTCTGGTCTCGCTCGCGGCCACCTTCGCCCAGATCGCCGGAACGGCGCCGCCGCCGTGGTGCGAGGGCGCACCGCTGCCCCTCAGCAACGCCGACGCGGCGAAGCGGGGCTTCACCGACACGATCACCGAGTGGGACTCGGCGCTCTTCGGCGTCGACGTGCACCTGCGGACGGTTCTGACGGGTCGCTACCTCTACACGGAGTATCGGCCCGGGACGGTGCACGACGGCAGCGAGGGCGAGCTGTACGACCTGGCCGAGGACTCGCGACAGCGGGTGAACCGCTTCGAGGACCCATCGCTCGGAGCGATTCGCGACGAACTCCACCAGCGGTTGGTGTCGCACCACGAACGCGAGATTGAACGGGCCAAACCCGGAAGACTGGTCGCACCGGTCTAGGGCAGCGATAGCGTGGTCGCCATGACCGAGACCGTTATCCAAGGACCGCCCGTCGACCCCGTGGACCAGTTCCGCACGATGCCGCTGCCGACGTGGCAGACCGAGGGAGAGTACGGCGACATCATCTACGAGGTCGGCGAGGGCATCGCTCGGATCACGATCAATCGGCCCGAACGACGCAACGCCTTTCGGCCCCAGACGCTCTTCGAGCTCGCTGACGCCTTCGAGCGCGCCCGTGACAACACCGCCGTCGGGGTGATCGTGTTGACCGGCGCGGGCCCCGACGCGTTCTGCTCCGGCGGCGACCAGAAGATCCGTGGCGAGGACGGCTACATCGGCGACGACGACGTCGCGCGACAGGGGATCGGGCGCCTGAACGTGCTGGACCTGCAGGTCCAGATCCGGCGTCTGCCCAAGCCAGTCATCGCGTCCATTGCCGGGTACGCCATCGGCGGCGGTCACATCTTGCACCTGGTGTGCGACCTGTCCATCGCCGCCGACAACGCTCGATTTGGCCAGACCGGTCCCAAGGTGGGCTCCTTTGACGGCGGCTACGGCTCGTCGCTGCTCGCGCGCTCCATCGGCCTCAAGCGCGCCAAGGAGGTGTGGTTCCTCTGCCGCCAGTACGACGCCGCGACGGCCCTCGACTGGGGCCTGGTCAACACCGTGGTGCCGCTGGCGGACCTCGAGGCAGAGACCGTGGCGTGGTGCCGGCAGATCCTGACCCTGTCGCCCATCGCGTTGCGGATGCTCAAGGCGGGCTTCAACGCTGCCGACGACGGCCTCGCCGGCGTGCAACAGCTCGCCGGCGACGCGACGATGCTCTTCTACATGTCCGAAGAGGGCCAGGAGGGGCGCAACGCCTTCGTCGAACATCGCGCGCCGGACTTCTCGAAGTTCCCCAAGCGTCCATGACGACAGCCCCCGGGGCCGTCAACCGGTGGGTGCTCGCGGCACGGCCGCGGACGCTGCCCGCGGCGATCGTTCCCGTTGGGGTGGGCGCGGCCCTCGTGCGACCCGAGACGATCAACTGGGTGAACACGGCGCTCGCCGCCGCGGTGGCGCTGCTGTTGCAGATTGGCACGAACTACGCGAACGACTACTCCGACGGCGTGCGCGGCACCGACGAGCAGCGCGTGGGGCCATTCCGGCTGACGGCGTCCAAGCTGGTGCCGGCCCGATGGGTCAAGTTCGCGGCCTTCGCGTGCTTCGGCCTAGCGGCGGCGGCGGGCCTGGGTCTCGCCGCGCGAACGTCGTGGTGGCTGATCGCCCTCGGTGCGAGTGCCATCCTCGCTGGGTATCTCTACACCGGCGGGCCCAAGCCCTACGGCTACCTCGGGCTGGGCGAGCTCTTCGTGCTGCTCTACTTCGGCCTGCTCGCCACGGTCGGCACGGCCTACGTTCAGCACGGTCGGGTCGTGGGTGCGGCGTGGTGGATCGGCCTCGCCACGGGTTCGATGGCCTGTGCCCTGCTCGAGGCCAACAACTTGCGCGACGTCCTTGGTGACATCGCGGCTGGCAAGCGGACACTGGCCGCGCGCGTGGGCCGCGAACGTGGCGCTTGGCTCTTCGTGGCGTGTGTGGCGGGCGTCGCGATCGGCCTGGCCCTCGGCGGCGAACCGCTCGTCGCGCTCGTCGCGCTCGTCGCATACGTTCCGGGTGTTCGCATGGCGTTCTCGCCGCGCCGGGGACGCGAGCTGCTCGCGTTGCTCCAGTCCTCCTCGCGCGTCCAATTGGCCCTCGGGGCGCTGCTCATCGTCGTCTACGCGGTGACTCGCTAGACGAGGAACGCGTTGACGTACTGCGCTGTCGCCTCGGGCTCGACGAGGTGGGCGGCGTGGCCGGCCCGTTCAACGACGCCCATTGAACCTTGTTGGACGCCTGCGGCGATGGCGAGGGCCTCGGCACGGAACTTGTCGTCGCGCTCGCCACTCAGGGCGAGAACCGGCGCGTTGATCGAGCCCAGGCGGTCGCCCAGCCACTCCTGGGTCCCGGTTCCGCAGCGGCGGAGCGACTCGGCGAGGCCGCGAGGATCGCGGCTGCGCGCAGCCAATTCCACGGGATCGGGGGCCACGTCGGCAAACAGCGGCTGAGCGAGCCACTCCTGGAGGAATTGATCGGTGCCGACCGCTTCGATGTGCTCGGCTAGGTCGTCGTCGCGACGACGGCGCTCCGCTCGCTGGGACGGGTCCTCAATGCCGCGCGACGCGCCGAGCAGCACGAGTCGTCCGATCACCTCGGGACGGCGAAGGGCCACGTGCAGGGCTACCCGCCCGCCGAAGGAGTAGCCCCCGAGATCACAGGGGGTGTCGATGAGATCGGCCACGAGGTCGGCGCACTCCTCGAGCGAGGCCCCGATGGCCGCGGCGTCGCCGTGACCCGGCAGGTCGAGTGTCCAAAGTTCGTGACTCTCTGCCAGAATGGAGCGGAACCGGGCCGCGGAACGACTGGTTTGGGTGAAGCCGTGGAGCCAGACGAGCACGGGCCCAACGCCTTCGCGCCGGACCTTGAGGAGTGACATTGCAATCGAGCGTACCGAACCCGAGCGTCGTGCAGGCCACCTTCGCCGCGACCCTCTTTGACGAGTGGCACCGCCACGGCCTGCGCGACGTCGTCGTCTGTCCCGGTTCGCGCTCGACGCCGCTCGCCATCGCCGCGGCGGGCCACGAGGGACTGCGCGTGCACGTGCGCGTGGACGAGCGCAGCGCCGGTTTCTTCGCCCTTGGTCGGGCGCTCGCCTCGGCGATGCCGGTGGCGATCGTCGTGACGAGTGGCACCGCGGCGGCCGAGCTGCACGCGGCGGTAGCCGAGGCGGATCTGGCCGGCGTCGCGTTGCTCGTCGTGACGGCCGACCGTCCATCCGAGTTGCACGGCGTGGGGGCCCCCCAGACAATCGAACAACGCGATCTCTACCAGTCGGCGGTTCGTCGGTTCGAGGAGCCCGGCGTGGCACGGCTCGAGGCCTCGGCGAGCTGGCGGCCGCTGGCCAGCCGATGCTGGGCGGCGGCGGTCGGATCCGACGGCACCGGTGGCCCCGTGCACCTCAACCTCGCCTTCGTCGAGCCGCTCGTCGCCGATCCCCTGCAGTTGCCCGCCGGACGTGGCGGTACCGCGCGGTGGCGACACGACGAGCCGGATCGGGCCCTGAGCGGTGACCTCGACGTTCGGGGCGAGCGAGTCCTCGCCGTCGTCGGTCGCGGCGTTCGTCACGAGACCGTGCTGTCGATGCTCGAAAGCGGCTGGGCCGTCATCGGTGACGCGACGGTGGCGTCGACCATCGCGCACGCCGACGCGCTGTTGCGTGACCTGGCGTTCGCTGACGCCGTACGGCCCGACGTGGTCGTTCGGCTGGGCGGTCTGCCGGCTTCCAAGGCCCTCAGCGAACAGCTGCGTCGGTGGGGGATTGCCGCCGTGGCCTGGCGCGGGGCCGGGCCGCTCAGTGACCCCGACGGAGTGATCAGCGTCTCGTACCCGGGCCTGCCCAACTTCGCCGACGACCGGCTGCGGGCGGACGATTCGTACCGCGAGCGTTGGAGCTCGGCGGCGGCCGCGGTCGAACGATGGCTGGTGGAACGCGAGTCCGAGGACGGACTGCTCTGTGAGCCCGACGTCGCTCGGGCCGTGGTGACGGCGAGCACCGAGAACGATGTGGCGCTCGTGGTCGGCTCGTCGATGCCGGTGCGTGATGTCGAGTGGTGGGCCAGTCCACGGACTGCTCCCACGTTCGCCAATCGGGGCGCCAACGGGATCGACGGCGTCGTCTCCACCGTGATGGGCGTGGGCACCGGCGGAGCGGTGATCGGACTCGTGGGTGACGTCACCTTCCTGCACGACGTCTCAGGACTCGTCGACGGTCTCGGCCCCCTGGGCGGGCGATGCGTGCTCGTCGTCGTCGACAACGGCGGTGGGGGGATCTTCTCCTTCTTGTCCCAGGCGACCGCCCTGACCCCGGAGGTCTTCGAGTCGCTCTTTGGCACGCCGCGCAACCACGACATCGCCGCGATCGCGCGCGCCTTCGGACACCGTGCGGTCGCCGTGGAGACCCGGGCGGACCTGCGCGAGCAGATCGATGCCGGGCTGGCGCAGGACGGGGTCACCGTCGTGGTAGCGCGCGTGCCAGAGCGCACCGCGAACGTGACCATTCACGACGAGTTCGTAGCCGCGGCGGCGGGCCTGTGGCGGTCGTCGGCCTCGTGATCGCGACGTTACCCAGTTCGCTCGTCGCCGCGTTCCCGCTGGCCTTCGCGGCGGGACTGGTGTCGTTCATCTCGCCCTGCGTCCTGCCGCTGTTGCCGGGCTATCTCGCGTTTCTCAGTGGCGCCACCGGCAGTATCGAGGGACGAAGCGGTCGGGGGCGCGCGGTCGCTGGCTCGCTCGCCTTTGTCGTGGGCTTCGCGCTCGTCTTCGTCAGCTTCGGTGCGGCTTTCGGCGGGCTCGGCGGCTCGCTGCGGACCCACCAGCGCGGCCTGGAGATCGCCTTCGGCGTGATCACCATCGTCCTCGGCTTCTTCTTCGCGGGGTGGTGGCCATCGTCCTGGCTGCAACGCGAACGGCGGGTCCATCACCTGCCGCGGGCGTCGGTCCTGGGCGCGGCACTCCTAGGCGTGCTCTTCGCGCTCGGCTGGACGCCGTGCATCGGCCCAACGCTCGCGGCGATCCTGGGGCTCGCGGCGTCGTCGTCGGGTGCCACGGCCTGGCGTGGGTCGATTCTCGCCTTCGTGTACTGCCTCGGACTCGGCCTGCCCTTCGTCGTGGCCGCGATGGCGACCGAGTGGATGGCGACGGCCTCGACGTGGCTGCGTCGGCACCACCTGCTGATCGGTCGCATCGGGGGGATCATGCTGATCCTCATCGGCGTGGCCGAGATCAGTGGCGCGTGGCACGCCTTCGTGCTCTGGCTGCAGATCCACTTCCCCGCGACGAACGCCATCCTCTAGCCAAGCGCCGGGGACGCTCTCGTAGACTTCGACCATGAACGTGCGTGACGACTGGCAGTTCCGAGGACTCGTCCACCAGGTGACCGACGACGGCGTCCTCGAGCGGCTCAGCGCCGGCGGGGTCACCGCCTACATCGGCTTTGACCCCACTGCCTCGTCGCTGCACCTCGGCGGGCTGCTGCAGATCTGCAATCTCCGGCGACTCCAGCTCGCCGGGAACCGGCCGATCGCCCTGGCCGGGGGTGGAACCGGGCTGATCGGCGACCCGAGCTTCAAGGACGTCGAGCGCCCGCTGCTGACCCGCGACCAGCTCGACGCCAACCTCGACGGGATCCGGTCGCAACTGGAACGACTCCTCGACTTCTCGGACTCGGCCGGAACGTCGCGGGCGATGGTCCTGAACAACGCTGACTGGCTGACGACGATCTCTCTGACCGACTTCCTGCGCGACGTGGGCAAGCACTTCACCGTCAACCAGATGGTGGCCAAGGAGTCGGTGCGCAGTCGGCTCGAGCGCGAGGACGTCGGCCTCTCATTCACGGAGTTCTCGTACATGCTTTTGCAGGCCTACGACTTCTTGCGCCTGAACGTCGACCACGGCTGCACCCTGCAGCTCGGCGGCTCAGACCAGTGGGGCAACATCACGATGGGTACCGAACTGGTGCGCAAGGTGACTGGCCAGTCTGCCGCCGGCCTGACGTCACCGCTCCTGCTGCGCCCCGACGGGCGAAAGTACGGCAAGTCCGAGGGCGGGAACGATCGGGTCTGGCTGGATCCCACCATGACGTCGCCGTTCGCCCTGCACCAGTTCCTCTTGAACAGCGAGGACGAGATGACGCCGACGCTGCTTCGCTTCTTCACGTTCCTCGATCACGACACGATCAGCGATCTCGATGAGTCGCTGCGGCGCGACCCCCAGGCTCGACGCGCCCAACGGGCGCTCGCCAACGCAGTAGTGGCGATGGTCCACGGCGACGACGCCGCCTTGCGGGCCGAACGCGCGGGCGAGGCACTGTTCAACGAGTCGATCGCCGAACTGGACGAGGCGACGCTGCTCGAGGTGGTGGCCGACGCGCCGTCGTCGATCCTAGATCGCGAGGCGGTGCGCGAGGGTCTTGATCCGGTCGATGTCCTGGTGCGGACCGGACTCGCGTCCTCCAAGGCCGAGGCGCGTCGCTTCCTCAGTCAGGGTGGCGTCTACGTCAACAACCGACGACTCGGGGCCGATAGCCGCATCGACCTCTCGATGGCGCTGTACGACCGCTACCTGGTGCTGCGACGGGGTCGGCGCCAACTGCACCTCGTGGTCGTGGCGTGATCCGTCGACTGCTCGTGCTCGCCGCCGCGGGTCTCTCGCTCGCGGCGTGCGGGGCGAAGGTGAGCAGTGCGACAGCCCTGCACAACTGGGTCACCCAGAGCGGCTTTCACGACACCTCGCTGGCGCTCGCGAGCGACGCCCGCCACGCCGTGCGCGCGCTCGAAGACGCGTCCACGGACCCCAAGGAACTGCACCTGGTGTGCGGGGTGTTGCTCTATGACACCGAGTCGGCCAACGCCTCGCTGCCCACTCCGGATCAGCAGTCGACGTCCCTGCTCTCGCGCGCCTACACCGACCTCGGCGCGGGGGCGCACCAGTGCTACAACGCCGGCACCAGTCACGCGCGCCGCCGCGCGGCGATCGAGTCCTTGCGCGGCGGGGGAGCGGCGCTCGCCGAGGCGACCGCTCGGATCGCCGTCGCGTCTTAGGCGCTCGGTTGGGGCCGCAGGTCGATCTCCAGTCGCAAGATCCCGTTCTCGAGGGTCGCCGTCGCGTCACCGAGCATGGCGAAGTCCTGGAAGTCCAGACGGGCCGCCTCCATGAATCGCTGGCGCTCGGGACCCTCGACGGGTGGGAGGCCGCGTCGTTTCACGGCCTCGGCTCGCTCCCGGAATCGCAGGACCATGTCGTTGGGGTCAAAGGCAGGCACGAGTCGATGTTAGGGGTTCTGAGCGGCACGTGAGTTGGTAACATGGGGGTTCGGCGTGCGGGAGCGACGCTGCGGTTGCCGCCAGTTATGGACCGCGACCAGTGAGGAGTTGACGTGAAAAAAGGCCGCCACCGTCGGTTTGTTGAAGCTCGCGAACTCAAGCGGTCCACCGGTCCACGGGCGACCACCTGCGTCGAGTGCGGTGCGGCACCCGAGGACGTGCACGCGGAGTGGTGCCTCGCCGAAGAAGACCGCTACGACGAAATCCTGGGCAAGTTACCGCGCACGGCCTTCGCGGAGGACGACCCCCTGGCAGCTGAGGGCTAGCGCCGTCGGCGAAGCACCGGATGGGCGAGCCTCGTCCGGGTTGGCAGTTCGGCGCGGTGCGAGACGTAGGCGAGCAAACGCTCATAGACGTCCTCGCCGGCCATGGCGATCAGTTCGTTGCGCATCGAGTCGATGACCCTGGTGGCGCCGACGAAGGCGTCGGGAGACTCGGTGCACCACCAGTGGAAGTCGAAGCCGCCGTCACCCCAGTCGCGCCGATCCCACTGCCCGATTCGCGTCACGACGTGACCGCTCTCGGCGACCTCGTCGTCGCGGTGCAGCGGCAGCTGCCAGCAGACGTCGGGCTTGAGCGGGATGTAGCTCTCGCCGCTGTCCATGGCCAGCACGTGCAGGGCGCAACCCGGGCCGCGGTGAAAGTCGGGTCGATTGAGGAAGATGCAGGCGTCCTTCACCAAGCGGGTGACGATTTCACCGCTGCGCTTGACCCGCGTGGTCCCTCGGGACGCCTGTTTCTTGAACTGCCACTGGTCATCGGTAAGCCGGGTGGCGGCGAGCTCGACGCGCTCGCGGTCCGCGTCGTCGGTGAAGTGCGCCCCGTAGCTGCAGCACCCTTGCACGAGCTCGGGGGTCGGCCCGGTCAGCACACCCTGGCAGCCGTGTCCGAAGATGCAGGTCCAATTACTTTCGAGGAACGTGACGTCGAACATCCAGGTGCGCTGGACGTTCTCGTCATCGAAGCTCACCCATTCGTGGGCGTCGGGAGGTATCGAAGTCACTGCTCGAAACTACTCCGAGGTCAGCCCGGCGACGACACCCCTAGACTTTGCGTATGACTACCGTCGAGACGTTTGACATCCTCACCCTCACCGACGAAGCCCGCAACGTGGTGATCGACGCGTTGGCCAACGAGGAGCGTTCCGAGGAACTCGCCTTGTTCATCGAGGTCACGGGAACCCGCTCGGGTGGCTACGTCTACGACCTCTACTTCTCGGATCGAGTGGACGCCCCGTCTGATGCCGCGATCGGCCGTGACGGCGACGTGACCATCGTGGTGCCCGCTCGGAGCGTCGCCCGACTCCGGGGGAGTCGACTGGAGTTCGCGCCCGACGGCGGCGGTGGCCTGGTACTCGTCAATCCCAACGTGCCCACGGCTGAGGAGTTGCACCCCGGCGTGCCGGCTGACATCGTTGCCTTCGGCGTGGACGGGCCGCTCGCCAAGCGAGCCATCGCGGTGCTCGAGTCCGAGATCAATCCCTCGATTGCGGCGCACGGTGGCAACGCCGACCTCGTCTCGCTGGACGAGGACAAGCGCGTCGCGTACATCATGATGGGCGGCGGGTGCCAGGGTTGCTCGTTGAGTCGCATGACGCTGTCACAGGGGATCGAAACCAAGCTCGTCGAGGCCATCCCCGAACTGACGGGCGTCGTGGACGTCACGGACCACGCCTCGGGTGTCAACCCCTTCTACTCTGACGACCACTAAAGGTTCCCGCTCGGCTGTCCTAGAATCGGGCGATGTTACGATTCCTGACCGCGGGTGAGAGTCACGGCCCGTCCCTGAGCGTCATCGTCGAGGGACTGCCCTCGGGCCTTGAGGTCCGCGAGGAGGAGATCGCCGACGAACTGGCGCGGCGTCGTCTCGGGTTCGGCCGCGGTCCGCGGATGCGCTTCGAGCGCGACGTGCTGCGTCTGACCGGTGGGATCCGCCACGGGCGCACTCTGGGATCGCCGGTCGCCATCGAGATCCTCAACTCCGAATGGCCCAAGTGGGAAGCGGAGATGTCCGCTGCGCCCGGTGCACCGAGCAAGAAGCTCACGGCACCCCGGCCGGGTCACGCCGACCTGGCGGGCATGCAGAAGTACGGCTTCGACGACGCACGCGACGTGCTCGAACGCGCGAGCGCGCGCGAGACCGCCGCGCGCGTGGTGGCCGGATCGCTCGCCAAGTCGCTGCTGGGCACCATCGGCGTCTCGGTGATCAGCCACGTCGTGCGCATCGGCTCGGTCACGAGTCCGCTCGATCGGCGGCCCATGGCGGCGGACCTCTCGCTGGTGGACCAGAGCGAGGTGCGGTGCTTCGACGAGGGTGCCGCGGCGTTGATGATCGCCGAGATCAAGGCAGCCGCCAAAGAGGGAGACTCCCTCGGCGGCGTCGCCGAGGTGATCGCCTATGGCGTGCCCGTCGGCATCGGGAGCCACGTGCACTGGGACCGCAAGCTCGACGGACTGCTCGCGGGGGCCCTCATGAGCATTCAGGCGGTGAAGGCGGTCGAGATCGGCGACGGGATGGCCCAGGCCGAACAGCGCGGCAGCGTGGCTCACGACGCGATCGTGCGTGACGACAAAGCCACCGAGAGCGGTGGCTTCGCCCGACGCTCGGACCACGCCGGTGGATTGGAAGGCGGCATGTCATCGGGAGCCCCGATCATCGCCAAGGTAGCGATGAAGCCCCTGGCGACGCTCAACCGGCCCGTGCTCGAGACGGTCGACCTGTCGACGGGCGAGTCGACAGTCTCGTTCAAGGAGCGCACCGACGTCACTGCGGTGCCGGCCCTGGGCGTGGTCGCCGAGGCCATGACCGCACTGGTGCTCGCCGCCGAGTCGCAGCGCAAGTTCGGTGGTGACTCGGTGGCCGAGTTCACGCGCAACTACCGCGCCTACGTCGAACAGCTCGGTGACGCGTCCTCGGCGCGCGCCTAGCGGTGGCGCGTCTAATCCTGGTCGGGTTGCCCGGCGCGGGCAAGACGACCGTGGCGCGGGCGGTTGGCGAGCGACTGGGCTGTGACGTCGTCGACACCGACGACGTGCTGGCGTCGATGGTCGGCGCCTCAACGCCGGACCACCTGCGCGCCGTCGGCGAAGAGGCGTTTCGAGACGACGAGGTGGCCGCGCTGCGCGCGAGTGTCGCGCGCGACGTCGTCGTGTCCACCGGGGGCGGCGTGGTAACGACCGAAGCCGCGCGGGCGATCCTCGCCGAGCAGGTGACGCTGTGGCTCGACGCCCCCGACGAGGTCCTGGTAACGCGGGTGGGCGAGGGTGATCGTCCGCTGCTCGCGGGCAACGCACGCGCCGCCGTCGCGGCGCTGCGCGCGCGCCGCGCGTCGTGGTATCGCGAGGTGTCCCGGTCCTCGGTCGACACCGCCCGTCCGCTCGAGGAGGTCGTCGAGGACGTGCTGCGTGCGATGATGGCCACATGAAGATTGACGTCGACCTCGGCGAGCGCGCCTACGAGGTGATCACCGGGCTCGGTGCGCGACGACACCTCGCCGAGGTGATCGCGCGCCGAGCACCCCGGGCCCGAACCGCGGCGATCGTCACGTCCGAGGGGCTCGTCGGCCGGCAGTGGTTCGACGTGGAGACCGGTCTCGATCAGCACGTGATCGTGGTTCCCGACGGCGAGACGGCGAAGTCGATGGCGGCCGTGGAGTACCTCTGCGAGCGCTTCGTGGCGCTCGGACTCTCACGTGACGACGTGGTCGTGGGCGTGGGTGGCGGTGCGGTGACCGACCTCGCGGGCTTCGCGGCGGCGGTCTACCTGCGAGGCGTCGGCGTGGTGCAGGTGCCCACGACGCTGGTCGGCCAGGTGGACGCCGCGATCGGGGGCAAGACCGGCGTAAACCTGACCGTGGGTAAGAATCTCGTCGGCGCCTTCCACCAACCCCTCGGCGTGCTCTGCGACACCGCAGCCCTCGAGACCCTGCCCGACCGCGAGCTGCGCAGCGGCTACGGCGAAGTGGCGAAGTGCTGGCTCCTGGAGCGGCGAGACCCGTCCGGGGTGACCGTGGCGACGCGCGAAGACCTGGTAGCACTGTCGGTCGGCTTGAAGGCCGGCATCGTCTCGCAGGACGAGCGCGAGAGCGGACGACGCGCCCTGCTCAACTATGGGCACACCCTCGGCCACGCCGTCGAGCTAGTCGCGCTCGAGCGCGATCCCGACGAACTGCGCCACGGCGAAGCCGTGGCGATCGGTCTCGGCTTCGCCGCGCGGCTGGCTCACGCGCTCGGGCGCGTCGACGAGGGGTCCGTGGAAGCACACGACGCCGTCTTGGACGCCTTCGGACTCGCTCGACGTCTGCCCGCGGCCATGTCGAGCGAGCAGTTGATCGCGATCATGCAGCGCGACAAGAAGGCGCACCACGACCTGACCTTCGTGCTCGACGGACCGGCTGGCTTCGAGGTGGTGTCAGGCGTCGCGCCCGACGTCGTGTCACGGGTCATCGACCAGTTTCGGAGCGAATCTTGATGTCGGCAGAGCTCAACGGTAGTGTGACGCCGGTGACCACCTCAACTGAGCCCGACCGTGGCGCGTGGGGATCTGATTCGGGCCAAGTCGGGCGGTGCGCGTGGTAGCGCGACGGGTTGCCGAAGAGGTATTTGCGCCCATCGAGTTGCTCATGCTCTCGGGCCCGAACCTGGACCAGCTCGGAGTACGCGACCCGTCGGTCTACGGGCTGACGACCCTCGACGAGCACGTCGAACGAGTGCGCGCGGCGGCCGCGCCGCTCGGACTGAGCGTGCGCCACATCCAGTCGAACTTCGAGGGCGATCTCATCGAGGCCATCCACGACGCGCGCGGTCGTTCAGCCGCGATCGTGATCAACGCCGGCGCGCTCACGCACACGTCGTGGGCCCTCACCGACGCCCTGGCCATCTTCCCGGGGGTGAAGGTCGAGGTTCACCTGTCGAATCCCGCCGCGCGTGAGCCGTTTCGCCACGTCAGCACCTTGGCGGGCGTCGTGCACGGCACGATCGCCGGCTTTGGCGGGCTCAGTTACGACCTGGCACTGGCCGCGGTGGTGGAACTGCTCGCGGACTGACGCGCCCGGGGGCTCGCGGGCGTTGCCTAGACTGTGGCGCGCAACTTTCCCGAAAGGTTTAGGCTCATGGCCGCCATCTCTAGCAACGACATCAAGAACGGCATCACCCTCAAGGTCGAAGACGGCCTCTTCACCGTCGTCGAGTTCCAACACGTCAAGCCTGGCAAGGGTGGGGCCTTCGTGCGAACCAAGTTGCGCAACGCCCGTTCGGGTGCCGTGATCGAGCGCACCTACCGCGGTGACGAGCGGCTCGAGCAGGCGATCATCGACAAGCGCGACATGCAGTACCTCTACCGCGACGGGGACGACTACGTCTTCATGGACCAGTCCACTTACGACCAGGTGCCCGTTTCCTCCAAGAGTCTCGGCGACGCGGCGAACTTCCTCGTCGAGACGGGCAAGGCCATGCTGGTGCTGCACGACGACGAGATCATCGGCATCGAACTCCCGGCGTCGGTCGAGTTGACGATCACCGAGACCGAGCCGGGCATCCAGGGCGACCGCGTCTCGGGGGCCCGCAAGCCCGCGACGCTCGAGACCGGGTACGTGGTCCAGGTCCCGCTCTTCGTCGGCCCCGGTGAAGTGATCAAGGTCGATACGCGCACCGGCGACTACATCACCCGCGCCTAGTGGACGACCTAGGCGGTCAGCGTCACCGAGCACGGGAGCGAGCGCTCGAGATCCTCTACGAGGCCGCGATGAAGGGCCGATCGACTGGCGAGATCCTCCCCAAGCTGACCCTCGTGCCCGACCCCTACACGGTGCGCCTGGTGCAGTCGGCCGAGACGAACGAGGCGCGCGCGCTCGCGCTCATCAGCGCGCACCTCGTTGACTGGACCCTCGAGCGACTGGCTCTGGTCGACCGGCTGGTGATGGTCCTCGCGATCGCTGAACTCCTGCTCGACGACGCTCCTCCAACACCCGTGGTGCTCAACGAGGCCGTCGAGTTGGCCCGGACGTTCTCGACGGAGGACTCGCCGTCCTTCGTGAACGGCGTGCTCGCGGCGTGCGTCGTCGAACTCGGCTGATCGTTTGGTTCCATCGCCATGCCGGGGATGAGTCAACGATCGCTTGACCTGACGAACCCCTTCGTGGTGGCGCTGTTTCGCCACACGAGCGTGGTCACCATGCTGCCCTGGATCGGGATCGTGGCCCTGGGCGTGCTGATCGTGTCCGCCCTTTCCGGGCGGATGGGGTGTTTCCAGCAGCTCGCAGCGGGCGTGAACGAGTCGCGGGCTCGTCGCCATCTTCGCGTGGGTTTTGGGATGCTGTGGTTGCTCGACGGAGCCTTGCAGTTCCAGGCGTCGATGCCGCTCGGACTCGCCACCAACGTCGTCGCACCGATGTCGCGCGCCACGCCCTCGGCGCTGCAGTCGTTGATCGGGCACGCGGTGAATCTCTGGAACAGCCATCCGATCACGCTGGCCTCGGGCGTGGCGTGGCTCGAGATCGGGCTGGGACTGCTGCTCGTAGTCTCAAACGGCACGACTGGTCGTGTCGCAGCCGTGGTGGGCGTCGCGTGGTCGGCGGTGATCTGGCTGATCGGCGATGGGGCCGGTGGGCTCTTCGTGCACGGCGCGACGATTCTCTTTGGCTGGCCCGGTGCGGCCCTGCTCTACGCCTACGCGGGCGCGTGGATCGCGCTCGATCCCGAGCGATTCTCGCGATCGTTCGCAGCGGTGACCCGGCGCGTGCTCGCAGCGACGTTGCTCCTTGGGGCCGTCGAGCAGGCCCTGCCCGCGGCGGGGTTCTGGCGCGGCGGGCCGAGCAACGCGCTGAGCCAGATGGCGAACTACATGTCGGCGATCGCTCAGCCGGGGTGGCTCGCGTCGGCGGTGCGTGGCGCCGGCTCGCTCGCCGCAACGATGGGTGGGGGACTGAACGTGGTGATCCTGCTCTGGCTGATTGCCGCCGGGGTGGGCCTCTGGCCGTCGGGGTCCTCAACGCGCCGCTGGCCGCTCTACTTTGTCGTCACCGGCGCCGTCGTGATTTGGGTGTTCGCCCAGGACACCGGGTTGTTCGGGGGCCTGGCGACGGATGTGAATACCATGCCGGCGCTGGCGATCCTGGCCTGGAGCGCGGCGGTGCGGCCCCAGGGCGAGCCGCGCGCCTCGCTGGTGCGCGAGGTGCTCGGCACGGTCGGATCGGTGGTCGCGGCCTTTGCGATTGCGATGGTGCTCGTCGCTAGCGCCGCGATGGGCTGGGCCGTCGCGTCGGGCGCGGAGACGACGCTCTTTCTCGCTCGCAATGGCCCGGCCAAGGCCGTCAACGTGCGGGCCACGCCCTTTTCCCTGATCGATCAGTACGGACGTCCCTACCGGTTGGGCGAGCATCGCGGGCGGGTCACGTTGCTCACCTTCCTCGACCCCAACTGCACGGCTGCCTGCGCTCCCATGGCCGATCAACTCGTGGAGGCTCGACGCGAGCTCTCGGCGCGCGCGATGCTCGACATCGTCGTGGTCGCGGTCGATCCGTACCACGACACAACTAGTGACCTGCGCCGATTCATCGCTCGTCAGGGCCTGGCGTCGGTGCCGAACTTCTACTTCCTGACCGGACGGTACGCGGCGATGCGTGCCGTGTGGCGCGCCTACGGCATCAGCGTCGTGATGACGCCCTCGGACCCGACGAGCGTGCACACCAACGCCATGTTCGTCGTCGCGGCTAACGGCAGCCTGCACTGGATCGTCCGCGACGACCCGCTGGCGAGCAGCGCCGGTATCGCGTCAGCCGTCGCGGAACTGGGGGGCCTGCTGGCCTACGAGGGCGTGCACTAGTCGGGTTGCGGCGACGACGGTCGATCGCCGCCGTCGGCATCGCCGTGCACGCGCCGCAGGTACTCGTTGTACGTGTCGAGCGCGGGGTCGTGGTCACTGGTCGCTTCGGGCACCTCGCGGGGGCGGTGGGCGGATGCCGCGCGCTCGTCGCTGAGAAGTTTCTTCCAGACGTAGACGCCGTATGCGGCGAAAATCGGCCACTCGAAAACATAGGCCCAAGACAAGTGATTCCCGCCAATTGCCCGTCGGATTTCCACGTAGAACGCCGAGATGCAGATGGCCTCTGCGAGTACCAGACCCAAGTGAATTACAAGAGGATTCTTAGTCTGGCGCGGCACAAACACCAACTGTATAGAAGTCGGGAATTACTCTCGAACCGTCGATACGGAAACGTCGATTCACGAGGAGTGCGGTATGTCGATTCGCGGAAGATTAGCCATCGTTGTCGTGCTGTTCCTGGTCGCGGTTGGCCTCATCGTGTGGAGTCTGGCTTCGTTCCTCACTCCAGGCACGCCCGGTGGCGTCATGGACTTCACCAACACCCAGGCGGCGGGACAGCCGGTCAATCTGACCGTGCAGAGCGTTGGGGCGATCGGATTCGGACCCCACCCCACCTGGGTCTCGTACCTCGTGAAGGACCCCCACACCCACCAGTGGGTCCAGGACACGACGTGGAAGTTGCCCGCGAACAGCGTCGTGAACATGACGGTGCTGCAGTACGACTCGGGTAGCCCGCTACGCAACCAGGAGTGGGGCCAGGTGCAAGGAACCGTCGGCGGCACCGCCAACCTGAATGGCCACCCGTACAGCGTGTATGACTCCAACACGGGCAACGGCGTCGGGCACACCTTCACGGTGCCCGCTCTCGGCCTGAGCGTGCCGATGGTCGGGGTCAACGGCAATGCGCAACTCTGTGGTTCGGGGCCCTGCCACACCAGCTCGCCGCATAACACGATCACGTTCAGCTTCAAGACCCCCGGACCGGGCAGTTACTCCTGGCAGTGCTTCGTCCCGTGCGGGCTCGGCTATCTCTACGGCAATGGAGGACCGATGTCGACCCAGAACTACATGGGCGGATTCCTGGAAGTGGTGCGATAACTATGACAGCGGAGAATGCATCCATGAATGAGACCCACCACCTGCGTCGTATGACCACGATCTGGATCGTGCTCTCGGTCGCGGCGGACCTGTTGTTCTGGTTCCTCGTGGGCCCGCACGTGCCGCCCGGTCGCATGACCGACATGGCGTCGTCCAACCAGTTCGACTTCAATGTCCTGTTCGTCATCGCCATACCCGTCTTGATCGGGGTATGGATCTACCTCGCCTACGCCATCGCCGTCTGGAGCGCCAAGCGAGGCGGCCCCGAGCCAGTTGGCGGGGAGGCCGCGCGAAACAACCGCACCGCACAGGTTGCCTGGATCACGATCACATCAGTAGTCGTGATCTTCTTAGCCGGTTTCGGTACCGTCGAGCTCATCGCGAACCACGGCTCGGGTGGAGGGGAGGGGCCCAACCCAGTCTGGTCGCCGGCGGGCGCGATCAAGGCCGAAACCGCGGCCCTGGCCGGGACGGGGACCTGGTCGCCGAACAGCAACCAGGTCCTCCCGGTCCAGGTCATCGCCCAGCAGTGGAAGTTCACGTACCGCTACCCGACGTTCGGCGGCTTTGAGACGCCCCAATTGATCCTGCCCGTGAACACGACAATCGCCTTTAACGTGACCTCGCTCGACGTCATCCACAGCTTCTGGGCCTACCAGCTGAGCGTGAAGGCCGACGCGAACCCCCAGGTGAACGACGTCGCGTACGCGACCACCTCCCAGACCGGCCAATTCACCGTCCGTTGCAGCGAGCTCTGCGGCATCTGGCACGGCTCGATGTACAACTACGGCAGCGTCGTCTCCCAGCAGAAGTTCATGCAGTGGGCGCAGGCGACCGAGGCCGCGAACGCGGCGAACACCAAGAACCTGCCGCCCTTCGCGTGGACCTACGTGCCCGACGCCAACGGCGCGGCCGGCGGGTACTACCCCGACGGCACGGCGACCCCGTACAGCACCGTGGAGACCTACGGTGCGAAGCAGCCGGCCTCGTGATCGGCGTTACGACGATGAATGATGCAACCGCTATGACAGAAATGGAGAATGGGCGATGACGGAACGTCCTTTGGCGACGACCGGTGAAGCGTCGGGCGTGTCACGTGCGCCGTGGACGCAGCGCCAGGGTTGGTTGAGCCAACACCTGGGCACGGCGATTATCGGCGGCGTGCTCGGCTACGTCTTCGGGCACTGGCTCGGCAACGCGATCTCGAGCAACTATCAGTACATCGCCAATAGCGGCCAGAACGCGATCGCCGACGCCCTGGCACTGATCTTTGGCGTGGTGGGCTGGCTCTTGGGCATCGGTGCCTTGAACTACCCGCTCGCGAAGATGGTCGGACGCCAGCCACAGAAGGAAGTCGAGGTCGACGACTGGTCCAAGTACTTCCGCTACAGCACCAACCACAAGACGGTCGGGTTGCAGTACGTGGTCGGTGTGCTGCTCTTCATGTTCACCGGTGGTCTGCTGGCCATGGCGATTCGCACCGAGCTGCTCAACCCCACGACGCACTACTTCAGCGCGGACACGTACATCAAGATCGTGAGCGAGCACGGCACGATCATGATGATGATGGCCACCTCGATCGTGGTCGGTCCGCTGGGCAACTACCTCGTGCCGCTCATGATTGGCTCGCGCCGGATGGCGTTCCCGCGCATCGAGGCCTTCAGCTTCTGGATCTTCGTCGCGGGCTACATGGTCATCTTCTCGGCGCTGCCCTACGGTGGCTTCCCGACGGGGTGGACCGGCTACGCGCCGCTGCAAACCCAGGCGGGCCCGGGCATGGTGTCCTACCTCTTTGGCTTCGCGGTCATCGGGATGGGCATGATGGCTGCGGGCTTCAATATCGCGGTGACCATCATCAACTATCGCGCGCCGGGCATGACCTGGAGCCGGGTGCCGATCTTCGTCTGGTCGATCCTCGCTACGGCAGCTCTGCTCACGCTCGCCACGCCCACGCTCTTCGCCGCGGGCCTGTTCGGCCTGCTCGACAAGACCGCCCAGACGGCGTTCTACGTCACCGAGCACGGTGGCAGTTCGTACCTGTGGGAGAACCTCTTCTGGTTCTTCGGGCACCCCGAGGTCTACATCATGGCGCTGCCGGGCTTTGGCATCGTCGGTGAGATCCTGCCGGTCTTCACCCGTAAACCGCTCTTCGCGTACAAGGTGGGTGCCGCGGGCATGATTGGCGTGTCACTGCTGTCGTTCTTCGTCTGGCAGCACCACCTCTTCCAGAGCGGCATCAACCCTGACATGCGACCGCTGTTCATGTTGACGACCGAACTGATCTCGATTCCCACTGGCTTCATCTACCTGGTCGGTATGGGCACGTTGTACAAATCGAAGATCAGATTCGAGATACCGATGCTGTTCGCGATGGCGCTCTACTTCAACTTCTTGATCGGTGGCGTCACGGGCGTGTTCCTGTCGGACGTCCCCGTGAACGTGACGGTGCACGGCGGATTCTTCGTGCTGTCGCACTTCCACTACACGATCATGGGTGGACTGCTCTTCGCCTTCATGGGTGGCCTCTACTACTGGCTGCCCAAGATGACCGGGCGGATGATGAACAAGAAGATCGGCCTCTGGCACTTCTGGACGATGTTCATCTTCTTCAACCTGACCTTCTTCCCGATGTTCATCATCGGACTGCTCGGCCAGCCACGACGGGTGTTCACGTACGCGAAGAACCTCCAGGGCCTGAACGACTTCTCGTCGATCAGCGCCTTCTTGCTGGGCTTCTCGTTCCTTATCTTCTTCTTCAACCTGGTGTGGTCGCTGTACATCAGTCCCCAGAAGGCGCCCGCCAACCCGTGGGACTCCCTCGGCCTGGAGTGGCAGACCGCGACACCGGTGCCCGCGTACAACTTTGAGCGGATCCCGGTGATCCTGACCGACCCGTATCACTACAGCGAGGCGAGCGCTCCCGCGGTTGCCGACCTAGGCGGCGACGAACGTGTACCGGTCGTGTCGTCTCACGACGGCAGTGGCGTGGCGTAGGAACGGAGAACAGCTGATGAGTGGAACTATGAAACAGTCAAACGGGTACACCTCGACCCCGGAAGAGGATGAGTTCGAACTACGCGCGCACATCGGATCAGTGTGGTCCGGCGGGCGGTTGTTCATCGGGATGTACACGTTCCTGCTGGCCTCGCTCGCCTTCGCGTACTTCTATCTGCGATCGAGCAACAACGGTCTGCTGTGGCGCCCGAATCACGTCACGGCACCGACGGCCTACGGCTGGACGATCTTCTCCCTGACGATCCTCGCCGCTCTGATGGCGATCTACGGGCAGTGGCGACTGCGCAAGGGTGGCGTCGTGGACTGGCAGGTGGCGGGCTGGACCGCGCTCTTCGCCGCGGTGCTGGCATTGGTGCTGCAGATCTGGGAGTTGACGGCGTTGTCCTTTTACCCGGGCTCAAGCGGCTACGCGTCGACGTTCATCGGCTTCGTCGTCATCAACATCGCGACGTTGGTTGTTGGTGCCTACTGGCTCGAGACCGCCCTCGCTCGCTCGTTGCGCCTGCACCGCGAGATCGGCGGCGATCGACCCGAACTCTCGGCGCACGCGACGGCCCAGTCGTTCCGGGCCAACGTATCGGCGATGACCTACTTCTGGGGCTTCGTCGGATTGAGTGGCGTCCTGTTCTTCGCCATGTTCTATCTGCTGTAACTCGAGTTTGACGAGAGGAGGAAGCGATCGTGCAGGGAGTTGACATCTACATCGGACCGCAGGTCCAGACGATGGTGGTCCTACTCGGCGTCTTGTTTGGCGTGCTGATCTGGGGGTTCTTCCAGCGACACCCGTCGGAGTAACGAAAGGGGGCGCCGAAGATGTTGGGGCACCGAGGATTCCGCGACGTGCTCGCGGTCCTAGGGGTCGTGTGGTGGTTCATTTGGTTGGTCCCGCCACTCGGGTCGTGGGCCCGCCAGTACGAATACGTCCAGACCCTGCAGTTCGAGTCGTTCGCCTTCGTGGCGCCGGTGTTGTTCGTGGCGGGGGGGCCGTGGCGCCGCCTCGGCGTGCGGCGCTGGCCGGTCTGGTCGCGCTCGACGCCGTCGAGCGTCGCTGATCCGGACGGTTCGCGTGATCCGGTGGCGACCGGTGTCAACCACGGTCGATCGATCGTGGCGGCGGGAATCTTCCTCGCCATCGCCGTGTTGTGGCGCGTGTCGCCCGTGGTCGACGCCGTCGTTCGGCACCCGTGGCTCACCGTCGTGGAGTTCGTCACGCTCGGCGTCAGCGGTGTGGCGCTCTTTCGTGACTTGATCGAGTCCCCGCCGCTGACGCCCCGAGCCACTCGTCCATATCGAATTGGCATCTCGGCGGTGGTGATGTGGGTCGTGTGGATCATGGCGTACATGAATGGCATGTCGCGATCGTCGTGGTATCACGCCTTCACCCACGTCCCGGGACACGGTCCGTCACTCGCGGCCGACCAGCAGCTGAGTGTCAGTTCCATCTGGCTCGTGTCCGCGGCGGTCTTCCTGCCCATCATCTTCTGGAACCTGGTGCAGTGGCTGCAGTCCGAAGAAGATCCTGACGCCGAGTTGTATCGGCTGGTGCGCCGCGAGCGGGCTCGGGGCTTCTTTGGGACGAAGAACTAACTAGGTTCCAAGCAGCGGGGCGAGTTGGGGAACTTTGACCGGCGTGAGCGTGACCCCAACGAGGTGACTCGCCTCGGCGACCAACTTGACGATGCGCGCGCGGTCCTGGGCTAGGTAGCGCTGGCGGGTGGTGAGGTCGCGTACCCACTTCTGATTGGTGGGCTGGCGAACGGCCATCGCGATATCGTAGATGGCGTCCTTAGCGTCGTTCGTCGTCCACGTGATGACGACGCCGTACATCGCATCGATCTTCTTACCCGCGGCGGTGTCGACGGGTTGGATGTTGGTCGCGAGGTCGTAGATCGGGCCAGTGGCCAAGGTGCACGAAGCTTGATCCTGGGTCAAGAGATTGGCCGACATCTGAATGTCTCCCGACGTGAGTGTCCCCGAGCGAAGCCGGTTGTAGATGAGAAAGCTTTCATGGAGCGCATAGGCGCACGGCGCGATGTCGGTGTTGATGAGCGCGATCGTCCCGTTTTGCTGGGCCGCGTCCTCACTCTTGGTCACCGTATGGGGCAAATCTGAGACGACCGATACCGCGATGGCGACGACGATCACTATCGCGATCAGGAACCACGGGCGTCGGTACCAGACCGCCTTGCTCGCGATCAACGACGACGCCGGCATCGACGCGGGGTCGTACGAACTCGCTCGGACCTCGCTCTCGGGGGTACTCACGGCAACAGACTATCGGCGACTTCTGCGACGCCCGCGGCGAAGGCGCGCCGTGAAGCGGCATCGAGTGAGAACACCCCCTTTCGACTCTCATTGGCAAACGGCGTCGCCAACGCGTGGAGTCGCCCGTCGGCCGTAATGAAGTACAGCAGGTCGTTGTGGAGGCTCGGGGTCGGCGCGGGACCCACGCGAACCTCGACGCCGTAGTGCGTCCAGACGGCGTCCAGCTCGGCGAGGGTTCCAGTCAGGAACACGACAGTCGGTTGACCGATCAACCCGGGTCGCACGAGCGCCGCGGGTAGGGCGACGACCGCGGCGTGGGTCGGATCGGTATTGACAATCGCCACGTCGACGCGCCCGGCGTTGGTGCCGAGGAGCGAGATCGTGGAGCGCAGTTCGGCGCCAAGGACCGGGCAGATGTCGTTGCACGTCTGGTTGTAGAAGGCGAGGATCACGACTCGACCCCGTTGGGCCGCGAGCCGCCAGGTGGCGCCGCGTTGGTCCGTCAAGGTGATCGGGGGTGCGGGACGGCTCGGGAGCAGCTCAAGGCCGAGTATCGAGTGGGTCGTGCTCGGCAGGGAGGATGGCGTCGTCGTGGCGGGAGGACTCGCGATGGGTGTCTGGCCCGGCGTGCCGACAACGCGCTCGAGCACGACGCCGCCCAGGCCCAGCACAACGAAGACCACGGCGACCAAGAGAAAGAACTTCGGCGGTATCGGGGTTCGGCCCGCGTGAAAGGCCGCGCTTCGTTCATCGGAAGAAATGATCGGCGCCGAAGTCACGGAGTCGTGGTCATCGGGGGCGTCGTGGGGGGCGCTGGTCATCGTCTCGCACTCTACCCAAGCCGAAAGTTTTCTCAGCGTCGTGCGACGACCGCCAGGGATACAGTCAAGTAATGAGTGGTGCGAAGGGTCAGGACGCGCCCGGACAGCCGCCGCGCCGGCTTCGCGGGGCCGAGGCGTGGCGCACCCATGCGGTGTTGGTACTCGGACTTGCGCTGTGTTCACTGGCGTTCTGGTTCGAGTTGGGACGGGCCGAAAGGGGCAATACCCTGAGTTGGGCCTACGTGTTCGAGTGGCCACTGCTGGGAATCTTCGCCGTCTACATGTGGTGGAAGGTGCTGCATGGCGACGCCACGCCGAAGCGGCGCCGCAAGACCGAGCCCGGCCTCGCGCCAGAGTACGACGGGATGCTGCGGGCCTGGCAGGCTCACCAGGCCGAGGTCGCCGACGCCGAGCGGGCCGACGCCGAGCAAAGCGATAGCGGGGCGGCATTTCGAGGCGAACGCCTTGGCGACCAGACACCCACCGAAACGCCGTAACGGATGGCGCCGTGAACTACCTCGTGCACCACTGGACGTTCGATCCCATGATCGTCGTACTTGCAGCCACCGCGTTCGCCCACGAAGTCGGGCTGCGCCGAATGGCGAGCCACTCGACGCCCGCCAATCGACGGCGCCGCCGGAACCGGTCGTACCGGTTCTACGCGGGTCTTGCGCTCCTGGTGATCGCCATCGCGTCGCCACTGGACTACTGGGCGGCTCAGTACTTCTTCGTGCACATGATCGAACACGTCGTGATCGCGTTCTTCGTTCCGATGCTGATCGTCGCGGGTGCTCCGTGGATCCCCCTGCTCTTCGTGCTGCCCGTCGGAGCGCGACGACGCGTTGGACGGTTTCTGTTCCTGCGCCGGTCCACGGGTTGGCTGCGGGCTGTCGGGCGATTCGCGCGCAACCCGTGGTTCGCACTGTTCTTGATGAACGGGGTGATGTTCGCGTGGCACGTGCCGGCCCTCTTTGACCTCAGCGAGCGAAACGGCCTCGTGCACGTCTGGCTGATGCACGGGAGCTTCGTCGTAGCGGGCACCTTGTTCTGGCTCCAGATCTACCCCTCGGCGCCGATGAAGCCGGCGAAGGGGACCGTGTGGAAGATCGGCGCCGTGCTGCTCACCAACGGGCTCATGACAGTGCTCGCGATCTCCATGAGCATCCTGACGACGGTCAGCTGGTACGCGGTCTACGCCCACGTGCCTGGCGTAACGTTGTCGCCATTCGCCGACCAGCAGATCGGCGCGGCGATCCTCTGGATCTGCGGCGACTTCTGGGCGCTGCCGACCCTGGCGATCGTCATCCGCCGGGCGATCGAGACCGAAGGTTCGATGGGCAGCGTGCTCGACCGCTTGACGGGGCGCGCTTCGACGCTGGATCTGACGATCTCGACACCGACCGCGCCCGCGGACGGTTCTCGGTAGCCGGTCGTCGTCTGTTAACCTTGGTCCATCGTCGTGAAGCGGGTCCCGTGAGGCTCGTACGACGGGAGGAACTGTGACCACGAGACCGGGCACGCCGAACGTGCCGAATAGTCAGTTTGAGCCCCGTTCACAGTTGCTCTCGCGAGACGAAGTCGACCGAGCGATGCGGCGCATGGCCCACGAGGTCATCGAGCGAAACGCCGACGAGTCCGAGATCGTCGTGCTCGGCCTCCAGGTCGGTGGCGTGGTGCTCGCCGAGCGACTCGCCGCGGACATCGCGGCCATCGGCGCGCTAGCGGTCCAGGTCGGACGGCTCGACGTCGCGTACTTTCGCGACGACCACGACCGGAGGCCGCTGCTCGGCGCGACCGCAACGACAATCCCGGTCGACCTGACCGACCGGACCGTCCTGCTGGTCGACGACGTGCTCTACACCGGCCGAACGATCCGCGCGGCGCTGAATGCCCTGGCCGAATGGGGCCGCCCCCGCGCCATACAGCTCGCAGTGCTCGTCGATCGGGGCCATCGGGAGTTGCCGATTCGCGCCGACTTCGTGGGCAAGAACCTGCCCACCGCGCAGCACGAGGCGATCGTGGCGACGGTGGACGGGGTCTGGATCGGTGAGGAGGCGGGCTCGTGATCGAGAGCATTCGGGGTCAGAGCTTGTTGTCGCTCAACGGTGTCAGTCGCGGCGCGCTGGTCGAAGTGCTCGACACGGCGGAATCCTTCGTCGAGGTTCACCAGCGAACGATCAAGAAGGTGCCCGCACTGAAGGGCCGAGTCGTCGCATCGCTCTTCTTCGAGGAGTCGACGCGGACACGGCTGAGTTTCGAGACGGCGGCCAAGCGGTTGAGCGCTGACGTGCTCTCGCTCGCGGTCGCCTCGAGCAGCGTGAAGAAGGGCGAGTCGCTACGAGACACGATCGCCACTATCGACGCACTCGGACTCGACGCGGTGGTGCTGCGCCATCGATCGAGCGGTGCCGCCGAACAGGTGAGTCGCTACGTGCCCCACGTGCGCGTGATCAACGCGGGCGATGGACTGCACCAGCACCCGACCCAGGGCCTCTTGGACGCGTTCACCGTGCGCCAGGTGCTCGCCGAACGCCGTGGCCTGTCGGGCGCCGAGACTGGCGCGACGCTGTTCGACGGGTTGCGCGTCTTGATAGTGGGCGACATCGTGCACAGTCGAGTGGCGCGCAGCGACGTCGACGCCTACGTGGCCCTCGGCGCACAGGTCCGGGTCGCGGCGCCGGGGACGCTGCTGCCCGTCGATATCGAAACCTGGCCCGTCGAGGTCGTGGGGGACTTCGACGAGGCGCTGGAATGGGCCGACGTCATCGGGCTGCTACGGCTCCAGAACGAGCGCGGGACCGGTCTGTTCGTGCCGAGTCTGCGCGAGTTCACCGCGACCTTCGGCCTCACGGCTGCGAGGGCTCGGCGACTGCGACCCGAGACGCTCATCATGCACCCGGGTCCGATCAACCGCGGCGTCGAACTCGATTCGATCGTCGCGGATCTTCCCGCTGCGATCATCGAACGCCAGGTCAGCAACGGCGTACCAATTCGGATGGCGGTGCTGTACCTCACCGTGGCCGGAGCGAACCGGGAGGTGGCCTGATGGCGTCGGTAGTCGTGCGAAACGGGACGGTCGTCGGTCCGCGGTCGGTGGCCGTAGCCGACGTGCTCGTGGTCGACGGCGTGATCGCCGCGGTCGGGGAGCACCTCGAGGCACCGCGCGATAGCCGCGAGATTGACGCGACGGGCTGTTGGGTCGGGCCAGGCCTCGTGGACCTGCACACGCACCTGCGCGAACCGGGACGCGAGTCGGCCGAGACCATCGAGAGTGGCTCGCGGGCGGCCGCGGTCGGTGGCTTCACCGCCGTGATCGCCATGCCCAACACCGAGCCAGCCATCGATAACGTCGCGCTAGCGACCTACGTCTTGGACCAAGGTTCGCGAGCGCTCGTCGACGTCGCCGTCGCCGGCGCCATCACGCACGGGCGACTCGGCGAGCGACTCGCGCCCATGGGCGAACTGGCGGCACTCGGCGTACGGCTCTTCACCGACGACGGAACCGGCGTGCAGGACGCGGCCGTCATGCGCCGCGCGCTGTGCTACGCGCGTCCGCTCGGCGTGCGCCTCGCCCAGCACTGCGAGGATGGGCACCTCGCGGGCGAGGGATCGATGAACGAAGGTGCGCTCAGCAGCCGACTCGGCCTCATCGGACGACCCGCGGCCGCCGAGGAGATCATGGTCGCGCGCGACATCGAGCTGGTTCGGCTGACTGACTCGCCAATGCACTTCTTGCACCTGTCGACCGCGCGGTCCCTCGCCATGGTTGGTGCCGCACGCGACGAGGGACTACCGATCACCGCCGAGGTCGCACCACACCACTTCACGCTCGACGAGTCCGCGTGCGCCAACTATGACGCGCACTTCAAGGTCAACCCACCCCTTCGCTCGAGCACCGACGCGGCCGCGGTGCGCGCGTCACTGACCAACGGACTCGCGGACGCGGTCGCGACCGATCACGCGCCGCACACGGCGGAGTTGAAGGACCTGCCCTTTGACGAGGCACCAGCTGGAATGCTCGGCCTCGAGCACGCGGCGTCGCTGACCCTCGAGGCACTCGGCGCCTCCCAGGCCGACCCGATTCGATTCTTCGCGCTGCTGAGCCGCAACCCGGCGCGCATCGCGCAGCTGCGCCGCGAGGACGCCCCCGTTCGCCACAGTGCGCACGGTGGTTCAGTGGTCGCCGGCGAGGACGCGAACCTCGTCGTCTTTGACCCGGCTGAACGGTGGGCAGTGCGCGCAGAACGCCTGCAGAGCCTCGCCGCCAATACGCCCTACCACGGTCGTGAGCTGGTGGGACGGGTGCGCTGGACGATCGTGCGGGGCTCGGTCGTGGTCGCCGACGGAGCGCTCGCGTGAACCGTCAACCTGCAACACTCGTACTCAGTGATGGCGCCGTCTTCGAGGGCTACGCGGCCGGCTACCTTCCCGACGATGGCGTCACGACCGGCGAGTTCGTGTTCAATACGGCCCTGAGCGGCTACCAGGAAGTGATCACCGATCCCAGCTACGCGGGCCAAGTCATCGCCTTCACCTATCCCCACGTGGGCAACTACGGCGTCACGCCCCGAGACGACGAAGCGGTGCGTCCATGGTGCCGGGGCGTCGTCATGCGCGAACTGACGGCACGCCACTCGAACTGGCGTGCCGAGAACGACCTCGAGCCGTTTCTGGTCGAGCGCCGCGTCCCGGCCATCATCGGGGTGGACACGCGTCGACTCACCCGCCACCTGCGTGCACACGGGGCCCTGCCGGGCGCGTTCGGGCACGCGAGCCCCGGCGTCGTCGCCGCGGCGGCCGCGACCGCCCAGGGAACCGACGGGATGGACTACGTGTCACTCGTATCAACGCCAACGGCCTACGTGCGGGGCGAAGGACGCCGTCACGTCGTGGCGATCGACTACGGCATCAAGACGACGATGGTCGAGCAACTCGCCCAGCGCTTTCGCGTGACCGTGGTGCCCGCGGGCACCTCGGCCGACGGCATCCGATCCCTCGCGCCCGACGGCGTCTTTTTGTCCAACGGTCCAGGTGATCCCGCGGCACTGCGCTCGTACGTGGGTGAGATCGAAGGCCTCGTCGGGACGGTCCCCATCTTCGGGATCTGCCTCGGGCACCAACTGCTCGCGACGGCACTCGGCGGTTCGACCTACAAGCTGCCTTTCGGCCACCACGGCAGCAACCACCCGGTCCAGGACCTCGCGACCGGGCGGATCGAGGTCACCGCCCAGAATCACAACTACGCCGTCGACCCGGACTCGCTGAATGCGCAGGTGAGTCACCGCAACCTCAATGACGGCGTCGTGGAGGGGATGGTCTCGCCGAAGCTGCGCTGCTTCTCGGTCCAGTACCACCCCGAGGCCGGCCCCGGACCCCACGACGCGCGGTACCTGTTCGAACGCTTCGAGTCGCTGCTTCGCGGCGAAGACCTGAGGGCCAACTAATGCCGCGTCGCAACGACATCCACACCATCATGGTCATCGGGTCGGGCCCGATCGTCATCGGCCAGGCCTGTGAGTTTGACTACTCAGGCACCCAGGCCTGCCAGGTGCTACGCGACGAGGGCTACCGCGTGGTGCTGGTCAACTCGAATCCGGCGACGATCATGACCGACCCCAGCACCGCGGACGTGACCTACGTCGAGCCGCTCGACCTGCGAGTCCTCACGGACATCATCGAGCGCGAGCGGCCTGATGCGCTGCTGCCGACCCTGGGTGGCCAGACGGCGCTCAACCTGACGATGGCCCTGGTCCACGCGGGGGTGACCGAGCGCTTCGGCGTCGAGGTCATCGGCGCGCGACCCGAGGCGATCGAGACGGCTGAGAACCGCGAACAGTTCAAGGCCGCCATGGCCGACATCGGACTCGGTGTGCCCGAGTCGGGGTTCGCCCACGACGTGACCGAGGCGCTCGCGATCGCCGAGCGAATCGGCTGGCCCATCATCGTGCGTCCGAGCTACATCCTCGGCGGCGCCGGGACCGGGATCGCCGACAACGCGACGGACTTCACCCGGCTCGCGGCCGAAGGGATCGCCGCGTCGCCGGTCGGCGAGATCCTGGTGGAGCGGTCCATCGCCGGATGGAAGGAGTACGAGCTCGAAGTGATGCGCGACGTGCACGACAACTGTGTCGTCGTCTGCAGCATCGAGAACGTCGACCCCATGGGCGTGCACACCGGTGACTCGGTGACCGTCGCACCGGCCCAGACCCTTTCGGACGTCGAGTACCAGGCGATGCGCGATGACGCCTTCGCGGTGCTGCGCCGGGTTGGGGTCGAGACCGGCGGGTCGAACGTCCAATTTGCGGTGAATCCGACCACCGGCGAGCGACTGGTCATCGAGATGAACCCGCGGGTCAGCCGCTCGAGCGCCCTGGCCTCCAAGGCCACGGGATTCCCGATCGCCAAGATCGCCGCCCGGCTCGCGGTCGGCTACGCGCTCAACGAGATCATCAACGACATCACCAAGTCCACGCCAGCCAGCTTCGAGCCCGTGATCGACTACGTGGTGACCAAGATCCCACGCTGGGCCTTTGAGAAGCTGCCGGGGGCGTCCTCGGCGCTCGGGACCCGGATGCAGTCCGTTGGGGAGGTCATGGCGATCGGTCGAAACTTCGCCGAGTCCCTGCAGAAGGCCATCCGGTCCCTCGAGCAGGGCCGTCCGGGCTTCGCCGCGGGACCGAACCGCGAGTTCGCCGACCTGGACGACGATGCCCTGTGGCATCGCTGCGTCGTGGCCACCCCGGAGCGGCTCTACGCACTGCACGAGATGCTGTGGCGTGGTGCGTCCGTCGAGGAGGTCTCGGCCCGCACGGGCATCGACCCGTGGTTCATCGACCAGATGGCTGTGATCGTGGCGTGCGAGCGCGAGTTGCGCGACGCCGACGTCCTCGGCTTTGACGCGCGCACCTGGCGTCGTTACCGCCAGTGGGGCTTCACCGACTCCCAGGTCGCCGCGATCAGCCGGACCGACCCGGCGCTCGTTCGCACCGCGCGCAGTGCGCTGGCGCCAGTCACGTATAAGACCGTCGACACCTGCGCGGCCGAGTTCGACGCGGCCACGCCGTATCACTACGGGACGACTGAGGACGAGACCGAGGTCAGGCCCTCGTCTAAGGATCGGGTCATCATCCTGGGCTCGGGGCCCAATCGGATCGGCCAGGGCATCGAGTTCGACTACTGCTGCGTGCACGCGTCCTACGTGCTGCGCGACATGGGCTATGAGTCGGTGATGGTGAACTGCAACCCCGAGACGGTGTCGACGGACTACTCCACGTCAGACCGCCTCTACTTCGAGCCACTCACCCCCGAGGACGTGGCCGAGATCGTTGCGGCCGAGCAGGCGGCTTGCGTCGACGGCGCGCGTGTCGCCGGGGTCATCGTGTCCCTGGGCGGCCAGACGCCCCTCAAGCTCGCCCACACCCTGGACCCGTCGCTCGTGCTCGGCACGCCCGTCAGCGCCATCGACGCCGCCGAGGACCGCGAGCACTGGTCGGCGATCTGCAACGAGATCGGGCTTCGCCAGCCACCCGGCGACGTCGCGGTGACCCTGGAGGAGGCCATCGAGGTCGCGACGCGAATTGGGTACCCCGTCCTGGTACGCCCGAGCTACGTGCTGGGCGGGCGGGCCATGGAGATCGTCTACAACGAGCAGTCGTTGCGTCGCGTCATGGCGAACCTCACCGGGGCCCACGGCGCGTTGGCGCGCGAGGGGGGCGTGAGTGCTACCAGGCCGATTCTGCTCGATAGCTTCCTCGAAGACGCGGTCGAGATCGACGTCGATGCGATCCGCGACGCGGCCGGGGAGACCTACGTCGCCGGGGTCATGGAGCACGTCGAGGAGGCGGGAATCCACTCGGGCGATTCCGCGTGCGCGTTGCCGCCGCAGTCGCTCAGTGCGACCATCATCGAGACCCTGCACGACTACACGAGGCGGATCGCCGATTCGCTCGGCGTGATCGGACTGGTCAACGTCCAGTACGCCGTGAAGGACGACGAGGTCTACGTGCTCGAAGCGAACCCCCGTGCCAGTCGGACCGTTCCCTTCGTCGCGAAGGCGACGGGCGTCGCGTTGGCCCAGGTCGCGGTTCGTGTCATGCTCGGTCAGACCCTCGCATTCCTGCGAGACGAGGGCGTCGTGCCGCGAGAGACCCCGCAGCCCGACTACGTCAGCGTGAAAGAAGCCGTGCTGCCGTTCAATCGATTCCCGGCGGTCGACACGATCCTCGGACCCGAGATGCGCTCGACCGGCGAGGTGATGGGGATCGGCGAGAGCTTCGGCATCGCCTTCGCGAAGTCCCAGTTAGCCGCCGGCACCGGCCTGCCCGACAGTGGACAGGTCTTCTTGTCCCTCGCCGACCGCGACAAGGTCGGGGGGCTCGCCCTCGCACGCCAGCTGCTGGAGCTCGGATTTAGCATCGCGGCCACCGTCGGAACGGCGGGTTACCTGCGCGCCAACGGGCTGAGCGTGGCGACCCTGGTGGGCAAGGTCGGTCTCGCCGACCTGGGCGCCGATGCCGTCACACTCATCGCCGAGGGCGCGGTGCAGCTCGTGGTGAACACCCCCTCGGGCGGCAACGCCATGCTCGACGGCGCTCAGATCCGACACGCGTGCGTCGCCCACGCCGTGCCCTGCCTGACGACCCTGAGCGCGGGACTCGCGGCCGCGCGCGGTATCGCCGACACGCGGGCCCGGGGATGGCGTGTGCGTTCCCTGCAGGAACTGCACCGATGAGCGAGGCATCGCTCACGACGCGCGTGGGCTCAGTGGCGCTGCGCTCGCCGATCCTTACTGCCGCGGGCACCGCGGGGTTTGGCGACGAACTCGCCGGTTACGGCGACCTCAGCCGCCTCGGGGCCTTGGTCACCAAGTCGCTGGCGAGTTTCGCCTGGCCCGGCAACCCGGCGCCGAGAATCGCGGCGGTCGGCGAGCATCTGATCAATTCCGTCGGACTCGCGGGGCCCGGCGTGGCGGCGTGGCGTCAGGACTATGAACCGTCGCTCGTGGCCACGGGTGCGACGATTGTCACTTCGATCTGGGGACGCAACACCCAGGAGTTCGCTGACGCCGCCGATGGGCTGGCCGAATCGCCGGCGATCGCGCTCGAGGTGAATGCGAGCTGTCCGAATCTCGAGGACCGCGCGACGATGTTCGCCCACTCACCGGAGGCGACGGCCGCGATCGTGCGCGCGACCGTCAGCGAGAAGCGGCCGGTGTGGGTCAAGCTGAGCCCGAACACGCCCGATCTCGTGCGCATTGCCGCGACCGCGGTCGACGCGGGCGCCGAGGCGCTGGTGCTCGTGAATACCGTGCTCGGTCTCGCCATCGACGTCGAGCGCCGCCGTCCCGTCCTCGGCGGCATCGGGGGAGGGGTGAGCGGTCCCGGGATCCACCCCGTCGCATTGCGCGCGATCTTTGACTGCCGCCGTGCCCTGCCCGACGTGCCGATCGTGGGCGTGGGCGGCGTGCGTTCGGGCGAGGACGCGATCGCGATGCTGATGGCCGGCGCCAGCGCCGTGGAAGTCGGAACGGCGATCTTCGCGTCGCCTCGTGCGCCGTGGCGCATCCAACGCGAGGTCCTCTCGTGGCTGGGGTCACACGGCGTGGCTGACGTGCGCGAGATTATCGGGGTGGCCCATGGTTGAATCGTTCGGCGTGCGGCTGCAGGAACTGATCACCGAGCGCGGTCCGCTGTGCATCGGTGTCGACCCCAGCGCGACAGTGCTCGAGCAGTGGGGTCGACGCGATGACGTCGAGGGACTCGAATTCGCCGCGTTGTCCATCGTCGAGGCAGCGATTGGCACCGCCGTGGCCGTCAAGCCCCAGGTCGCCTTCTTCGAACGATTCGGCTCGGCCGGGTATCGGATCCTCGAGCGGGTGATTCGCGAGGCCCGTGACGCGTCGCTCGTCGTCGTCGCCGATGCCAAGCGCGGCGACATCGGCTCGTCGGTCGAGGGCTACGCCCAGGCGTGGCTCACCGACGGCTCGCCACTCGCCGTCGACGCGCTGACGGCCCACCCCTACCTCGGTGTCGGATCGCTGGCGCCACTCGTGCGCGCGGCGCAAGGCAGCGGCCGGGGGCTCTTCGTACTCGCCGCGACCTCCAACGCCGAGGGTCGCGAGGTCCAGGGCGCGATCGTGGACGGCGAGCGCAGCGTTGAGGTCGCGGTCCTGGGTGCGATCGCCGCCCTGAACGCCGGTGCCGAGTCGCTCGGCGCCATCGGTGCGGTGATCGGCGCGACCAGGGATCGCCCGGATTTTGACCTCACGCGGCTGCAGGGGCCGATCCTGGTGCCAGGCGTGGGCGCCCAGGGCGCCACGCCCGAACGGGTCCGCCGGCTGTTCGGCGGTGTCCCTCGTGCATCAGTCCTGGTCAACGTGGCTCGGTCGATCCTCGAGCGGGGTCCGGATCGCCGCGCGGTGCACGACGCCGCTCGGCGCTGGCGCGACGAAATATCTGACGCCCTGCCCTAGTTCTTGAGTGCATTTGCGCTCGTCACGATGTATTCTGTGCCCGTGACACCGACTCCGCCAACACTGTCGCAAGAGCAGCGAGTTCAAGCCTCACGACTCGCCGTGGCGAACCGGCGACGCCGGGCGGAGGTGAAGCGGCAGATCAAGTCCGGTGAACTTTCTTTAGAGGAGTTGTTCGAACTTGCCGACCGCGAGGAGTGCGTCGCCCAGATGCGCGCGTATGACTTGATCAGCGCGCTTCCGGCCATCGGTGACGTGAAGGCCGAGCGCATCATGCAAAAGGCCCAGATCGCCAAGTCGCGCCGGATTCGCGGGCTTGGTCCCAAGCAGCGCGCCGAGCTGTTTCGAGCCCTTGTGCGCTGAACCGCTGCTGGCGGTACTGATTGGTCCTGGTGGAGTAGGCAAAGGGACAATAGCCCGGCGACTCGTCGAGGCCGATCCCCGGCTGTGGCTCAGCCGCAGTTGGACGACGCGCAACAAACGCGAGACCGAGACGGGTGACGAGTACGTCTTCGTGGACCGGGAGACCTTCGAGCGCGCGATTGACGAGGGCCGATTCCTCGAGTGGGCGCAGTTCCAGGGCAACCTCTACGGCACGCCCGTTCCCACGGGAACCGGCGGCGCCGATGTGCTGCTCGAGATCGAGGTCCAGGGGGCTGAGCAGGTGCGGCGACACTACGACGACGTCGTGATCTTCCTTGTCGTTCCGCCCTCGATGGACCATCTCGAAGCCCGCCTACGCGGGCGCGGTGACACCGAGGACCACGTCCAGCGGCGGCTGCACAGCACGGCGGGCGAGATGCGCGTCGGCGAACGCCTCGCGACCCACGTCATCGTCAATGACGACGTGGAGCGGGCCACCAGCGAAATCCTCTCTATACTGGAAGAACTCCGACGAGACCGTCGAACCCTCGCGTAATCAAAGGACTGAATCCATGACCGAGCGCCCATCGCTTGTCGATCCGCCCATCGAGGAGCTGCTGGCCAAGGTTGGCAACTCGAAGTTCACCCTGGTCGCGGTGTCGGCGATTCGCGCACGCGAGATCAACGACTACTACAACGGACTCGGAACGGGCCACGGCGCGATGATCCCACCCCAGGTGACGTCACTGTCGAACAAGTCGCTGTCGCTGTCGCTCCAGGAGCTCTACGAGGGCAAGCTCGAATTCCACCGTCCGACGCCCGAGGAGCTCGAGCAGGAGCGTCGCGACCGAGACGCAGCCCAGGCGCACCAGGACGAGGCGAACGAGCTGGACGCCTTCACCGATGCCCTCCGCGACGCCTGAGCCGACACCTCGAATCGTTCTGGGCGTCGCCGGCGGCATCGCGGCCTACAAGGCCGTCGAAGTGCTCCGGCGCCTGCGCGACGCCGGCTATCACGTCGCTCCGATCCTGACTCCTGACGCCACGCGCTTCGTGGCGCCGCTGACTTTCACCGCGCTCGCGAGCGAACCGGCGCGCGTCGGCCTGTACGATGACCCGAACCTGCCGATACCCCACACCAAGCTCGGTCAGTCGGCTGATCTCATCGTCGTCGCACCCGCGACCGCCCACCTGATCGCGCGCTTCGCGGCCGGCCTCGCCGACGACCTGCTCACTGCGACCCTGATGGCGAGTGCGTCGCCCGTGCTGCTGTGTCCGGCGATGCACACCGAGATGTGGGAGCAGCCCGTCGTCCAGGAAAACTTGGCGACCCTGCGTCGACGTGGGGTGCTCGTGCTCGAGCCCGAGCGCGGCCACCTCGCGGGCGGTGACGAGGGGGCCGGACGACTGGCCGATCCCGCGACGATCGTCGCGCTCGTGCAGCGAATCGTCGAGGGGTACCGTGGCCCGCTGACGGGCCGGCGGGTGCTGGTCACCGCGGGTGGCACGCGTGAGCCGATCGATCCCGTTCGGGTGATCACGAACCGGTCCTCGGGCCGCCAGGGTCACGCCATCGCCGAGGTCGCCGCACGCCTGGGAGCCGCGGTCACCCTGGTCACAACGACCGTCCGGCCGCTCGCCCTCGACGTGCAACGCCGAATCGACGTGGTGCCCGTCGTGACCGCGGCCGAGCTGCGCGATCGCGTGCTCGCGCGGGCCAGCGAGTCTGACGTCATCGTGATGGCGGCGGCCGTGGCGGACTTCACGGTCGCGCCGGCACCCAACAAGCTCAAGAAGGCGGCGGGTCCGCCCAAGCTGTCACTGGTGGCCACCCCAGACATCCTGGTGGAGTTGACCGGCGCTCGGCGCGACGGCCAGGTCATCGTCGGTTTCGCCGCGGAGTCGACCGACGTGCTCGCCAATGCGCAGTCGAAGTTCGAACGCAAGGGTGCTGATCTGCTGGTCGTCAACGACGTCACGACCCCCGGGGCGGGCTTCGAGTCCAGGACCAATGAAGTGGTGCTGCTGCTTCGCGACCACGACCCGGTGACGGTGTCGATGCGAACAAAAGAGGACGTTGCGCTAGAGGTGTTGACTAGGGTGGTTGCATTGTTACCGCAAGGAGACCAATGAGCGATCGCACCCTCTTCACGTCGGAGTCGGTGACGGAAGGACATCCCGACAAGATCGCAGATCAGGTCTCTGACAGCGTCTTGGACGCCATCTTGACCCAGGACGCGCACGCGCGGGTGGCCTGCGAGACACTGCTCACGACGGGACTGTGCGTGGTCGCGGGCGAGATCACGACCACCGCGGTCGTTGACATCAACGCCATTGCGCGTAAGACGATCCTGGACATCGGCTACGACAGCGGTAGCAAGGGATTCGACGGCCGTACCTGCGCGGTCCTGGTGTCCTTGGACAAGCAGAGCCCCGACATCGCCGGCGGCGTCGACGCGGCCCTCGAGCTGCGAAGCGGCTCGGGCGGCGAGGACCAGTTGAACGCGCTCGGCGCGGGTGACCAGGGCATGATGTTCGGCTACGCCTGTGACGACAACGATGACTTCATGCCCGTGCCGGTCTGGCTCGCGCACCGGCTCTCGATGCGCTTGGCCCAGGTACGCCGATCCGGCCTGATCCCGTACCTCGGTCCCGACGGCAAGACCCAGGTCACGATTGCCTTCGAAGACGGTCGTCCGGTCGCGGTCGACACCGTGCTCGTTTCCACCCAGCACGAGGATGGCTACGACTCCCAGACCACGATCCGCCACGACGTCCTCGAGCACGTGATCAAGCCGGTCCTGCCGTCCAACCTCGACACCAGCTCGATGCGGGTCATCGTCAACCCGTCGGGCAAGTTCGTCCTCGGCGGTCCGCACGCCGACGCCGGCCTGACGGGGCGCAAGATCATCGTCGACACCTACGGCGGGATGGCTCGCCACGGTGGTGGTGCCTTCTCGGGCAAGGACCCGTCCAAGGTCGACCGGTCCGCGGCGTACGCGGCACGCTGGGTCGCCAAGCACGTCGTGGCCGCCGGCGCCGCGCAGCGTTGCGAGGTGCAGGTGGCCTACGCCATCGGCGTGGCCCGTCCCGTCTCGGTACTAGTAGAGACCTTCGGGACCGAGACCGTCGACCGGGCCAAGATCGCCAAGGCCGTTGACGCCATCTTCGACCTGCGTCCCGCCGCGATCATCCGCGACCTGGACCTTCGTCGACCGATCTACCAGCGCACGGCCGCCTACGGGCACTTCGGGCGAAGCGATCAAGGCTTCACGTGGGAACAGACGCCGCGGGTCGACGACCTGCGTCGGGAGCTGTCGCTGAACTAGTGGCCCAGCCGCGGGCGGTTCGCGTGGTGACCGAGGTCGCCGCCGTTGATCGCCCCTTTGACTACCTGGTACCAGAGCGCATCGCCTCGCTCGGCCTGGGCGACCGCGTGCGCGTCGATTTCAATCACCGCAGCGTGCGAGCCTGGGTGCTCGACGAGGCGACGCCCACCCCCGAGCTCAAGCCGATTGGCAAGTGGTTGGGCTACGGCCCGCCGGCCGAGATGCTCGGGTTCCTCTCGTGGGCGAGCGACCGCTGGCTCGCGCCCTTGGCGCGTCTGCTCGTGTCGGCGTCGCCGACCCGCCTGGTGACGTCGCTGCCCACGCCACCGGTGGCGAAGCCGCTGCTCGCCTCCATTAGCGGCCAACTCGTCGACTACGAGCCGGGCGTGATCCAACTCGCGCCAACGACCGATCCGCTCGGGCTGGTGCTCGCGGCCTATCGCGCGACGCGTTTGGCGCCCGGAAGTCTGATCGTCGTTGCCCCGACGGACTCGTGGGCGCGCCGGCTGCGCGGGCGCCTCGAACAGCGAGGCTGTGACGTCGCCGGCGCCGATCAGTGGGAGCGAATGCGCGCCGGGTGGCCGATCGTCGTGGGAGCCCGCGGCGCCGCGATGGCGCCAGTCGCCCACGTGGCGGGCGCGGTGGTCTTGGACCTCGAAGACGAGTCGCTCCGGTCCGACGCGGTTCCCACCTGGCACGCCTTCGATGTGCTCGCGGAACGGTGCCGGCGCGAGGGAGCGCCGCTCTGGGCAACGTCGATGTTCCCGGAACCGCGGTTCATGTTCGGTGGCTTTCGGCGCGACGCGGGCGTCGATGGCGGGTGGCCGCGATTGACGGTCGTCGATCGTCGAGGCGGTGACCCGCACGACGGCGTGCTCGCCCGCGAGACGCTCGACGCCGTGCACCGCGCGCTCGCTCAGAGCGAACCGGTGGCCGCGGTCATCGTGCACCAGCGCCTGGGACGAGGTCGGCTACTCGCGTGCGCGCAGTGCCACGAGCTCTATCGCTGTGCCGTCTGCACGCAGGCCGAGCAGGAGGTGCCCGAGGGCGTCGCCTGTGCCAACGCCCACCAGCCGCGCGAGCGGTTTTGCCGGTCCTGTGGATCGACGCGGGTGCGGCGGCTGCGTCAGGGCGTGAGCACCACCCAGCGCGATCTCGAGGCCCAGATCGGTCAACCGGTGAGCGTCGTGACCGCGGCCGACGCGCCCGACGGTGCGCTGGCGCGGGTCGTGGTCGGTACCGAGGCCGTCTTCCAGCGCGTGCGGCGGGCCCCGCTGGTCGTCATTGATGACTTTGACCAGTACCTGCTCGCGCCACGCGAGTCGGCTCGACGCCAGGCGGTGAGCGTGCTGGGTCGCGCCGGCCGGCTCGTCGGCTCGCGTCGCGAGGGTCGCGGACAGGTGATCGTCCAGACGCGCCGCGGCGATGACCCGGTGATTCGAGCCGTCGCCGAGGGCTCCTTCGACCAGCTGCTGGCCGACGAGCTCGAGACGGCGCGCCTCCTCGAACTCGCGCCCTTCGGCGCGGCGGCGTCACTGCGTGGCGACGGGGCGGCCGCGTTCGCCGAGACACTCGATCGCGCGCGAGTGCGCGTCAGCGAGGGTGCGTCGGACGTGTCGGTGCGCGCGCGAGACCTCGCCACGTTGCTCGAGGCGCTTCGGGCACCGAATCGCCCGACCTCCCTGCGTATCGCCGTCGACTGAGCCGGTAGCCTGGGGCCGTGAATACACTGCCCATCCGCGTGTACGGTGACCCGGTGCTGACCCAGGTCACCACGCCCGTGGAGGACATCAACGGCCGGATCGCCGCGCTGGCCGAGGTCATGATCGAGACCATGTACGAGGCGCCCGGCGCGGGCCTCGCCGCCAACCAGATCGGCGTGCAGAAGCGGCTCTTCGTCTACGACCAGGGCGACGGACCCGTCGTGGTGGTGAATCCCGTCATCGTCGAGACCGACGGCGAGTGGACCTTCGAGGAGGGTTGCCTTTCCGTACCGGGGCTCAGCTGGGAGATCACGCGTCCCAACGCCGTGCACCTGCGGGGCTACGACCTCGACGGCAACGAGATCGACATTGAGACCGACGAGTACGAGGGCCGGATCTTCCAGCACGAGATGGACCACCTCGAAGGGGTCCTCCTGGTCGAGCGCCTGGACGAGGACCAGCGACGCGAGGCGAAGAAGCTGCTGCGCCATCGGCGCCTCACGCTCGGACGCGACGTCGACGGACTCGGTCAGCTGCTCGGCGAGTAGATGCGCCTGGCCTTCCTCGGAACACCGGCGCCGGCGGTGGCGTCACTCGGGGCGCTCTGTGACGCGGGCTACGACGTCGCGGTCGTCGTAACGCGACCGGACCGGCGTCGGAGTCGAGGGTCGGGGCAGACCCCGAGCCCGGTGAAGGCTGAAGCGGTGTCGCGGGGCATTCCGGTGATCCACCGGATTGCCGACCTGGCGGCCTACGACGTCGATCGCGGCGTCGTCGTGGCCTATGGCGCGATGATCCCCGCCGCGGTCCTCGAGCGGGTCCCGATGCTCAACGTCCACTTCTCGCTGCTGCCGCGCTGGCGTGGCGCCGCGCCGGTCGAGCGCGCGATCCTCGCCGGCGACCGCGAGACTGGTGTGTCGATCATGACGCTCGACGAGGGCCTCGACACGGGCCCCGTGCACCTCGAGCGACGCATCGAGATCGCCGACGCGACGCTCGGGGTATTGCTCGAGCGTCTGGCTCGACTCGGCGCGCAGGCGCTGCTCGAGGTGCTCGGCGACTCCGCGCTGCTCGACCACCCCGTCGCGCAGTCGGGCGAGGTGACCTACGCGACGAAGTTCGACGCTGAGACCTTCCATCTCGACCCCGCGCGCTCGGTCGACGAGAACCTTCGGATCGTGCGACTGGAGCGTTCGTGGCTGCTCGTCGATGACCAGCGGATCCGGCTGATCGAGGCCCACGCGCTGTCCGTTGACGCCGCGACCGCCCCGGGGACCCTCTGCCGCCAGGATGGCGAGATCCTGCTCGGCGTCCAGGGTGGCGCACTCGTGCTCGACGCCCTGCGTCCCGAGGGCGGTCGCACCATGCCGGCCGCTGACTGGTGGCGGGGTCGGGTTCGATCGGACGAGATCGTGCGGTGGCGGTGACGGGGCTCTCTAGGCTGGGGGGCATGACCACCATTGACGCCGGTCCGACGGGCCGCCTTCGTGTCGCCCCGTCGATCCTGGCGGCGGACTTCGGATCGCTGGCTGCGCAGGTTCGCGCCATTGACGACGAAACGGACTGGTTGCACGTGGACGTCATGGACGGTCACTTCGTGCCCAACGTCTCGATCGGGCCGCCCGTCGTGGCCTCACTTCGTCGCTACAGCGACCGGTTCTTTGACTGCCACCTCATGATGACCGAGCCCGGCCGGTACTTCGAGGCCTTCAAGGCCGCCGGCGCGGACGGGTGCACGATCCACGTCGAGATCGGCGACACGGGAGCGTTGATCGCCGAGGCGCGCGCCGTGGGACTTCGGGTGGGGCTGGCGGCCAACCCGGACACGCCGTTCTCGGCCGTCGCCCCGTTCCTCGGCGGGATCGACCTGCTGCTGCTCATGACGGTGTTCCCGGGCTTCGGCGGACAGTCCTTCATCGGCGAGGTCATGGACAAGGTCGTCCAGGCGCGCGGCGAGATCGACGGTCAGGGCCTCGCGGTCGACCTGGAGGTCGACGGTGGCATCGACGAGCGCACGGCCCCGGTCGCGGTTGGCGCCGGCGCGAACGTGCTCGTCGCGGGCTCGGCCATCTTCGCCAAACCCGACCCCCTGGCGGCGGCCCGGGCGCTGCGACTCGCGGCGGGGGCGGCGTGATCGATCTCGAGGACCTCATGGCTCGCGCCGTGGCCGAGGGCGAGAAGGCCCGCTACCACGCCCCGCCCAACCCTTGGGTCGGCGCGCTGGTCGTCGATCGCCGGGGCGGCATCGTTGGCATCGGCCATACGCAGGTTCCCGGGGACGCCCACGCCGAGGTGGTGGCGCTGCGAAACGCCGGTACGTCGGCCGCTGGCGCCACCCTCGTGGTCACCCTCGAGCCGTGCAGCCACACGGGTCGAACGGGCCCGTGCACCGAGGCGATCGTCGCGGCCGGGGTGGCGTCGGTGGTGGTCGGCACCCTCGATCCCGATCCACGCGTGTCGGGATCGGGCGTCGCCGCTCTGCGTGACGCGGGTATCGAGGTGACAGTCGGCGTGGGCGAGGCAGCGGTGCGCGAGCAGCTCGCGGCCTACCTCTGGCACCGCGAGACCGGGCGGCCGTACGTGGTCATGAAGGTCGCCGCAACCCTGGACGGCGTCGTCGCCATGCCGGACGGGTCCAGTCAGTGGATTACCGGGGAGGCCGCGCGCCGAGACGCCCACGTGCTGCGTGCGCGCAGCCAGGCGATCATCGTCGGCGCGGGAACCGTGCGCCGTGACGATCCGCGTCTCACGGCACGCCTCGAGGACGTGGTGCTCGAGCCGCTGCGCGTCGTGCTTGGTCGTGCGCCAGAGCACGCCAAGGTCCGACCGTGCTGGGAGCGTTCGGGCGACGTCGGCGCGGTACTCGACGAGCTCGGCGCGAGTGGCGTGCTCCAGGCGTTGGTGGAAGGCGGGCCCAAGACCGCGAGCGCCTTCGTGGCCGCGGGTCTCGTCAACCGGATCGTCTGGTACGTGGCGCCGGCGCTCGCGGGCGCGACGGGCACCGTCGGTGCCCTCGTCGACCTGACGACGTCGACGATCGGCGACCTGCGGCGCGGCCGATTGGTGGATGTGCGAACGGTCGGCGAAGATGTTCGTATCGAATTGGAGGTCTAGTGGCGTTATCGACGATTGAAGAGGCAGTCCGCGCAATTCGCGACGGCGGAATGGTCGTGGTCGTCGACGACGAGGACCGCGAGAACGAAGGCGACCTGATCATGGCCGCCGAGGACGTGACGGCCGAGTCCATGGCCTTCTACCTCGAGTACACGTCGGGGGTCTTCTGCGTTCCGCTGGAGTCGGCCCGGGCCGACGAGCTCGACCTGCCCCTGATGGTCGTGGCGAACACCGAGGCCCAGCGCACGGCCTTCACCGTGACCGTGGACTACCGACACGGCACGACGACCGGCATCTCGGCGCACGACCGCGCCGCCACGGTGCGCGCGCTCATCGATCCCGACACGCGCCCGACCGATCTGAACCGCCCCGGACACATCTTTCCGCTGCGCTACCGACCCGGTGGAGTGCTCAAGCGTGCCGGGCACACTGAGGCGACCGTTGACCTCTGTCGGCTGGCGGGCAAGGCGCCCTCGGGCGTGCTGTGCGAGATCGTGAGTGCCGACAAGTCCGACATGGCCCGCCTCCCCGAGCTCGAGGCGTTCGCCGCGCGTCACAACCTGCCGATCGTGTCGATCGCCGACCTCATCCGCTATCGGCGCCACCACGAGAAGTTGGTGAAGCGGATCGCCGAGGCGGCGCTGCCCACGGAGTTCGGCAACTTCCAAGCGGTGGTGTTCGAGTCGATCCTCGACAGCGAGCAGCACCTGGCCCTGGTCTACGGCGACATCGAGTCGACGCCGAACGTGCTCGTGCGGGTGCACTCGGAGTGCCTGACGGGTGACGTGCTCGGTTCGCTGCGCTGTGACTGCGGTCCCCAGCTGCAGGCGGCCATGATGAAGATCGCCGCCGAGGGTGCCGGCGTCGTGGTCTACCTGCGCGGCCACGAGGGACGCGGGATCGGCCTTGGTCACAAGATCCGCGCCTACGCGCTCCAGGAGAACGGTCACGACACCGTGGACGCCAACCTCGAACTGGGCTTGCCGGTCGACTCGCGCGAGTACGGCATCGGCGCCCAGATCCTCGTGGACCTCGGGGTGACCTCGATGCGGCTCATGACCAACAACCCGAGCAAGTACGGGGGGCTGGAGGGCTTCGGCCTGAACATCGTCGAGCGGGTGCCAATCGAGAGTACGCCGACCCCGTACAACATCGACTACCTGCGAACCAAGCGCGAGCGCATGGGCCACATCCTGGGAGGTCTCGATGACGTCGAATGACCAGACCGAGTTCGACCCCGCCAAGGGCGAGGCAATCCGCGCCGCCGTTGGCAGCTACCTCGAAGGCAGCCACGACGGGCGAGGCTTGCGCATCGCGATCGTGGCCGGGCGATTCAACGGTGGGGTGACGACGCGGCTGATCGACGGCGCTCTGGCCGCGCTCGACGAGGCTGGTGTCTCGCGCTCGGACATCACCCTGGCCTGGGTGCCCGGCGCCTACGAAATTCCCATGATGGCCCTCGCCTTCGCCGACGGGCCGTCACCGGTTGACGCGGTCATAACCCTCGGCGCCGTGATTCGCGGGGACACCGGTCACTACGAGGTCGTCGCGGGCGAAAGCGCCCGTGGCGTCCAGGACGTGCAGCTGACCACCGGAGTGCCAGTGATCTTCGGGGTGCTGACGACGAACACCGTGGCGCAGGCGCTCGAGCGATCGCTGCCTGACGAGACCAACAAGGGACGCGAGTCGGCGCTGACGGCACTGGAAATGGTCTCCCTGCTGCGCCAGCGATCGGGTCGATGAGGATAGAGGGCGTCGTCGTCGATTTCGACGACGACCGGGGTGACGGTTGGATTGACGACGGCGACGGCCGGTGGTACTTCCACTGCGTGGCCATCGCCGACGGCAGCCGCCACGTCGACAACGGACTCGAAGTCAGCGGAATCCGGGTGGCCGGACACCGAGGCGCCGACGAGGTGAGTGAGGTGCGCCCGCGTCGCTACGAGGCGGGCGAGCCGCTCGCCGCTCGCACATAGACCTGCTGGACCTCGGCCAGGGCGCTTCGGTAGAGGCCGACGTGCTCACCAAGCCGGTCGCCACCGGCCTCGATCATGGCGTGGACGAGGTCGATGCTGAGTTGCGCGGCGGGCAGGTTCGGCGGCGTGTCCGCCAGGTGTACGGCCGCCATCTGGATCATTCGGAAGAGGTGGTTGCCGAGGATGACCTCAACGGGGGTGGAGCGAATCCACTCGATCTCCTCGTCGACACCCTTGTCGTCGCTCATGGTTCCACGGTAGCGGCCCACGACCCACCACCGATGTCGTGGCTCGGAAGGTCACGACTAGGGGATCGGACCCTGTGTGGCGGCGATCGACGGCTCGATGGGTGAGATGGCCACGACATTACCGACCTGCGCCGAGGGTCCGGTGCACAGGGCGATCGGACGGCGCAGCGTGAGTGCCAGCGCGCGGCGGTCGCTCGGAAGCGTAACGGCGATGTGCCGGCTGATCGTGGCGTAGCCCGTGTAGCAGGCGTTTTGGGCCACGAAGACGTAGCCCGACGCCCGAGGTGCGATCGCGAACGACCTCGGCACCACGGTGGCCATGGGCCAGCCGCCGGTCGGGTGATGCGCGAAGCGCAACGGAAGTGGCCGCCCGTGCTCACCGTAGACGACGAGGCGGACGTAGCCGTGCAGTGAGCAGGCGACCGACGAGGTGTTAATAATTGCCAGGGAGTGTGCCTCCTCCTGGGTCGCACCGCCGACGTAGGGTCCGTTGGTGACCTCGACGAGACCCGCCCGACAGGCCCGTGTCGCCCGTGGGGTGTCACCGACGCGATGCACCGCGGCCGATCGAAGCATCAGCACGCCGCCGACTGCTCCAACGAGTGCGAGAAACAGCGCCGGCCACGCGAGCCCCCGGCGACCGACGCGCCGGCGGGTCTCAGGCGTGGGCGCCGACCAGCGGCCCATCGAGTGCTCGGCTCCGCTGCGGGCATCGAGATCGATCCACGTCGCGAGCCTACCGAGGGCCCTGGTGGGCGCTGCGGGCCTGGACGGTTGTCGTCTCGAACTAAGTGCTGATCAGGAGCGAAATGCCTCCAAGGCGCCGGAGTCGGTAGTCGGTCGATACTAGGGTCGGCACTCGTGGTCCGCTGGGCTCGCCCGACGTCGTTGTCGAAGTCGTCGCTCTGCTAGCCTTGTCAGGCAGTTCACAGCAAGTGAGGTTGGCGACGCCAACGTCCACCTGGGTATGCGCAGTACGCCGGGTCCAGAGTCTTCGCCTCGCTTGCCGTGGCGGCGCCATGGCGTCGCATAGAGCAAGGAGAGGCATATCGCAACAGGACCTGGAGACCACCGCGTCAATGAGCGTATTCGAGTCGAAACCGTTCGGCTCATTGACAACGAGGGCAATCAGCGTGGCGTGATGTCGAGCCGTGAGGCATTGGCGTTAGCGCGGAGCTTGGACCTGGACCTCGTCGAAATCGCGCCAACCGCGAGCCCGCCGGTCTGTCGAATCATGGACTACGGGAAATTCAAATTCGACGAAGCCCAAAAGGCTAAGGAGTCGCGCCGCAAGACGATGAACGTCGGTGTCAAGGAGATGAAGTACCGGCCGAAGATCGGTCCTGGCGACTTTGACACCAAGACCCGCCTCGTTGAGAAGTTCTTGGCCGAGGGTCACAAGGTGAAGGTAACGATCATGTTCCGCGGTCGCGAGTCCGCGCACCCCGAACTGGGTCGCAAGATCCTCGACCGAATCGTCGAGAAGCTGGGCGATGCGGCTCGGGTGGAGTCCGCGGCCAAGATCGATGGTCGCAACATGATCATGGTCCTCGGCCCCGAGAAGCGGGTCAAGGCCAAGGGCACCGATGCCTCGAAGGTCGAGGAGTCGGTGGACGGGTCCGCAGATCCGTCGAAGAGTTCGAGTGAGGAGGGCTGAGATGCCGAAGATGAAGACCGACAGTGGTGCCAAGAAGCGCATCAAGATCACCGGTACTGGCCGCCTGCGGCGTCGCAAGGCGTTCCGGGGCCACATCATGGAGAAGAAGACCTCGGTGCGCGCGCGTCGCCTCGGACGCGAGGCTGACATCTCGCCGGGCATCGAGAAGAACGTCAAGAAGATGTTGGGTCTGTAAGGAACGAGTGAGGAGACACTGACATGGCACGAGTCAAGCGCGCAGTAAACGCCAAGAAGCACCACAAGGCAGTACTCGAACAGGCCAAGGGCTACTACGGTGATCGGAGCCGCACGTTCCGCGCGGCGAACCAGGCGGTCCAGCACTCCGGGGTCTACGCGTTTCGCGACCGTCGCGCACGCAAGGGCGAGTTCCGCAAACTATGGATCCAGCGCATCAACGCGGGCACGCGACTCCACGGCGTGAGCTACAGCCGCTTCATCGCGGGTCTCAACGCCGCCGGCATCGAAGTCGACCGGCGCGTGCTGGCCGACCTCGCCGTGAACGACCAGGCCGCGTTCGGCGCCCTGGTCGCCCAGGCCTCGGCGGCGCTGGCGAAGTAGGCCACCCTGCTCGAATCGATCGGATCGTCACACCAGCGAGTACGACGACTCCGTCGACTCGTCCAGAAGCGCTCGCTTCGCTGGAGTGAACACGTCTGCGTCCTCGAGGGTCCCGACCTGGTGGTCGCGGCCCTCGAGGCCGACGTCGAATTCGAGGCGCTCTTCGCTGACACGTCGCTCGCCGACCGGTCCGATATTCGCGCGATCGTTTCGCGAGCCAACGCGCGAGGCGTGCGAGCCTTCGGACTGGAACCCGCGGTCTTCGCGAAGGTCTCTGATGCCCTCACGCCACAGCCCATCTCGGCGACCGTGCGCTTCGTCACACCGGCGTTGTCCGAGTTGCCCACGGGTGGCTTGACAATGGTGCTGCACGACTTGCGTGACCCCGGCAACGTCGGCACGATCATTCGCTCGGCCGACGCTGCGGGCGTGGACGCGGTGGTGCTGACCGGCCAGAGCGTCGATCCGTTCAATCCCAAGACCCTGCGCGCGACGGCCGGCTCGATCTTCCACCTGCCCGTCGTCGTGGGCGACCTTGAGCCCACGCTCGCGCACTACGCCGCGGCGGGGTCGCACACCTGGGCGACGGTCGTGCGCGGGGGGACCGAACTCCTCGACTGTGAGCTGTCGGGGCCGTCGGTCGTGGTCATCGGCAACGAGGCCGAGGGGCTAGACGACGAATCGGTTGGACGCTGCCAGTCCACGATGAGCATCGCCATGGCGGGCGCAAACGAATCGCTCAACGCCGGCGTCGCGGCGTCGCTAGTCGCCTTCATGGCGTACTGGCAGCGCGGGGGTCGAGTGGCGGGGCTGATTCCCCGTAGCCTGGGAGGGTCATGAACGAACCCGATGATCAGATAACAGCAATCACGGCTGAGGCGCTCGCGATGCTCGCCGACGTGGCGAGCATCGAGGAACTGGACGAGCGCGTCGCTTCGATCGTCGGCAAGCGCTCGGCCTTCGCTGCGGTGCAGAAGTCCTTCGGCTCGCTTGAGCCCGACGAACGGCGCACCATGGGTGCGCGGCTGCAAGAGGCTCGACGTTCGGTGGAAGATGCCGTGGAGCGTCGGCGGATCGAGCTGCGCGCGATGGAGCGCGCGGCGATGCTCGAGGCGGACCGGCTGGACCTCGGCGACGTGGTGGTCGAGACCCGTGCATGGGCGGTGACCCCCGGGCACGCCGGTCTGGTCGGTTCGACCCAGGCCGAACTCGAGGACGTCTTTGTGGCGATGGGCTTCACCGTCGCTGAAGGTCCCGAAGTCGAGAGCGACTGGTACAACTTCGAGGCCCTCAACATTCCGCCGGCGCACCCGGCGCGCGGGATGTGGGACACCTTCTACGTCGACCTGGGCGACCCCGAGACCGTCGTGCTGCGTACCCACACCTCGCCGACCCAGGTCCACCTGATGGAGGCGGCCGTGTCGGCCGGTTCGCTGCCGATCCACTCGGTCGCTCCGGGACGGTGCTACCGACGCGACACGCCCGACGCCCGACACCTCGCCGCGTTCCACCAGATCGAAGGTTTGGTCGTGGATCGCGAGATCACGTTCGCCGACCTAGCGGGCACGATCGAAACCTTCACCCGTGCTTACTTCGGGCCCGACATCGAGTCGCGGCTCCGGCCGGCGTTCTTCCCCTTCACCGAGCCCTCCGCCGAGTTCGAGATCACCTGCACGATCTGTCGCGGTGCGGGCTGTCGAACCTGTTCGAACACGGGTTGGATCGAGCTAGGAGGGTGCGGGATGATCGACCCGGCTGTCTTCGAGGCCGTGGGCATCGATCCCGATCAGTGGAGTGGCTTCGCTTTCGGGTTCGGCATCGATCGGTGCGCGCAGATGCGACACGAACTCTCGGACATGCGCGCGCTCGTGGACAACGACGTTCGATTCCTGGGGCAGTTCGCGTGAAGACGCCCCTTTCGTGGCTGCGCGACTTCGTCGACCTACCCGAGTCGGTCGAGCAGATCCGCGCGGCGCTCGACGACCTCGGCCTGGTGGTCGAGGGCATCGACTACGTGGGCGAGGGTCTCGAAGACGTCGTTGTCGCCCGGGTCGACGAGATCCATCCCATTGACGGCGCCGATCGAATTCGGCGCATCGTGGTCGACGCTGGTAACGGACCGCTCGAGATCGTCTGTGGAGCGTGGAACTTCGAGGTCGGCGAGCACGTACCCCTTGCCCCCGTGGGCGCGGTGCTGCCCGGCGGTTTCGCCATCGCGAGGCGCTCGATGCGCGGCGTCGTGAGCAACGGCATGTTGTGCTCGGCGCGTGAGTTGCGCCTGAGCGAGGAGCACGAGGGTCTGATGGTCCTCGACGGGATGATCGAGCCGCGACCCGGCGAGCGGCTCATGGAAGCCCTGGGCATCGAGGCGGACGTCGTCTTTGACCTTTCGATCGAGGGCAATCGTCCCGACGCCTGGTCGATCGCCGGCGTGGCGCGCGACCTCGCGGCGCGCTTCGGTCGCCCGGTTCGAGAGCCCGCGCTGGCAACACCTCGTTCGGACTCGTCGAGTGACGCGGTGGCGGCCGGCGTCATCGAGGCACCCGACCTCTGTGGGCGACTGACGGTGTCGGTGCTGCGCAACGTGCGCGTGGGCTCCTCACCCGCGTGGGTGTCGAACCGCCTCGAGCGAGCGGGTATGCGACCCATATCGAACGTGGTCGACGCGTCGAACCTGGTGATGCTCGAGCTCGGTCAGCCGACGCACCCCTACGACGCCCACCGGGTCGCGGGACGGACCCTGCGAGTTCGCCGGGCTCGCGCCGGGGAGACCCTCGTGACCCTCGACGGCGTCACGCGTTCCCTGGCCAACCCCGGGCGGGGCTTGGGAGACACCGGAGAGGACTGTGTCATCACCGACGGTGACGACCAGGTGCTGGGTCTGGCTGGCATCATGGGCGGCGCGACGAGTGAGATCAGCGACACCACGACCGAGGTGCTCCTCGAAGCGGCCTACTTCGATCCCATGACGATCGCGCGCTCGTCCAAGCGCCACGGTCTGCGCAGCGAGGCCTCCCACCGGTTCGAGCGGGGCGTGGACCCCGAGCTGGCGTTGCGCGCGGTCGCGCGATTCGTCGCCGTCCTCGCCGAGAGCGTTCCCGAGCTCGAGTGGATGGGCGCGCCGATCGACGTTCGAGGCGTCGTCCCGACGCCGTCGACGGTGACGGTTCGTCGTGACGACGTCGAGCGAGCCCTCGGAACGGCGTTACCGACCGCGGCGGTCGTCGCCAACCTGGGTGCCTTGGGATTCGTCGTCGCCGAGTCTGACGACGGCGCCCTCGTCGTGACCGCACCGTCGTCGCGACCCGACATTCGAACTGGCGCCGCGGGTCGCGCGGACGTCATCGAGGAGATCGCCCGGGTGTGGGGCTATTCCCGGCTGGCGCGTCACACGCCGACGTGGCCCCAGCCCGGCGGCATGACGCAACGCCAGCGGCTTCGACGCCAGGTGCGCGCGATCGTGGTGGACGCCGGAACGTTCGAGGCCTGGACACCGACGCTCGGCAGCGAGTCCTCGTTCCAGCTGACCCACGAGACTTCGACGCCGGTCAGGATCACGAATCCGCTCGCCCAGGAAGAGTCAGTCCTTCGCCCGACCATGATCACGGGGCTCGTCGCCGCGTGGGGGCGAAACGTGGAGCGCGGATTCCCCGACGTTCGCCTCAGTGAGATCGGCGTCGTCTTCACCCACCCCGACGACACCGATCAGGCGCGACTCACCCGGGGCGGTGCCGGTGGATCGGTCAACCTTCGCTTGCCGTCAGAGAACGAGCGCGTAACGGTAGTCCTCGGCCATCGCACGGACGACGCCACGAGTGCCGTGGTGCTCTGGTCCCAAGTGGCCAATCGGCTGGGGCTCGCCGACGTGGTCGTGCGAACGACCGACGGTCCTGGCCCAGGGCTTCACCCCACGCGATCGGCCACGTTGGTCGACCGTTGGAGCGGAGCGATTGTGGGTACCGTTGGCGAAGTCGATCCGCAGCTCGTCGAGGCCGTGACCGGGCATCAGGGTCGCCGTCTCGGCCTCTTGGACTTCGACCTCGACGTCCTCGCCGACACCGACGCGGTGCGACGACGCTCGACGCTCGCCGTCGTGCCGAGCCGGTACCCGAGTGCGGTCATCGACCTGGCCTTTGTGACACCCCAATCGGTGCACGCCGCTGACCTCGGTCACGACCTCGCCTCGTCGTCGCCGCTCGTGGAGTCGGTCGTGCTCTTTGACGTGTACCACGGCGCGGCACTCGCCCCGGGAACCCGGAGCCTCGCCTTCACGGTTCGTTTGGGCGCTACGGACCGGACGCTTAGCGACACCGAAGTGGCGAGCGCGCGCGAAGCGTTGATCGCCGTCGGCGCTGGTCACGGTGCAGTCTTGCGCTAGAACCTGGCCTAAGGTTGACGGGTAATGGCTGACGAGTTCGCACCACTCGGCACGGGGCGGCGCTTCAGCGCCCGTCGCCCGGTGCGGCTCAGCGACTGCGGACCGAATGGCTCACTGCGACCCGACGGCCTCGCGCGATATCTCCAGGACATCGCCACCGACGACTGGGACGACACGGGCATCGAGTCGAGCGACACCTGGCTGGTGCGGCGTGCGGCGTTCCGAGTTGTCGCTGGCGGGTCGTGGCCCCGCCTCGGGGACGAGGTGTCGCTCACGACGTGGTGTTCGGGCTCGGGGGCGGCGTGGGCGCAGCGGCGCACTGACGTTGCCTGCGGCGGCCGGGTCGCGATCGAGACGGTGGCGCTGTGGGTCCCCGTGAACCCCTCGGGTCACCCGGTTCGCATCGGCTCCGCCTTCTACGACGCCTACGGCGAGGGTTCGCGTCAGCGGGTTTCGGGTCGGGTGGAGCGAACCGAGCCCGGTGCCGATGCGGTCCGACGGCCGTGGCCGATTCGTCGCACCGATCTGGACGTCGTCGGCCACGTGAATAACGCGGCCCTGTGGTCACCGCTCGTCGAGGTCGCCCCGGAGCCGTTGGCTTACGGGTCGGTGACCTTCCACGGCTCGGTGGAGTTCGGCGAGGCGGTGACGCTCGTGAGCGAAGGCGCGCGCTGGTGGCTAACCGTGGATGAGCTCGTCCGCGTCGCTGGTGACTTTCTCCGCTGAGGATCCGCGACTGGTGGCGATCACGCTGCCCACGAGGACCAAGGGAAAGCCGATCAGGATTCCCGTCGTGATCGGCTCGCTGAGGAACACGACCCCGAGCACGACCGCCAGCGCCGTGTTCACGTAGGTGACGACGACGCTGCGCGTGGAGCCGACCTCTTGGACGAGTTCGAAGAAGGTGACAAAGGCGGCCGCGGTGCACGCGACGGCGAGGATCGCCACGGACTCCCAGGTCTCGTGGTCGACGTGGTGGGGCCAGTGCAGGATGCTCCACGGGAGCCACGCCAGTGCGACGACACCCGTCGCACCCGCGACGACCGCAATGCCGGGCACGTCCGCGAGTTTCGTGGCGAGCAGGATGGGTCCGAGGGTGTAGCCGATCGCGACGAGAAGCATCAGGCCGATCCAGCCAACGGAGCCGCCGTGGATACCCAAGCCGACGAGCAAGGCCACGCCGAGCGCGCCGACGCCGAGGCCGAGTAGCCGGCGACGACTGATGTGCTCCTCGGTGCGCCGGAACCGCTGCGCCACGACCGAGAACAGTGGAACGGCGCATATCAACAGGCTCGTCAGCGAGCTCGTGATGTGCTGCTCGGCGGTCGCCATGAAGTACCACGGCACGCCAAACTCGACGAAGGCAAAGACCACGATCCACCCGAAGTTGCGAACGATCGCACGGAATTGACCGCGGGCGATCACGAGCGGGAGCAGGAGCAGCGACGCGGGGCCCGTGCGTCCAAAGACCAGCACACCGGGGTCGAGTTGGCGAACGGCCACTCTGATCAGTAAGTATGGGATGCCCCACAAGACGGCCATCGTCGCGAAGAGCAACCAGCCGCGCCGTGACATGTGCTCAGCCTACTGTAGAAATTCGGTGTTGCGCAATTGTTCTCTCACATGCATAAAATGTCACTATGCGAGTCGGGATCATCGGAGCCACTGGATACGCCGGTGCGGAGGTGCTGCGGCTCTGTCTGACCCACCCGGCGATGGACGTCGTCGTGGCAACGGGGGAGTCCAACGCGGGCAAATCGGTAGCCGAGCACGTTCCGGCACTCGCGGCGCTCGCTCCGACCCTCGTCTACGAATCGACCGACGCGGCGCTGGGAGCGGCGCTCGACGTGGTCTTCGTGGCCTTGCCGCACGGCCATAGCCAACGCCTGGTACCCGACCTGTTGGCGACCGGGGCCGCCGTCGTCGATCTCGGCGCCGACTTTCGCCTGATCGATCCCGTCGAGTACGAGCGGTGGTACGGCCACGCGCACACGCGGCCCGACTTGCTCGGTCAGGCCCGCTACGGCCTCGTCGAACGGCACCGGTCCGAGCTCGTCGGTGCGTCGCTCATCGCCGCTCCGGGCTGCTATCCGACCGCGACGTCCTTGGCACTCGGGCCGTTCATCGACGCCGGCGTCGTGTCGCGCCGGGGGATCGTCGTCAACGCCCTCAGCGGCGTCTCGGGAGCGGGTCGGGGGACCTCTGATCGGCTGCACTTCGCACGCCTGGCGTCAAATGCCGAGGCTTACGGGCTGCTGGACCACCGGCACACGCCCGAGATGCAACAAGAGCTAGGCGCGGAACTGCTCTTCACGCCTCACCTCGTCCCGGTCAGTCGGGGAATGCTGGTGAGCGCGTACGCGCCGCTCATCGGCGGCGCGACCTTCGACCCACTCGACGTGCTCCACGAGGCGTACGACAGCGATCCCTTCGTGGTCGTCACGGTCGAGCCGCCCACGATGAAAGACGCCGTCGGCAGCAATCTCTGCTTCGTCTCGGCGCGCGTCGACGAGCGGACCGGCTGGCTGCTGGCGATGAGCTCGATCGACAACCTCTTGAAAGGGGCGGCGGGTCAGGCGATCCAGGCCTGGAACGTCGCCACGGGCTTTGACGAGGCGCTCGGACTGCCCCGCAGTGGCGTGACGCCGTGAGCCGGATCGTCGTCAAGATCGGTGGTCACGCGCTCGATCGACTGGACCCCGCCTCACCGATCTTGGGCGACCTCGCCGAGGACATTGGCGCGATTCGCACTGACACCCCCGCGGTCGTCGTGCACGGCGGCGGTCCGCAGATCGCGAGCCTGCTTAAGCGGGTCGGATTGGCGAGTGAGTTCCTCGACGGGCTTCGCGTCACCGATGGCGCAACGATGGAGTTCGTCGCCATGGCCCTCGGACTCGTGAACCAGCGCCTCACCGCGGCGCTGGAGCGGGGTGGGCTCGCCGCAGTCGGGCTGAGCGGCGTCGACGGTGCCCTCGTGCGCGCCGCAGCCCACGGCGGGCGGCTCGGACGAGTCGCCCGCGAAGTCACGGTCGATCCTCGACTCGTGACGAACCTGCTCGAGCAGGGCTGGACGCCAGTGATCGGGCCCGTGGCGAGCGACGCCGAGGGCGAGCTGCTCAACTGCAACGCCGACACGGTCGCTGGTTCGATCGCCGCCGCACTCGAGGCTGACACCCTGGTGCTCTTGAGCGACATCGACCAATTGCGTCGCGACCCCGACGACCCTGGTAGCGCCCTCGACTCGGTCACGGTCACCGACGTGCGCGCGATGCTGGCGGACGGCGCCATTCGCGACGGCATGATCCCCAAGATGCGAGCGGCGCTCGACGCACTGGACGCCGGCGCCGCACGGATCGTCCTCGCCAACGGGACGAGACGCCACGCGCTGGCCAGCGTGCTCGACGGCTCGGTTCCCAGTACGGAGGTGAAGCGATGAGCCGACACGTCGTGACGATCAGTGAGTTGGCGGACGACGACCTTCGAGCGATTCTCGAAGGTGCGCGTGCGCCGCTCGACGATTCGCTTCTCGCGGGCCAGGGGGTGGCGCTCGTCTTCGAGCGACCGAGCCTGCGCACCAGGGCCGCGTGTTCGACTGCGGTGCACGAACTCGGTGGCTACGCGACCTTCTTCAGTGACGAGGAGATCGGTCTGGACAGCCGAGAGTCTGCCGAGGACGTCGGCCGAACGATCGACGCCCTCTACGCGATCTGTGCGATGCGCATTCGCCACCATTCGGTCTTCGGCCGGATCCGCAGCGCGACGAACGACCGACTGTCGTTGATTAACTTGCTCAGTGACGTGGCCCACCCCACCCAGGCGATCGCTGACGTGCTGACGATCGCGGATCATTTCGCGGGTGGTGACCCGAGCCAGCTGGCGGGACTGCGCGTCGCCTACGTCGGCGACGCGACCAACGTGGCGCGGTCCCTCGCGGTGGCGTTGGTGCGACTGGGCGCCGAAGTCGTTGTGGGGGCGCCCGAAGGCTACCAACTCACGGCCGGGACCGACGAGGATCCCCTGGGGGTCCAAGGCGCCAAGCTGCGGCTCACGTCGTCGGCTCTCGAGGCGGTGCGCGGCGCCGACGTCGTCTACACCGACGCGTGGGTATCGATGGGCTTCGAAGCTGAGACGAAGCGCCGGCGCGCCGACCTCGCCGGATTCCGCGTGAACGAGGCACTCCTGGACGCCGCATCGCCTCAGGCGGTGCTGCTGCACTGCCTGCCCGCCCATCGCGGTGACGAGATCACCGACGACGTGCTCGACGGACCCCAGTCACTCGTCTGGCGGCAAGTGGCGCATCGGCGTTCGGCGATGATCGGCGCACTTCGATGGATAAAGGACGGTGAACGATGACCAAGACGCAACGACAGCATCGGATCAACGAGCTGATCGAACGCGAGGTGATTTCGACCGCTGCGCAACTGGTGACCCGGCTCCAGGCCGAGGGCATCACCGCAACCCAGGCGACCGTCACGCGCGATCTGCAGGAGCTGGGCACGATCAAGGTCCGCGACGAGCACGGCTCGAGGCGAATCGTCGTCGCCAGCTCACCAAAAGTCAGTTCGCCGCCACTCGACCACCTGCGTCGGATGATGGGCGAGTGGGTGGTGTCGGTCGATAGCTCGGCCAACCTCGTGGTCCTGCGCACGCCGCCCGGCTGTGCGCACGTCGTAGCGTCCGCGTTGGACCGAAGCGCCCTCGAAGGCGTGCTCGGCAGCGTGGCCGGCGATGACACGTTGGTGGTCATCGCGAGCGATGAGCATGGGGGCGCCGCGATTGCGGAGAGCTTCCGTGAACTCGCCGGGTTGGAATGAACGGGTGTTGAGAAAGGAACGTCGATGACGAAACGTGTGGTACTGGCATATAGCGGAGGGCTGGACACGTCGGTGGCCATTCGCTGGATGATGGAAGAGTGGGACGCCGAGGTGGTGTGCGTCCTCGTCGATGTGGGCCAGGACCCCGAGAGCTCGGAGAGTTTCGAGGACATCAAGCATCGGGCGCTCGCGGCCGGCGCGATCGACTGCGTGGTGGTCGACGCTCGCGACGAGATGGCCGAGGCGTTCTGTGCGCCGGCGATCATGGCCAACGCCCGCTACGAGGGCAAGTACCCGTTGGTGTCGGCGCTCTCGCGCCCGGTGATCGTGCGACACCTCGTCGACCAGGCGCGCAAGTTCAACGCGACGGCGGTCGCGCACGGCTGCACGGGCAAGGGAAACGACCAAGTGCGCTTCGAAGTCGGCACGCACGCGCTGGCGCCCGATCTGGAGGTCTTGGCACCGGCGCGCAACTGGGGCATGACCCGCGCGGACTCCGTGGACTACGCCGAGAAGTGGGAGATCCCGATTCGGGCCACCAAGGAGAAGATCTACTCGATCGACGAGAACCTGTGGGGTCGGGCGATCGAGTGCGGCGAGATGGAGGACCCGTGGGCCGAACCACCGAGTGAGCCCTACACCCTGACGCGGGTGACCACCCACGAGCCGGTGGAGCTCACCATCACCTTCCGCGAGGGGGTGCCGGTGGCCCTCGATGGCATCGTGATGTCACTCGCCGACCTGATTCGCACGCTCAATCACCGGGCGGGCTCTACGGGATTCGGTCGGCTGGATATGGTGGAGAACCGCCGCGTCGGAATCAAGAGTCGCGAGGTCTACGAATGCCCGGCTGCGCTCGCCCTCATCGCCGCGCACGCGGACCTCGAGGATCTCAACCTTGAACGCGACGTCCACCACGAGAAGGCCCGCCTCGAGCCTCGCTGGTCCGAGCTGGTCTATGACGGCATGTGGTTCTCGCCGCTCAAGGAGGCGATCGACGCCTTCGTCGCAGAGACCCAACGCCACATCTCGGGCGACGTCCGGCTTCGCTTCGAGGCACCGGGGGTCATGCGCGTGATCGGACGGCGCAGCGACGAGGCGCTCTACGACTACGGGCTCGCCACCTATGACGCGGCGGACACCTTCCGTCACGCAGACTCCGAGGGCTACGTGAGGATCTATGGTCTAGGTGTGAAGACCTGGGCGGCCCGCCAAGGGGCGAAGAACACGGCGCCACGCTCGAAATGACGTTGTGGCACGGTCGCTTCGAGTCGTCCATGGCGAGCTCACTGTGGCAGCTCTCGGAGAGCTATCCCTTCGACCGCGCGCTGTACCACCACGACATCGTGGGGTCGCGGGCCCACGTCCTAGGACTGGTTGAGGCGGACTTGCTCTCGGCCGACGAGGGGCGAACCCTCGTGGCAGCGCTCGACGAGGTCGAGAGCGAGTTCGACCGGGGCGTCTTCGTGCGGGCTGGCAGCGACGAGGACATCCACATGGCCATCGAACGGCGCGTGACGGAGCTGGCGGGGCCAACGGGTGCGAAGCTGCACACGGCTCGTAGCCGCAACGATCAGGTGGCGACGACGGTACGGCTCTTCGTGCGTGATGCGCTGGTCGACGTTGCCCAACGCGTCCTGGCGCTCGCCGAGACCCTCTTCGCGGTCGGTGAAAGCGACCCGGAGCGGTACTTGCCCGGCTACACCCACCTCCAGCGGGCCCAGCCCGTACTGCTGGCGCACCACCTCGGAGCCCACGCGTGGGCCCTGACGCGCGACATCGATCGACTCCTCGAAACCCGCCGCCGGCTCAACGTGTCCCCGCTTGGCGCGGGCGCAGTCGCGGGAACGTCGCTGCCGATCGACCCGGGCACGACGGCGGCGCTGATGGGATTCGACCGGGCGTTTGCGAACTCGATGGACGCGGTGAGCGACCGGGATTTCGTGGCCGAGACGCTGTTCGACATCGCACTGCTTGGCGTACACCTCTCACGAATGGGCGAGGAGCTGGTGCTCTGGACGAGTGCGGAGTTTGGCTTTGCCACGCTCGGTGACGCCTATACGACGGGCTCGTCCATGCTGCCCCAGAAGAAGAACAGCGACGTCGCCGAACTGGCTCGCGCCAAGACGGGTCGATTCATCGGCAACCTGACGTCGCTGCTCGTCGTGCTCAAGGGTCTCCCGCTGGCCTACAACCGAGACCTCCAAGAGGACAAGGAGCCGCTCTTTGACTCCTTGCGAAACATCGGACTCGTGCTCGACGCGCTGCGCGGCACCTATGAGTCGATGACGTTCAATGACGTGGTCGCCGCGCGGGCCGCGGACGACCCGTATCTGGCGGCAATCGACATCGCCGAACGACTCGTCGAGACGGGGATGCCGTTTCGCGAGGCCCATGAGCTGGTCGGCGCGGCGGTGGGGACCTCGATCAGGACGGGACATTCGTTTCAGGACGTGGTCGCCGAGACGCCAGCTCTTGCCAGCTTCCTCGCGGTGTTCGATTCGCGAGAGACGCTGCGAAGCCGGCGCTCACGCGGTGCGTCAGGACCCGTCGCGTGGCCCAACCAGGCCGAAACCTGGCACCGCGTGGCGGCCGATTTGCACCGTCGACTGCGTGAGGTCGGCGGAGACATCGCCGAGGCGAGTGCGTGAACATTCGATCGGTCGAGAACCTGCATCCCAACGGACAGTTGGTGCGTGATGCACTCGATCGTCTTGGGGTCGCGAGCCCGATTGTCGAGACGATCGACTCGTCGCCGACAGCCGCCGCGGCGGCGGCCCAACTCGACATCGAAGTCGGCCAGGTCGCCAACTCACTGATCTTTGAGGCTGATGGCGAGCCGATCCTGGTGATGACGTCGGGTGCACACCGCGTGCACACTGATCGACTGGCGACGTTCCTCGGCGCACACGCGGTGCGTCGTCCCGACGCGGTCTTCGTGCGCACGCACACGGGACAGCCGATTGGTGGTGTTGCACCCGTCGGCCACCCCAACCCGATTCGGACCATCGTTGATACGACGCTGGGTGACTGGCCGGTCGTCTGGGCGGCCGGTGGCCACCCGCACTACGTCTTCGCCACGACCTACGAGGAACTCGTGCGCATCACCAACGGCGTCGCCTTCAACGTGGGAGACGACTGACGCTCAAGGCGTAATCGCCGTTCGATACGGTTTGCCCGTGTCGCAGGCTATGAGGCGAGCAGTGGGGACGACGCTGGAGAACTCACTCGCTGTCGGGGTCACGCCGGTGCGTTTGGACACAATGTCAAGCTCCTGTTCGTCGTACGCTTCGGGCGACCTCCGGGCGCATCGGTGCCGCGTTTTCGCGCGCCAGTGGGTCGATGGCGAGAGGGAAGAAAAAACTCTGGGAAATGCACGTTCGTCCCCGAGGCAGTTGCTACACTGGTCTTCCCGTCAGAGACGCCGGTCACGCGATTTGCACGCGACCGTAACGCGCTGATAGGGTAAGTATCCCGCAGCCGGGAGGTTTACGGCGGCGGGAACCGGGAGAGATCCTGGTGGTGTACTTCGCACCTCCGACTTCGGTCGTGTGCGATGTCGCTCCTTGAAAACGGAAGAACGAGAGCCAAAAGCCAGTACGGGCGACGATGGACGGATCTAACCGGACGCGTCGTTCGT